>NZ_JBEZXE010000045.1:0-63806 GCF_040637885.1 Kitasatospora sp. NPDC028055 | reverse complement strand
GTTCCAGGTGTGGGAGTCCCACTTCGGGACCCAGCCCGGCGCGTACACCATGAACTTGCCGTCGTCCTGGACGACCGCGAAGTACTTGCTGTTCGCCCCGACCCAGCTCTGCGAGGACCACAGCGGAACCCGCTGGGGGTCGTAGACGACGAAGTTGCCGTCGTCCTGCATCGTCGCCCACGCGCCAGGGTGGTTGCCCGTGTTCGTCGACCACGTCACCAGACCGGTCCGCAGCGAGGTCAGCACCAGGTTGCCGTCCGACTGCATGGTCAGCTGCACGCTGCTGGAGCGCACCGACTCACCCGGGTTGAGTACGAAGCCGGCGCCCAGGGTCTTGTTGGCCCCCGGGTTGGCGATCTTCGTCGTGTTCCCCGCCGCGTCGTACTGGTAACTGCCCGGCGTGCTCTCGTTGTTGGGGAACGTCGACTTCACCGCCGTCGGCACGTGCGGACCACCCGCACCCGTACCGGTGTTACGGCTCCCAGGCGCCGGGCTGTCCTGACTGATCGTCAGATCCTTGGACTGGTCACCGGTCGGGTTGTGCATGACCAGCTTCGTCCGGTTGCCGACCGCGTCGTAGCTGTAGTCCTGCCAGTACGGCGCACTGCCGCCGACGGTGGTGGTACCCGCCGTCGAAGCCCCGCTGGTGGGCGTCGCATTGGCACACGACCCCTGCCCGGCAAGCGACGGCGTGGGCTGGTTGAGCCGCCCGGTGTCCGACCACGCCGTGGTCAGCCGGCCCAGGTAGTCGTAGGTGAAGCACTGCAGGTCCGTCCGGTCCGGACTGTTGTCCGGAATCGTCCGCACCGCCGTGACCCGACCGGCCGGGTTGTAGGCGTAGGTGGTGTTCTGGACGGTGCCGGTGGTGGCCGTCTGCTTGTCCACGTACTGGGTCAGCAGACGCCCGGTCGACTCGTCGTAGGTGTTCGTCGAGACGACCTGGGTGCCCCAAGGGTTCATCGTGTCACGGATGTTGCGCCCGTACGCGTCCCAGTCCGCCTGCCGCAGATAGGTGTACCCCGAGCCGCTCACATCGTTGAGCTGACCGAACGCCTCGTAGTTGTAGTTCACCGCCTCCTGCGCCAGATCACCCGCCGCGGCCCGGGTCTCGCTGGTGACGGCCCCGCTGATCGGGTTGTAGGCGGCCGAGTAGTCGAAGCTGACCTGTCCGCTCCTGCCGATCTCGGCCCCCGGAAGGGAGAGCGAGGTCTTGGTGGCCCGGTACGCCGCGTCGTACTCACCGACCGACTTGGTGTACGCCGAACCACCCGCACCACCCACGAACCGGGTCGATGCCGTCAACTGCCCCTTCGCCACGGTGTCGTAGGCATAGCCCGTCAGCTGGTTCGCCGGAGCGACCGACCCGTTGTAGGTGCCCGTCTTGCGACCCAGCAGGTCGTAGGTGATCGCGACGCTCTGCCCGCGGGCATCCGTCGTCGACACCAACCGACCGGCGGCGTCGTAGCTGCGGGTCGACACACCCGTGTCCGGGTCGTCGGCCTTCACCTGACGCCCTCGCAGGTCGTACGTGTAACGCCAGGTGTTCCCGGCCGAATCCGTCCGGGTGGCCGCCTGGCCGCCCGGCGTGTAGGTGTAGCCGGTGACGTCCGCGTCGGCCTGCTTGCCGGTCGCCGTGGCCGTCCTGTACTGCCACAACTGCACCGTGCGCCCACGGGCGTCGGTGACCGTGCTGGTCGCGGTGGCACCGGCCGGCGGCGAGACGTCCACCCGGTCAGCGCCGGGGTAGGCCGTGGTCGTGGTGGTCTGCAGCGCGCCCAGCGCCACGAACTGGCTGCTGGTGGTCCGGCCCAGACCGTCCCGGATCGTGACCGTCGCGTTCGGCACCTTCGCACCGTCCGGGATCCACCGGGTCGTGCTGGGGGTGTTGGTGTCGTCGTAGTACGGCTGGTAGGAGCGGTTCACCCGGCCCTGCGAGTCGTAGAAGGTGTCAGCGACGATCCGGCCCTTGTAGGCCGAGATCGCCGGATCGGTCTGGGTCTGCACCGCCCGGGCCAGGCCGTCCACGATCTGGGTCGACATCCCGTAGTCGATGCCGCCAGGCCGCAGGGCCCTCGTCGTGACGGTGGACGGCGAGTCGGTGCCGTTCACCGCGTAGTCGTAGGTGTAGTTCGCGCCGGCCCCGGTGTCCCGACCGGGCAGCCAGACCGCCTTCAACCGCCCCAGAGCATCGTAACTCCGGCTGGTGGTCCGGCCGTTGACGTCAGTCGAGGTGAGCGCCATGGCGCGGGCCGGGTTGAGCGTGGTGGTGGTCGTGCGGGCGGTGCCCGCGTCCGGCGCGCCGGCCGGGGCCGGGCTGCCGGTGACCACCTGGTTCGGCAACTCGCCCGGGTTGGCGGAACTGTAGGAGGTCCTGGTGACGGCACCGTTCGGGTTGGCGCTGTCGGTGACCGTCGGGTCGGTGACGGAGGCGATCCGGCCGTAGGCGTCGTACGTGGTGGCGGAGGTGGTGACGTACTGCGCGGCGCCGTTGCCGTCGTAGCCGTCCAGCACCTGGGTCCCGGTCACGTCCGCCTTCGTTCCGGCGCCGCCGAAGCCCTGGCCGTCGAAGAGGGTGCGGGTGTCGGACACCGTGTTGGCCGAAGTCTGGCCCGCCGTACAGGCGTTGGTTCCCGAGACGACCAGCACCTCGGAGACCAGGGCGGTCATCTGCGGGTTACCGCCGCTCGCATAGCTCTGGCGGGTGCACACGTCCGGGGTCCCGTCGGCGGTGCTCAGCGAGCTGGTGACCCGGTTGTTGTTGTCCGGGTCGGTGGTGGTCACCGTCGAGGTGTTCCGGGTGCCGGTCGTGGTGACGGCCGTGGTGGTCTTGGTCGTCCTGGTGGAGCCGTAGCGGGCGACCAGGTCCGGCAGGCCGGTGCGGGCGTGGGTGGCCCGGTCGGACGGGTGCTCGTAGGTGTTGATCTCGTAGGAGAGCGGGGAGTTGGCGTCGGCCGAGGCGTCCGCGTAGGCATCCGTCTCCAGGGTCCGGCCGGACAGCCAGTCGGAGTCGGTCCGGCTGCCGCTCTTCACCCCGGCGACGGAGGCGCCCCTGGGCATGCCGTCGGCCTTGAGGTCACCGTCCATGCCCTGGTAGTAGCTGGTGGTCGACTTGGCCTGCGGCCCGTCCTTGCCCGAACCCGTCACCGCGGTCACGCTCGCGAAGCCCCGGAACTGGTCCCAGGTCCGGTAGTCCGATTCCACCAGCGCGCCGTCGTTGCGGTGCCAGGCCGCCAGGCCGTACGAGTACGAGGTCGTCTGCGGCACCGCGCCAGAGATCAGCTTGGAGTTCGGGTCGACGGTCACCGTGTCCACCGGATAGCGCAGGAACCAGTCATCGACCGTCGTCTGCACACCGGTGTCGAACCACTTCACGTTGAAGCAGGCCAGGGTGTCACTGTCCGCCGAGGCCGGCATCCGGCCCGTCGTGCGTGAGCAGGAGTCCTTGGTGTAGGAGACGGTGATCGTGCCACCGGTCTCCGTGGTGATCACCGCCAGCCGCGGCCGGTTGTAGCGCGGCCGCGCCGGCACCAGGCCGTCCACCCGGTTGGGCAGCAGCAGGTCCGCGAAGGTCACCGCGGGAAGCGGCTGCTCGGCCTGCCCGTTGGCGGTGTCCTTGCCGGTCCGCTTCACCGACTGCAGCCAGGCGATCGGCGCGTTCTCCGTCGCGTTCTGCGGCGTCTTGAACACGTGGGTGAAGTCGTAGCGGTCGACCGGGCGGTACGAGCCGCCGGAGCGGATCGAGGTGGTGATCCCGTTCAGCCACTTCGTCGACCAGTACGTGGGACCGTAGTTGGTGCAGGCCGCACCGTCCTGGCACTGCTTGTCCATCGGAACGTCCGGCCAGTTCGCCGCATTCGCCGCCGTCCGCTTCGCCGGGTCACAGGTCGCCGCGTCCGAGAGGCACCGCTCACCCGAGTCGAAGTCCACCCGCGCCGCCGCCTGGTAGGAGCCGCCCGCACCCAACTGGTCCGACAGCAGCTGACCGTAGGCGATCGACGCCAGCACGCCACCACGGGTGTACGAGCTCGGCTCACCCTTGCCGGCGTTCAGGGCCGCGCCGCGGGTGTACGAGTTGGTCTCCGGTGTGTAGGAGTACGTGGCGAGGTTGCCGTGCGGGTCCACGACGTAGTCCAGGTTCCAGCGCCACGCCGTCTGACACCAGGATCCCTTGCCCTTCGAGGAGTTGTAGCAGGGATCCCCCGAGTTCGGCGAGTACACCGGAACCGTCCAGGCCGACTTGCTCTCCGGCCCCACCTTGCTCGGCGAACCGTCCGCCGCCGGAAGCTGGTTGAGCCCGAAGTAGTACACCGTCCCGGACGTGTCCGTCACCTTCAGGTACGAACCGTTCCAGGTCCCGTTGTTGGCACCCGTCAGGAACTCGACCTTCGTCCCGTCATCGCCCTTCAGGCGCCACTTGCACTTCGACTGCTCGTCCGTCGCGGTGCCGCCGACACAGGACGCGTCGTCCGGCACCAGCTCGCCCGAGTGCCCGCCCAGCGACAGCGTCAGGTTCGGGCCACCCCAGCACTGGTCACCCGAACCGGGGATTCCCGCCTTGTCGCACACCCGGTACGAGCGCTCGACGAAACCGACGTTGGTGTCCCAGCCGTCACCGATCCAGGACGCCTGGGCGTTCGTCGACGCCGTCTTACCGTCCACCGACGCCGAGTCGTACTCGAGGGAGAACGCCGGAGGGGTCCCGACCAGCGTCGGCGGCAGCTGGATCGGATAGCTGTACGTGAACGAGCCGGAGGCGTTGCCGGCCGCCCAACTCTGGCTGGAGGAGAGCGGCGTGGCGCTGTACGTCCCCGTCCCGCTGGACGGCGCGCCGTCCAGGGCCAGCAGGACCTGCGCCGGAGCAGGGGCGGGGCCCGCCGACTGCGCCTCGGCCCGCTGCCGCGCGGCCGAGGCGGGGGCGGCGGGCAGGTCGACCTCCGCCACCAGTTGCTTCGTCTGCTCGTCGTAGTGCGAGGCCACCGGCTTCCGGGTGCGGCAGGCATCGGCTGCCGGTGTGCTCAGCGCGCACTCCGGCAGCTCCACCAGCCGCGCCCGGTGGGCGAAGTCGCCACCGTAGCCCAGCCCACCCGGATCGATCCCGACCCGGACCCGGCCCGCCTCGGGCGCCTCACCGCGCGAGAGCGACACCACGGTGCCCGGAACACCGGCGGCGGACGCCTCCTCGGGATCGGCGACCCGCACCTGCACCGAGGCAGCCCCGGTGGAGGGCGCGACCGGGGCCAGCCACACCGGCAGGTCACCGGCCTGCTTCGCCCCACTCGGGTCCAGCCCCACCACCACGCTGCCCGACTTCGCCTGCGGCACCGACTTCGGCGGCACCCAGTTCGGCGAACCGGTCGCCGGTGCCGAGGACTTGGGGTGGTCGGCAGCCCCGGGCACCGACGCCGTCCGCGACAGCGGCGTGTTCGGCGGTGACCAGATCCCGCCCTTGTCGCCCGAAACCCCTGCTGCGAGGGCCGGCGCCACGGGCGACAGCAGCGACCCCAGGATCGCCAACGAACTCACCGCGGCCATTCGGGATTTCGCCCTTGTCGGAGGCGACCATTCCTTGGTGACTAATCGACGGAAACGGACATTGTTCACGAACACGTCTTTCCCCCAGTCGAATTGGGACCGCGCACGCGCGCGAACCCGACAACTAAGGGCGGAGCGTAGGCCTGGCAAGGCAGGGCGGTCCAGCACGTTGTCGAACTAGTTCCGACGTGATCAGCATCACACCGGAGGAAATGGGGAGTGGTGAAGTCAAATCGGGCAGCCCTGCCGAAAAATGAGGTTGACGAACCTTATTTCCGTTCTCGTGGCGCCCCGGGTCAGACCGACATGGTCAGGTTCCTCCGCTGACCGGCGGGACGGGCGGCCACCACGGGGTGCGGCCGCCCCGGCGGGGCTTCCCGGGACGGGCCGGGATGTCCCGGGGACGGTGGGACGGTAGCGGGACGGCGGTGCGGGGCCCGAGAGTTGCGGCGTTGATCCGTCGATCCCCCTCACCGCTTCGGAGGATTCCATGCGTTCCCTCGCCCGCAAGACCGCGACGATCGGCGCCACCCTGGCCCTGGCCGTGTCCGGGGCGGTGCTGGTCGCCTCCCCGGCCTCCGCCGCCACCAGCTGCTACGCGAGCAGCTGCACCGGGAAGGACCCGGCCACCACCACCTGCGCCAACGACGCCATCACCGTCTCCACCAACGGCGACCTCGAGCTGCGCTACAGCCCGTCCTGCCGGGCCGCCTGGGCGCGGGACCGGAACGCCGTCCCCGGTGAGTCCGTGGGGATCCAGAACCACCCGGGCCAGGAGAGCGACTACTCCACCTTCACGTCCTCGGGCGGCGCCATCTGGTCGATGATGGACAACGACAAGGACATCCAGTCGCAGGCCAGCTCCGCCGGCTCCAAGGGTTTCTACCGGACCGGCTGGTACTAGGTCGACCACGCGGCGGCCCCGTCGAGCGCTGCGCTCGACGGGGCCGCCGTGCGTCCCGGGGCGGTCAGACCGACATGCCCTGGGTCGCGGTGACGGTGGGCGGGGTGGTGCTGCCGGCGGTGGTGCCGAGGGTGCGCTCGACCTTGGCGACGGCGCTGCGGTACTGCATCGAGGCGGTCTGGGCATCGGCGCCCTGGCGCTGGAAGAAGCCGTAGGCCATGCCGACGGTGCCGAAGCGCTCGACGCCGAGGTAGGCGCTGAGCTGGACGCCCGCGAGGGTGCCGTCGAGGCGGACGGCCGGGGCGTCCTGGCGGTCCCCGAGGGTCACGGGGGTGACGGTGAAGGTCACCGAGGCGTCGGTGCCGGCGTTGAAGGTGATGGTGTGGCAGGTCCTGAACGCGTCGGTGGCGGTGGCGAAGTCGGTGGCGAGCCGGGCCGGGTCCTCGGCGGTGAGGGCCTCGGTCACCATCGGGTTGCCGCCGTCCGGGCCGTCGAGTTCGGTCTCGGCGCGCGGGGTGGCGGGGCCGGAGCCGGTGGCGTGCATGTTGATCAGGGCGTTGAGCGCGTCGCAGCCGCTGACGGGGGTGGGGTTCTCGCTCGGGCCCGGGCTGCCGCTTGCGGGGGCCTCGGTGTAGCCGGGGCCGAGGTCGTTCGCGGTGAGCAGCGCGGCTTTCAGCTGGTCGGCGGAGGGCAGCACCGGCGCGGAACCGGCGGCGCTCGCGGCGGCGCTCGCGGCGACGGTCGGCCCCAGGGCGGCCGCCGCGACGAGGGCGGCGGCGGCCAGGGCGTGGAGAGGCCTCGGGAGGGACATGCTGGCCCCCGGTCGAGAGGTCGGGCAGGGACAGGGCACCAGTGTCGCACCGGGGCCCGGGCCGGGCGCGCGGGGCGCGCATCTCCGCAGGTCAGCGCAGCGGCCGGGCCGTCGGGGCCCGCGGCGCGGCGCCGCGGGCCCCGGTACGCCGGGTAGCCCCCCGGCCACCCGGCGTCAGAGGGAGGCGGCCAGTTCCGTCCCCTGCTTGATGGCCCGCTTGGCGTCCAGTTCGGCGGCCACGTCCGCGCCGCCGATGACGTGCACGGACAGGCCGCGTTCGCGCAGCTCGGCCGCCAGCTCGCGGCGCGGTTCCTGGCCGGTGCAGAGCACCACGGTGTCCACGGGCAGGAGTTGGCGTTCGCCGTCCACGGTGTAGTGGAGGCCGGCGTCGTCGATCAGGTCGTACGTGGCGCCCGCGACCATCACCACGCCGCGGTGCTTGAGTTCGGTGCGGTGGATCCAGCCGGTGGTCTTGCCGAGCCCGGCGCCGACCTTGCTGCTCTTGCGCTGCAGCAGGTGGACGCTGCGCGGGGGCGTGGGCCGCTCGGGCGCGCGCAGCCCGCCGCGCTCGCGGTACTCCGGGTCGATGCCCCACTTCGCCTGGAACACCGGCGGGTTGAGGCTGGCCTGGTCGCCCTGGTCGGTGAGGAACTCGGCGACGTCGAAGCCGATCCCGCCCGCGCCGAGGATGGCGACCCGCTCGCCGACGGGTGCGCCGTCGCGCAGCACGTCCAGGTAGCCGAGCACGCTCGGGTGGTCGATTCCCGGGATGTCGGCGGGAGTTCGGGGCGTGACGCCGGTGGCGAGGACGATCTCGTCGTGGCCCTCGGCGGCGAGCTGCTCGGCGCCGACGACGGCGCCGAGGCGCTGGGTGACGCCCAACTCGGCCAGCCGGGTGCGGTAGTAGCGCAGCGTCTCGCCGAACTCCTCCTTGCCGGGGATCCGCCGGGCGATGTTCAGCTGGCCGCCGACGGTGTCGGCCGCGTCGTACAGGGTGATGGCGTGGCCGCGTTCGGCGGCGGAGACGGCGAAGGCGAGGCCGGCCGGTCCGGCCCCGACCACACCGATGGACTTGCGCAGTTCGGTGGGGCCGAGGACGAGTTCGGTCTCGTGGCAGGCGCGCGGGTTGACCAGGCAGGAGGTGATCTGGAGGTTGAAGGTGTGGTCCAGGCAGGCCTGGTTGCAACCGATGCAGGTGTTGATGGAGTCGGCGCGGTCCTCGCGGGCCTTGGCGACGAAGTCGGCGTCGGCGAGCAGCGGGCGGGCCATCGACACCAGGTCGGCCTTGCCGTCGGCGAGCAACTGCTCGGCGATCTCCGGGGTGTTGATGCGGTTGGTAGTGACCAGCGGGATGCCGACCTTGCCCATCACCCGCTGGGTGACCCAGGCGAAGGCGCCGCGCGGGACGGAGGTGGCGATGGTGGGGATGCGGGCCTCGTGCCAGCCGATGCCGGTGTTGATGATCGTCGCGCCGGCGGCCTCCACGGCCTGGGCGAGCTGGACGACCTCGTCGAGGGTGGAGCCGCCGGGGACCAGGTCGAGCATGGAGAGCCGGTAGACGATGATGAAGTCCTCGCCGACCCGCTCACGGACCCGGCGGACGATCTCGACCGGGAAGCGCATCCGCCGCTCGTAGGGGCCGCCCCACTCGTCCGTGCGGTGGTTGGTGGCGGCGACCACGAACTCGTTGATCAGGTACCCCTCGGAGCCCATGATCTCGACGCCGTCGTAGCCGGCCCGGCGGGCGAGTTCGGCACAGCGGGCGAAGTCCTCGACGGTCTGCTCGACCTGCTCGGCGGTGAGCTCGTTGGGCACGAAGGGGCTGATCGGGGCCTGGAGCGCGCTGGGGGCGACGAGCTCGGGGTGGTAGGCGTAGCGGCCGAAGTGCAGGATCTGGAGGGCGATCTTCCCGCCGGCGGCGTGCACGGCGTCGGTGACCACCCGGTGCTCGTCGGCCTCCGCCTCGGTGGTCAGCATGGCGCCGCCGTCCCAGGGGCGGCCGGCCTCGTTGGGGGCGATGCCGCCGGTGACGATCAGGCCGACGCCGCCGCGGGCGCGTTCGGCGTAGAACGCGGCCATCCGCTGGTAGCCGCCGGGGGCCTCCTCCAGGCCGACGTGCATCGAGCCCATGATCACCCGGTTGGGCAGGGTGGTGAAGCCGAGGTCGAGCGGGCTGAGCAGGTGCGGGTAGCGGCTGCTGCCGGGGGTCGAGCTCATCGACGTCTCCTGTGAGGGGCGGCGGCGGGAGGGGTCTCCCGGATTGTTACCGCAGAGTAGGGGACGTTCGCCGGGCTATGCAACTAGTTGCATAGCCCGGATGCCGGCAGCTCAACCGGAACGGTCGCAACCCCCTCCGCGCCCGGTCCGCGCCGCGTATCGTCGACTCCCTGCGCAAGGGGGCCCGGAAGACCCTTCCCGGCCTCACAGGGCTCGGCGGAAGGGGACGGCCCATGCGGGGTGGCTCGGTGGCCGTGGTCGGTGGCAGCATCGCCGGAAGCGCCTTCGCGGGGGCGGCGGCCCGGCTGGGCGCCGAACGGGTCGTGGTGCTGGAGCGCAGCCCGGGCCGGCTGGAGGACCGCGGCCTGGGGATCTGCACCCACAACGACCGCTTCGCCGAACTGGTCGACGCCGGCCACGTGCCCCCGGACACCCGCCGCCACCGGCTCACCGTGCGCCGCTGGGTCACCCGGGGGCCGGCCGGCGAGGCCGGCGGGCCGGACGGCCGCGGGCGGCCGCTCTGGGTCCAGCCGTTCCCGTTCCACTCGCACCACTGGGCGGTGCTCTGGCAGGCCCTGCGCGAGCGGACCCCGGCGGCCGTGGAGTACCGGCCGGGCACCACCGTCGCCGCGGTCGGCGGCGACCGCGGCGGCGCCTGGACGGAACAGGCCGACGGCACCCGCACCCCGTACGACCTGGTGATCGGCGCGGACGGCTACCGCTCGGTGGTCCGGGCGGCGGTCTGCCCGGAGGCCGCGCCTGAGTTCGCCGGTTACGTGTGCTGGCGCGGCAGTTACGACGCCGCACTGCTGGCCGAGCTGCCCGGCGGGGCGGCGGCCTGGCCGGAGGACGAGTGCGCCACCGTCTGCTACCCCGGCGGCCAGGTCGTGCTCTACCGCATCCCCGGACTGGCCCCCGGCAGCACCCTGGTGAACTGGGTCTTCTACGCGCCCGCCCCGGACTGGCTGCGCCTGGACGGCCCGACGGCCGTCGCCGCCGGCGCCCTCAGCGACGAACAGCTCGACGGCATGCGGGAGTTCGCCGCGCGGCAGCTGCCCCCGTACTGGGCCGCCGTGATCGCGCCGACCCCGCGCGAGCGGACCCTGCTGCAGCCCGTCTACGACCTGACGGTCCCGTACCGCACCGCCGGACGGCTGCTGATCGGCGGGGACGCGGCGACCGTCGTCCGCCCGCACAACACCAGCGGCGCGGTGAAGGCGCTGCAGGACGCCCACGCCTTCGAGCTGGCCGGGCGGCGGCTCGGCGGCCGCTCCTGGGAGCCGCTGCTGGCCGCGTACGACCGGGAACGGACCCCGGCCGGGCGGGAGTTGGTGGACCTGGGCCGGTCACTGGGCCGGGCCCAGGTCACCGCGGCGCCGGACTGGTCGGCCATGGACGCCGCGGCGATGGCCGACTGGTGGCAGGGCCAACTCGGCGGCGGCGGTTCGGGGTTCGGCGGACAGGCGCTCGGGCGGGCCGGCTGAACCGGCCCGCCCGGGCAGCGGCCGCACCGGCCCCGGAGGTGATCACGCGATTACGCGATCAGATGTTCTGGCGTGCAGATGTTCTGGCGTTCAGGCGATCAGACGTTCACGCCGTAGTCGGTGGCGATGCCACGCAGGCCGGAGGCGTAACCCTGGCCGATGGCGCGGAACTTCCACTCGGCCCCGTTGCGGTACAGCTCGCCGAAGACCATCGCGGTCTCGGTCGAGGCGTCCTCGGTGAGGTCGTAGCGGGCGATCTCCTGGCCGTTGGCCTGGTTGACGACCCGGATGAAGGCGTTGCGGACCTGGCCGAAGTTCTGCAGCCGGGCGTCGGCGTCGTAGATCGACACCGGGAAGACCACCTTGGCCACGTCGGCCGGCACCCGGGCCAGGTCGACCTTGATCTGCTCGTCGTCGCCGTCGCCGCCACCGGTCAGGTTGTCGCCGCTGTGCTCGACCGAACCCTCGGGGCTGCGGAGGTTGTTGAAGAAGACGAAGTGCTGGTCCGAGACCACCTTCCCGAGCGCGTTGCAGAGCAGCGCGCTGGCGTCCAGGTCGTAGTCGGCTCCGGTGGTGGTGCGGACGTCCCAACCGAGACCCACGATCACGGCGCTCAGTCCGGGCGCCTCCTTGCTCAGCGAGACGTTGCCGCCCTTGGCCAGCGAAACTCCCACAATGCCCTCCTCGGATCTCTCCCTGCGGACGAATCTACAACACTGTAGAGATCGCGAGAATCCGCCTGCGGGCGGGCCCCGCCCCGGGGATTTCTCAGGGGCCGGAGCGGGAACCGATCGCCCCCTCCCCCGATCCCCCCTCTACCCGACCCCTCGCGCCCGATCCCTCGCGCTCCGATCACGGTACCGGCCGGAGCGCCGGGAGGATACGGCCGACCTAGACTGGCGGTGGATCCCCTGGCCGTCCCCGTTCCGAGGCCCTCGCGGGAGGTTCCCATGCGCCAGCGGTACAGCTTCCACCTCGACCGGGACGGACACTCGGTCACCGTCAACGTCCGCTCCGGCTGGATCACCGAGACCGAGCTGCTGGTGGACGGCAAGGAGTGCGCCTTCCACCGCACCCACGGCCACGGCGGCTACCCGCTGACGCTGTCCGGGCAACTCGCCGAGGAGCCGCCGCGACCACTGGCCGTCCGACTGGACCGGACGGGCCGGGCGGAGCACCCGCTCGCCTGCGTGCTGGAGCTGGCGGGCGCCGAACACCCGATGCCGGAACGCACCGCGCGCTGAACGCACCGCGCGCTGGCGCCCGGGCGGCCCATGGCCCCACTCACTCGGCGGCGATCTCCCCGGCGGCATCCCCGGCGCTGCCCCCAGCGATCTCCCCGGCGCTGTCCCCAGCGATCCCACCGACGATCTCCTCGACCGCCGCGCGGGCCCGTTCGGCGTCCTCCGCCACCAGCCCGATCCTGGTCCGCCGGTGCAGCACGTCGGCCACGTCCAGCGCGCCCTCGTGGGTGACGGCGTACGCGACCTCGGCGCGGGTCACGTCGAGGCCCTCCGCCACCGGCGCCGACTCCCCCGCCGCCATCACCTCCTGGGACAGTCCGCCGTGCCGGGCGACCAGCGAGGCGGGCACCCCCTGGATCGGCAGCGGCCGGCTGTCCCGGTGGCCGGGGGCGCCGACCAGCGGCAGCCGGGCCGTCCAGCAGGTGCGGGCGGGCAGGCCGCGCAGCCGGACGGCGGTGTCCACCGCGTCCTCGGCCATCCGCCGGTAGGTGGTGAGCTTGCCGCCGACCACGGTGATCACCCCGGACGGGGACTCCAGCACCGCGTGCTCCCGGGAGATGTCGGCGGTGTTCCCGCCCCCGGTGTCGATCAGCGGGCGCAGCCCGGCGTAGGCGCCGCGTACGTCCGCCCTGGTCAGCGCGGTGGCGAGGGCCGTGTTGACGGTGTCGAGGAGGAAGTCCAGCTCGGCCCCGGTGGGCTGGGGCTCGTCCGGGACCGGGCCCGGGGCGTCCTCGTCGGTCAGGCCGACGGCGACCCGACCCAGTTGCTGCGGCAGCGCGAAGACGAAGCGGCTGGTGGAGCCGGGCACCGGCACGGTGAGCGCGGCCACCGGGTGGCCGAGGGTCGCGGCGTCCACCAGCAGGTGGGTGCCCCGGCTGGGGCGCAGCTTGATCGAGGTGTCCACCTCGCCGGCCCACACCCCGGTGGCGTTGACCACCGCGCCCGCGGTGACGGTCAGCGACTGGCCGCTCAGCGCGTCGACCAGCCGGGCGGAGGTCCCGGTGACGGACTCGGCCCGTACCCGGGTCAGCACGCTCGCCCCGTACTGCGCGGCGGTGCGCGCCAGCGCGACCACCAGCCGGGCGTCGTCGACGAGTTGGCCGTCGTGGGCGACCAGCGCGCCGCGCAGGCCGTCGGTCCGTACGGCCGGCACCAGCTGCCTGGTCCGGGCCGCGTCGATCCGGCGGACCCGGGGCAGCAGGGCGCCCGGCGTCCCGGCGCTCAGCCGCAGCGCGTCCCCGGCGTGGAAGCCCGCGCGGATCAGCGCGGCCTGGCCCGGGCGCAGCAGGTCCGGGAGCAGCGGCACCAGTTGGGGCAGGGCGCGGACCAGGTGCGGGGCGGTGCGGGTCATCAGCACGCCACGCTCGACGGCGCTCTCCCGGGCGACCTTGACCCGCCCGGAGGCGAGGTAGCGCAGGCCGCCGTGCACCAGCTTGGAGCTCCAGCGGCTGGTCCCGAAGGCGAGGTCGCGGGACTCGACGAGGACGGTCCGCAGGCCGCGGGCGGCGGCGTCCAGGGCCACCCCGGTGCCGGTCACCCCGCCGCCGATCACCAGCAGGTCGATCCGCGGGTCGGCGGCGAGCGCGTCGAGTTCGCGCATCCGTCGTACGCCGTTGAGCTGGGCGGTGCCGGTGAAGCGGTCGGCCTTGGGCGTCATGGCGCGAGGTATCCGTTCAGCGCTCTGGCCAGTTCGCGCCGCCAGGCCGCCTCGGGCAGCAGGGAGGCCACCATGCGGTGCGACTGGACGGTGGACTGGGCGATCAGCAGGACCATGGCGGCCAGTTCCGTCGGCTCCCCGGCCCGGACCGAACCGTCGGCCTGGCCGAGTGCGATGCCGGTGCGCAGCGCCTCCAGCAGGCCGCGCTGGCTCTCGCCGAGCCGCTCCACCACGTACTGGAGCAGCAGGTCGGAGTCGTCGGAGTGGAGCAGTGCGCCGAGCACGGGGTGGTCGCGCAGCCGGACGGCGACCTCGACCACCTGGTCCACGAAGGCCTCGCGGTGCACCGGCGTCCCGTGGCCCCCCGGGGCCCCCTGGTCGTGCACGCCCAGCGAGGTGCTCTCCAGGGTGGCCATGATCTCGCGGGTGAGCAGCGCCCCGATCACCGCCTGGACGTCCGGCCAGCGCCGGTAGACGGTCGGGCGGCTGACCCCGGCGCGGCGCGCGATCTCCGCCAGCTGGGTGCGGCGGACGCCGAGGTGCACGACCAGGTCGGCGGCGGCGTCCAGGATCGCGTCGTCGGTGCTGCGCGGCGCTCCGGCCGTGGCGTTACTACTTGACATGATGTGTGAAACTGTAACGCATGGCACCTGAGACGCAAGCGGGAGCGGCCGCAGCCGCGCTGCCGCTCCCCCCGATGAAGTGGAACGCCTGGGGCGACCCGGCCCTCGCCAAGGAGCTGTCCGCGGACATCAAGGGACTGCTCGCCGCCGCCCTCGGCGTCACCGGCGACGCCGCCACCGGGCCGAGCGCCGCCGAGGTCGTGCTGCACCCCACCCGGATCACCGCCGAGGACGTCCAGGCGCTCGCCGCCGCCGTCGGCGCGGAGCACGTCAGCACCGCCGACGCCGACCGGCTGCCCCGGGCCGGCGGCAAGTCCACCCCCGACCTGCTGCGCCGCCGCAGCTGCGCGGAACAGGATGCGCCCGACGCCGTCCTGCTGCCCGGCAGCGAACAGGAGATCGCCGCCGTCCTCGCCGTCTGCGCCGAACGTCGCATCGCCGTCGTCCCGTTCGGCGGCGGCACCAGCGTGGTCGGCGGGCTCGACCCCGAGCGCGGCGACCTGCGCGCCGTCGTCTCCCTCGACCTGCGCCGCCTCGACCAGCTCCTCGACCTGGACGAGACCTCCGGCGAGGCCGTCCTCGGCGCCGGCCTCACCGGCCCCGCCGCCGAGGCCCTGCTCGCCGAGCGCGGCTGGGAGCTCGGCCACTACCCGCAGAGCTTCCGCTACGCCACCATCGGCGGCTTCGCCGCCACCCGCTCCTCCGGCCAGGACTCGGCCGGCCACGGGCGCTTCGACGAGATGGTCCGCGGCCTGCGCGTGGTCACCCCGAGCGGGACGCTCGACCTCGGCCGCGCCCCCGCCTCCGCCGCCGGCCCCGACCTGCGCCAGCTCTTCCTCGGCTCCGAGGGCACCCTCGGCGTCATCACCGCCGTGCGCCTGCGCGTCCACCCGCTGCCCGCCGTCAAGGCGTACGAGGCGTGGAGCTTCCCCGACTTCGCCACCGGGACGGCGGCGCTGCGCGCCGTCGAGCAGCAGGGCACCGGCCCGACCGTGATCCGGCTCTCCGACGAGGCCGAGACCATGATCAACCTCGCCCTGACCGAGCAGATCGGCGGCGCCCCCGCCGTCAGCGGCTGCCTCGCCGTCACCGTCTTCGAGGGCACCGCCGAACAGGTCGCCGCCCGGCACGGCCTCACCCGCGCCGTCCTGCTCGCCGCCGGCGGCACCTCGCTCGGCGAAGCACCCGCCCGGGCCTGGGAGCACGGCCGGTTCAACGCGCCCTACCTGCGCGACTCGCTGCTCAACGCCGGCGCGCTCTGCGAGACCCTGGAGACGGCCACCGGCTGGAGCCGGCTCGCCGACCTGCGCACCGCCGTCACCGAGGCCCTCACCACCGCCCTGCCCGGCTCGCTCGTGCTGTGCCACATCTCGCACGTCTACCCGACCGGCGCCTCGCTGTACTTCACCGTCGTCGCCGCCCTCGGCGAGGACCCGCTCACCCGCTGGGGCGCCGCCAAGCGGGCCGCCGGCGACGCCATCCTCCGCGCGGGCGGCACCATCACCCACCACCACGCGGTCGGCGCCGACCACCGGCCCTGGATGACCGACGAGATCGGCGACCTCGGCGTGCGCATCCTGCGCGCCGTCAAGGCCGAACTCGACCCGGCGGGCATCCTCAACCCCGGCAAGCTGATCCCATGACCGCGGCGAGAACCGTCATCCGCAGGGTCACCGTTCTCACCAACCCGGCGGCGGGCATCGGCCACGCCGAACCCGCCGCCCACCGGGCCGTCGCCCGCCTGCGCGCCCTCGGCCTCGAGGTCGACCCGCAGGCCGGGCGCTCCGCCGAGGACGCCGTCCGCCTCGCCCGCGAGGCGGCGGCCGGCGGGGCCGACGCGGTGGCCGTGGTCGGCGGCGACGGCATGGTCAACCTCGCCCTCCAGGCCCTGGCCGACACCGCCGTCCCGCTCGGCGTCATACCCGCCGGCACCGGCAACGACCACGCCCGCGAGTACGGCCTGCCCATCGGCGCCCCGGAGGCCGCCGCCGAGGTCATCGCGGCCGGACGCACCCGCACCGTCGACCTCGGCCGGATCACCGGCCCGGACGGCGCCGTGCGCTGGTACGGCTCCGTCCTGGCCAGCGGCTTCGACTCGCTGGTCAGCGACCGCGCCAACCGGCTGCGCTGGCCGCGCGGCCGGATGCGCTACAACCTCGCCATCCTCGCCGAGTTCGCCAACCTGAAACCGCTGCCGTTCCGGATCACCCTCGCCGACGGCACCGTCATCGAACGCGACCTCACCCTCGCCGCCGTCGGCAACACCCGCAGCTACGGCGGCGGCATGCTGATCTGCCCCGCCGCCCTCCCCGACGACGGCCTGCTCGACGTCACCCTCGTCGACGCCATGCCCCGGCTGCGGATCGCCCGCTTCTTCCCGACCCTCTTCAAGGGCACCCACACCACCCACCCGGAGGTCACCACCCTGCGCACCGCCTCCCTGCGGATCGAGTCCCCCGGCATCACCGCCTACGCCGACGGCGAGTTCATCACCGCGCTCCCCGTCGACGTCACGGTCCGACGCGAGGCCCTGCGCCTGCTGGTGCCCTGAGGCCCCCCGGAACCCCCCGGGCGGCGGCGGCCGCCCGGGGCCCGAGGGCCCGCCCTCACAGATGCGCCCTGATCTGCCGGACCGGGTGGCCGAGGGCCATGGCCAGAGCCGCCAACTGGGCCTCGGTGAACCAGGGTTGCTCCGGGTCCCACACCTCCAGCTCGAAGCGGGCGAAGCCGCACGGCCAGTGGTACTCCAGGGCGTCCAGGGTCGTCGCCGCACCGCAGCAGGGCACCGTCACGGCGAGCGTCGCGAAGCCGCCGTCGGCGTGCTCCTCCATCAGGTCGGACCACCACCCCAGGGGAACGGCGCCGCCGCAGTGCGGGCAGCCGATCCGCTCCAGGTTCGCGCCGCAGTCGACCGGCGCCGTGCGGTCGTGCCAGGTCAGTTCCAGTTCGGCGCCGTCGTCCTCGCCGAGGAACTCGGCCGCCAGCGCCCGGGCCCGCTCGGCCGCCGCCGCGTCCGGCCGCCACTGCGGGTCGGTCGGGATCACCGACAGCACGTCGGCACTCATTCGTTCGGTCTCCCCTGCGTACGTGGTCAGCCGACCAGCCGGCGCCGCCAGAGCAGCGGGCGTATCTCGATCGCGTCGGACGGGTCGCCGCTCCACACCGCCGGCAGGCCGACGGTCGCGAGGGCGGCCACCACCTCCCGGCCGACGGCCGCGGTGGTCGCCGCGGAGCCGTCGAAGCCGCCGTAGAGCAGGGACAGGCCGCGCCCGGCGGCGGCAGACTCGGTGCACTGGGAGTGGAAGTAGACGAAGCCCCGGGCCTCCGGCGCCCCGGCCGCGCCGATCTCCGCCTCCCCGCAGGAACGGCAGCAGGCGAAGTTCTCCCGCGCCGTGATGCCGGCCGCCTCCAGCGCGGCGAAGGCCCGGGCGAGGCGCTCCGGATCCGTCTCCCCGATCCAGCCGCTCTGCACGCCGACCCGCTCCAGCCAGAGCCGGTCGGCGAGTTGCTCGGCCTGGGCCCGGGAGAGCGGGCGGCGCTCGCCCGACACCAGGTACTCCTCGGCCTGCTCGGCCAGCCGGGCGCGGTCGGTGTAGCCGCAGGCGAGGGTCAGCCGTAGCTGCTCCTCCAACTGCCGCCGCTCCTCGGCCGCCAGCTCCGGCTCGGGCAGCGGTTCGGGCGCCGGGCCGAAGTCCAGCGGCGCCCAGGCCAGGCCCTCGCCCCAGCCGGGCTCGTGCCGCGCCCAGCCCGTCATCGCCGCGACCACGGCCTCCGGCCCGTCCACCCGCACCTCGAAGTGCCGGTCGGCGGAGCCGTCGCGGTGCTCCAGCTCGTAGTGGCCGCCCGCCTTGTGCCACACCTGGATGTAGACGTCCGGCAGGTCCGGTATCCGCTGCACGACGAGGAAGGTGTCGGCCCCGGCGCCGATGCGCCGGACCAACTCCGCCAGTTCCCCCGCGGTCACCCTCGAGTGCCGCTCGTCGTTCGTCTGCACCGTGATCGCCAGCATGCGGTCACCCTTGCACACGCCACTGACACCGGGCCCCGGCCAGACCGCCCGCCGGGGGCAGCGCGCCCTCACACCCCCCGGGTCGCCCTGATCCGTCCCGAGGCGATCGCCTCGACCAGCTCCCGGTGGTCGGCCGCTGTCCGGTCCGCGTACCGCAGGGCGAAGTCGGCGACGGCGTCGGCGAAGGTGTCGGCGCCGCCCAGGTAGCCGGCGACGGCGACGCGGTCACCGGTACGGGCGTGGGCCCGGGCGAGAGCGCGCCCGCACAGGTCGGCGTAGGCCCGCAGACCGGACGCGGTCATCGTGTCGACCTCCACCGAGCCCTTCATGTCGCGCAGTTGGCGCCCGTAGAAGTGCCGCCCGGCGGGGCCGGTGGTCCAGCCGAGGAAGATGTCGCTGGCCGCCTGCATCAGGTGCTGCCCGGTGACCACCCGGCGCCCGCCGTGGTGGGCGGCGACCTCGGCCTCCAGTCGGGTGGGCGGCAGGTGGTCCTCCAGCACCGACCGGCCGGCCTCCTTGAGCTGCAGGAACAGCGGGTCGCGGGTGTCCCGGCCCTCCAGCAGGAGGATGTAGCAGCGGGTACCGACGCTGCCGACGCCGACCACCTTCATCGCCGCGTCGACGAAGCGGTACCGGTCGAGCAGGACCCGCCGGTCCTCGGCGAGGGTCGCCCGGTAGTCGCTGAACACCTGGCCCACGCCCTGCAGTTCGCTCCGCTCCAGCTCCTCGATCAGCGGCGGCGCACTGATGATCCGGCGCCGGCCGTCGCGCTCCTCGGTGAGCTTGCCGAAGGCCTGGAGGCTGGTGCGGCGCCGGGCGCGGTCGAGGCCGGCCTCGACCGCCTTGCGACGCTTGGTCCTGCGGACCAGCGCCAGCAGGTCAGCGGTGTCGATCCGGCTGTACCAGACGTCGAGTTCACCGAGGCCGGCCAGCCGGCGCATCGCGGCGGCGTAGCCCAGGACGGCGGTACGGGCGGCGCGCCGGGCCCGGTCGTCGTCCTGGCCGTGGTCGCGGGCGGCGACCACGATGCTGGCGGCGAGGCGTTTGACGTCCCACTCGAAGGGCCCGGGGTGGGTCTCGTCGAAGTCGTTGACGTCGAAGAGCAGCGCGCGTTCCGGCGAGGCGTACACCCCGAAGTTCAACAGGTGGGCGTCGCCGCAGAGTTGGACGGTCAGCCCGGTGTCGGGGACGGCCCCGAGGTCGGCGGCCATCACCGCGGCGGCGCCGCGCAGGTAGCCGAACGGGCTGTCGGCCATCCGCCCGTAGCGGATCGGCAGCAGCCGGGCGAGCCGGTCCACGCCCTGGGCCTCCAGCACGCCGAGCGGATCGGGCCGGTCCGCGGCCGGGATCCACCGGCCGTGCTCGGAGCGGGAGACCCGCTCCCGGGCGGCCCGGCCGGTACGGCGGCGTTCGGCAGGGGTGGTCATGCGGCGGCTCCGTCCGTCGGCCCTGGGACCAGCGTGCCGGAGGGCGCGGCGCGCGCCCTCCGGCACTGGGCCGAACGGAGGAACGGAGGAACGGAGGAACGGAGGAACGAAGGGCCGGGGCGAGAAGCAGGCGGGCGGCCGGGCAGCAGGCGGGCGGCCGGGCTCAGCCCACCGTGAAGTCCGCCATCATCGCCATGTCCTCGTGCTCCAGGTTGTGGCAGTGCAGCATGTACGTCCCCGCGTAGTCGGTGAACCGCACCAGCACCTCCACCGTCTCGGCCGGCCGCAGGTCCACGGTGTCCTTCCAGCCCTCGTCCCACGGGCCCGGGTCCTTGCCGTTGCGGGCCACCACCTGGAAGGGGTCGAGGTGGACGTGCACGGGGTGGTGCACGTCGGTGGAGAAGCGCCAGCGCTCGACCCGGCCGAGGGCGGGGGCGGCGAGGCTGCGCCCGGGCTCGTACGGGTCACCGTTGACGGTCCAGCCGTCGCTGCCGCTGCGCCGGAAGGCGAAGTCGCGGGTGGCGACGGCCGCGGCCGGGTCCAACTGCTCGACGGTGGACAGCTGGTCGGGCACCCTGGCGTCGTCGTTCACCGCCCGGGAGGAGACGTCGAAGCGCATCACCTCGGCGGCTCGCCCGCTGCCGAAGCGGTTGACCAGGCGGACCTGGGTGCCCGGCTGGTAGCGGGAGAAGTCGACGACCACGTCGAAGCGCTCGGCGGGGGCGATCTCGATCCCGTCGTGGGTGACCGGGGCGGCGAGCAGGCCGCCGTCGGAGCCGATCTGGACCAACGCGTCGCCGCCGGCGGGCTGCGGGTCCAGTTCGAGCCGGTAGAGCCGGGAGTTGGAGGCGTTGAGCAGGCGCAGCCGGTAGTGCGCGCGGTCGACGTCCAGGCGCGGCCACGGGGCGCCGTTGACCAGGATGACGTCGCCGAGGACGCCGTTCATGTAGCCGTTGGTGACGCCAGGCGTGGCCGCCGAGGCGTCCGCGGCGGGGTACTTGAAGGAGCCGTCGGCGGCGAAGGAGCGGTCGGTGATCATCAGCGGGAGGTCGCGATCGCCGCGCGGCAGCGGCAGAGCGGCCTCCTCGTCGTCCTGGACGAGGTGGAACCCGGCCAGGCCGCGCCAGACGCCGGGGCCGGTGAAGCCCATCCGGTGGTCGTGGTACCAGAGGGTGGCGGCGCGCTGCTTGCCCGGGTAGGTGTGGGTGCGCTCGCCGACCACGGTGCGGCCGCTCATGTGCCGCATCCCCGGCATGCCCGCCATCCCCGCCATGCCGTCCATCGCCGGGGCGGCGGACCCGGTTGCCCCGGCTGCCCCGGCGGAGGCGGCGGGATCGGGGGAGCCGACCGGCAGCAGCAGGTCGACCGGGTAGCCGTCGCTGTCGGCCGGGGTGTGCCCACCGTGCAGGTGGACCACCGAGGGCACCGGCAGCTGGTTGCGGTGCTTGACCACCGCAGCCCGGCCGGAGCGGGTGACCAGCGTCGGGCCGGGGAAGGTCCCGCCGTAGGTCCAGGCCTCGGTCCGCACCCCGGGCAGGATCTCCAGCGTCGCGACCTGCTGGGTGATCTCGTAGTAGTCGTTGCCGCCGTCGCTGCGCACCGGCCGGAGCACGGCCGGCACCGGCAGCGGGACCTGGAAGGCCGCGGGCAGTTCCAGGTCGCTGCCGAGCAGCCGCCCGGGGAGGCCCTCCGCGAACAGGTACGCCGCCGACGGGACGGCGACGGCGGCCAACGCGCCCGCGCCGAGCACCGAGGCGCCGATGCCGAGGAAGCGGCGGCGGTTCACCGCTCCACCGCCACCGGCCCGCCGGGGCGCGGCAGCCGTCCGCCGCCGTCCGGGCCCGCCTCGGGCAGGCCGTCCCGGGCGGGCAGCGGCAGCCGCCAGGCGCCGACCAGGCCGAACAGGATGCCGCTGACCAGCAGCACCCCGAGGGTGACGTGCAGCCCGATCGACCGGGCGTAGCCCGCGCCGATCTGCCCCGTCACGGCGACGGCGAGCAGGGCGGTGGTCCACAGCGGCCAGCGCGGCCCGCCACCGGGCCGGCGCACCAGCACCGCCACCACCAGTTGGACCACCACCACGGCGGCCAGCAGCCTCGAATTGTCCTCGTGGTCCTTGAGGGAGTCGTAGGTGCCGTTGAGGAAGCTGCCGGCGAGCATGGTCTGGAGCAGGGCCAGCAGCGCCAGCGTGGTGGCGGTGACGCGCAGGAGGACCAGCGGCCAGCGGGGCGCGGGGGCGGCAGGAGGACTGCTCATGTCGTGGCTACTCTCTGCTTCGACGGCTCGGGCGGGGCGGGCGAGAGCGTAGCTGATCCCACCTCAGGATCGGCTGCACCCAAGGGTTCCGGGCAGGTCGTCCGTGCCGTCGCGCCGGTTTCGCGCGGAGTTTGTCACCCGTCCGGGTGATCCGCCCGGTCGGCACCTACACCCGGACGGCGCCCACACCCGGTCGGCGGCGATCCCGAGGTAGGCGGCGCGCAGGTCCGCGAGCAGCGGGTGGTCCGGGTCGAAGGCGGTGCCGTCGACGGCGGCGAGCGGCCGCAGGCCGACGCCCGCGTTCAGCGCGAAGGCCGCGTCGAAGCGCGCCAACTCGTCGACGCGGACCGGCTCGCGGGACTGCGGACCGTCGTACGCGCCGCTCAGCAGCGCCTCGGTGACGCCGGGCAGCGCCGGGCCGGCGGGCAGCACCAGCCGCTCCCCCGCCAGGAAGGCGACGTTCCAGGTCGCCCCCTCGGTCACCAGGCCGTTCCCGTCGGTGAGCAACACATCGTCATACCCGGCGAGTTGGGCCGCGCGGCGGTGGCGCACCAGACCGAACAGGCCGACGTGCTTCACCGTCGGCAGCTCCCGCCGGTGGGCCACCGTGCGCACCCGCAGCGGGGCCGGTGCCACGGCGCCGACCGGGCGGGTGGTCACCAGCAGGACGGGGGCGGCCGGGGCGGCGGGGCGCTCCAGGCCGAGCGCGGGGTCGTAGCAGGTCACCCGGACGATCCCCGGCCCGCCGTCGGCCGGCAGCGCCGCGCGGATCCGCTCCCGGACCACCGCCCGGTCCAACTCGACGGCGAACAGCGCCCGGCAGTCCCGGACCAGCCGGTCCAGGTGCAGCTCCAGGCCGCGGACGGCGCCCCCCTCGACCCGCAGGGTGGTGAAGTGCCCGTAGTTGAGCAGCCCCAGCGCGGCGAGCCGCGCCGGGTCCGCGGGCGCGCCGTCGATCTCGATCTCAGCCATCCCCCGAGTCTGCCAGCCGCGGGGACACCAGCGGCGACGCCTGCGGCAGCACCACCGGCCGGTACGGACCGGCCACGGTGCGGCCCGCCGCCCGCGCGGTCCGCTCGATCTCCTCGATCCTTGCCGCCAGGCCCTCCGGCTCGCCCGCCTCCGCCCAGCGCCAGGCCTCCGCCCACCACTGCGGCCCGCGCACCAGCGGCCGGCCCGCCAGCGCCAGGTACAGCGCCAGCGTCGACCGGGCGTACTCGTGCACCCAGCCGTCGCAGCCCCGGTAGTCCGCCGTCTCGTCCAGCCGCAGCCAGCGGCCCTCCTGCCCGGCGGCCAGTATCGGCACCCAGCCGCGCTGCCGGTCCGCGACCAGCAGGAGCAGCCGCCCGTCCTCCTCCCGCACCCGGTGCGAGGGCAGTTGGGGCATCCGGGCGAACGACAGCGAGCGCTTCCAGCCCACCACCCACAGCCCGCGGCGCAGGTAGTAGCGGACCGCCGACTGCCAGCTCCAGTGCGCCTCCAGCCGGAAGCCCGGCAGGCCCTCGGCGGCGGCCGCCGCGTACACCTCGTCCAGCGCGGCGGCGGCCAGCCCCTGCCCGCGCGCCTGCGGCCGCAGGTAGAGGGAGGACACCGCGAGCTGGCTCGGGCCCTTGGTCCAGTTGTCCACCGCGACCGTGCCGACGACCTCGCCCCGCCCGTCCAGGATCCAGTACCGGCGCCGGTACAGCTCCCCGCCCGGCCAGTCCCGGCCGCTCTCCCCCAGCCGCTCCCGCCAGCCCCGTTCGGCGGGCCGGTCCAGTCCGTCCGGGTCCACCAGCTCGCCCAGCTCGCCCTCCAGCAGGGACGCCAAGTCCCAACGGGCGAACCGCTGTTCCTCACCCTCGACGGCGGCCCGCAACCGCACCCCCGCCGCCAACCGGTCCTGCGCCCGCTGGACCGCCGCATCCCACGACCTCACCACGGGGGCCACCCTAGCGGCCCTCCGGGCACGACCCGTAATCCACCGGCCACCGAACGTCAGCCCGATCACCCGACCGGGCGCCGGGGCCGGGCAGGCGCCACCCGAGGCGGCGGGGCGGCCGCGGCGGACGGGGTCCCGGGCGGGCGGGTCAGGGCGACTGCGGCGATCACCAGGACGCCGCCGGCCAGGGCGTTCCAGCCGACCGGCTCGGCGAGCAGGACGGCGCCCAGCGCGGTGGACCACAGCGGCATGACGTAGGTGACGGCGGAGGCCACGGCCGTGCCGGCGGTGCGGACCAGGCCGAGGTTGAGCAGGTACGCCAGCCCGGTGCCGAGCGCGCCGAGCACCAGCAGGGCGGTGGCCGCCGAGCCGCCCGGCCAGTGCGGGGCACCGGCGGCGAGCGGGGCGACCAGGGCCAGTTCGGCGGTGGCGCAGGTGATCTGGACGGCGGAGAGGGTGGTGACCGACTCCGGGCGGCCGGACAGGAAGCGGCGCAGGTAGACGAAGCCCGCGCCGTAGCAGCAGGCGGCGGCCAGGCAGGCGAGGGCGCCGGCGGTCGCCCCCGGGCCGAAGCCGCGCCACACCCCGAGCACGGTGAGCACACCGACGAAGCCGAGCCCGAGGCCGGCCAGCCGCCGGACCCCCGGGTGGCGCTCCGCGGGCACGGTGAGCACCCCGAACAGCAGGGTGAACAGCGGGGTGGTCGCGTTCAGCACCCCGGCGAGCACCGAGCTCACCCTGGTCTCGCCGAACGCGAACAGGGCGAACGGCACCGTGTTGAGCAGCACCGCGACGACCGCCGAGTGGCCCCACAGGGCCCGGTCGCGCGGGGCCCGCCCGCCGCGCAGCAGCAGGACCGCCCACAGCGTGGCGGCGCCCAGCAGGCTGCGCCACAGCGCCACCCACACCGGCGGCACCCCCGCGTCGACCGCCACCTTGATCAGGGCGAAACTGGCGCCCCAGATCGCCGACAGTGCCACGAAGCCCGGCCACCAGCGCCGCACCCCGACCACCTCCCCGTCCCGTTCCCGTGTCCTTCGCGCGGCCCGTTCCCGCGTCCTGGACAGAGGGTGGCCCGCCGACGGAGCATGAGTCCAACAAGTGGCGATGCACGGAGGATGAGGGAGTCTCATGGCCTCGGAGGTCAATCTGGCCCAGCTCAGGGCGCTGGTCGCGGTCGCCGACACCGGCGGCTTCGGCGCGGCCGCCGACGAACTGGGCATCAGCCAGTCCGCCGTCTCGCACGCCGTCGCCGCCCTGGAGCGCGCGCTCGGCGCCCCCGTGCTGCGGCGCGGCGCCCCCTGCCGCCCCACCCCGCTCGGCGAGCAGGTGCTGCCGCACGCCCGCACCGCCGTGGCCTCCGCGGCGGCCGTCCGCACCATCGCCACCCGGCACTGCGGCGGCCTCACCGGCACCGTGCGGCTGGCCGCGCCGACCACCGTCTGCCAGGCCCTGCTGCCCGGGCTGCTGCGGGACTGGAAGGCGGCGCACCCCCAGGTCACCGTCCGGGTCTTCGAGGGCGAGGACGCCGAACTGGCCACCTGGCTGGAGGCGGGCACGGTGGACGCCGCCGTCCTGGTCGACGCCGGCCCGCTGCCGCCCGGCGCGGTCGCGCTCGGCGCCGACTCGATGCACGCGCTGCTGCGCCGGGACCACCCGCTGGCCGGCCAGCAGACCGTCCACGTCGGCGAGTTGGCGGACGACGACTTCCTGCTCTCGGAGGGCGGCTGCGAACGCCACATCCGCGAGGCCTACCGGCGGGCCGGCGCCCGCTTCACGCCCCGGCACCGGATCCGCGACCTCAACACCCTGATCGGCATGGTCCACGCGGGCGTCGGCGTCTCGGTGATGCCCGCGCTGGCCGTGACGATGCTGCCGCCGGAGTGCGTCCTGGTGCCGATCCGGCCGGCCGTGCACCGCACCCTCACCCTCACCGGGCCGACCGGGCGCCCCTGGTCCCCGGCGGTCGGTGGACTGCTCGCCGGGGTGGGGGCGGGCCTGGTCCCGGCCGCGGCCGCACCGGCCTGAGCGGGCCCCGGTCCTCGCGGCGGCACCGGCCCGTACGGCGGCGGCCCGTACGGCGGCACCCGCCCGTAACGGACTGGGTCCGCTCAGCCCCGCAGCCGCACCCGGTCGAGGACCACCCCCACCACGCGGTCCGCGGGCACCGCGCCCCACAGCCGGGAGTCGGTACTGAAGTCCGGGTTGTCGCCCAGCAGCACCACATGCCCGCCCGGTACGGTGCCGGCCGGGAGCACCGGGCGGACCGGCGGCGGAACCGGCTCCCCGGGCAGCGCGGCCAGCCGCTTCACCAGCAACCGGGCGGGCCGCCGGGCCGCCGGAGCCCCACCCGCCGGACCACCCGCCGGAGCCCCACCCGCCGGGACGAGCCCGTCCGGCGCGACCACCACGATCCGCCCCGCCCGCAGCCGGGCCAGGCCGCGCCGCAGGACCAGCACCCGCTGCCCGGGCCGCAGCGCCGGGCTCATGCTCGGCCCCGCCACCACGACCACGGACAGCGCGGTGCGCAGCAGCACCAGCCCGGCCACCGGTGCGGCCAGCGCCACCAGGCCGAGTACCAGGAACAGCCGCATCGCTCCGCCTCCTCCGGTCAGCCGGCCGACGGGGCCGGCACGGCGGCGTCCTGGTAGCCGGACGCCTGCAGGGTGAACAGTTCCGCGTACGGGCCGCCGCGCGCCATCAGCGCCCGGTGCGTCCCCTCCTCGACCACCCGCCCCGCGCCGAGCACCACGATCCGGTCGGCCTCGCGCACCGTGCTCAGCCGGTGCGAGATCACCAGGCTGCCGGTGCCGCGACGCAACTCCCGGAGGTTGTCGTGGAGTTCCTGTTCGGCGGCGGCGTCGAGCCCGGCGCTGGGTTCGTCCAGGATCATCAGGTCGGCGTCGCGCCGCATGAACGCCCTTGCCACGGCGAGCCGTTGCCACTCCCCGCCGGACAGTGAGCGGCCCCAGCCGGCGTCCGTGCCCTCCGGCAGGAAGATCCGGCTGAGCAGGGCGCCGTAGCCGCCGTCGAGGCGCTGCACCCGCTCGTGGATGCCGGCCGCGCGGGCGGCGGCGGTGATCCGGTCCGGGTCGTCGAGGTGGGCGAGCCGGCCGAGGCCGATGTTCTCCCCCGCCGTCAGGTCGTAGCGGCAGTAGTCCTGGAAGACGACGCCGATCCGCTGCCGGTACTCGTCGGGCGGGAACTCGCGGATGTCGACGCCGTCCCAGAGGATCCGGCCGCGGTCCGGGTCGTAGAGCCGGCACAGCAGCTTGACCAGGGTGCTCTTGCCCGCGCCGTTGAGGCCGACCAGGGCGGTGACGGCGCCGGCCCGCAGGGTCAGGTCGACGCCCCGCAGGATCCACGGCGCGTCCTGGTGGTAGCGGAACCAGACGTCCTGGAACTCGACGGTGCCGGTGAGCGCGGCGGGCGGGCGCGGGTCGGTGGCCGGGGCGAGGTCGGGCGGGGCCTGGCCGAGCGCCCGGTAGTGGTCGAAGGTGAGGGCGGCCTGGTAGGCGGAGGCGCCGCTGGCGGCGAGCTGGCCGACGCCGGTCTGGATGCCGGCCACCGCGGCCAGGCACATCGAGACCTGGCCGAGCGAGAGTTCGCCGTGCCGGGCGGCGCGCACCGCCCACAGCAGGCCGAGCGCGTAGACCCCGACGCCGAGCAGCGAGGCGGGCAGCCGGCGGGCGAGGTTCTGCCGGTCGGTCCGCTCCTCCGCGCCGTTGACGGCCAGCAGTTCGCGCCGGGCGCGCCCGCGCAGGAAGTCCTGGAGGCCGAAGAGCCGGATCTCCTTCACCGCGTCGACGTCGGCGATCAGGCTGCCGTAGAAGGACTGGCGCCGGCTGCGGGCCATGGTCTCGCCCAGGACGGCAGCCCGGCGGCGGCCGGCCGCCAGCTGGCTGCGCACCAGGGGCAGGGTCAGCAGCAGGGTGAGCAGGCCGAGCAGCGGGCCGACGACGAAGACGGTGCCGAGGAAGCCGAGCACGGTGATCAGCGCCTGGAGGCTGCCGAAGGCCGCGCCGACCAGGATGTCCGGGGCGGCGCCGCCGGCCTGCTGGGCGAGCCGCAGCCGGTCCTGGAACCGCGGGTCCTCGAAGGGGCGCAGCCCGGGCAGCCGGTTGACGGCCTGGAACAGTTCCTCCTGCACCCGCAGCCGGATCGCCCGCCCGGAGCGGGCCCGGGTGTACTCGCTGAGCGCGGGGGCGAGTGCCAGGCCGAGGCTCACCACGATCAGCAGCACACAGGTGCCGGTCGGCGAGCCGGAGGTCGAGCCGGGTGCGGCACCGCCGAGTTCGTCGAACAGCCGGCTCACCAGCAGGGCGGCGACGGCGGGCAGCAGACCGGCCGTCACCCCGCAGAGCAGCGAGAGCAGCAGCGCCGCCCGGCCGGAGCGCCAGGCCAGCGCGCAGGCGGCCAGGGCCGAGCGCAGGGCCCGGCCGGCCCCGGGCTGCTCGGCGCCGGGGCCGGCGGACCAGGGGGTGCTCATCGCGCGGTGGTCGGGAGGACGAGTTCGCCCGGGGCGAGGTGGTTGGTGATCCGGCCGTCGGCGGCGATGTCGACGTAGCTGGGCCAGCGGACGATCCCGAACGCCTCGGCGGTGGAGCCGGGCAGGGCGCCGGCGGGCTCCACCACCACCCGGGCCACCGGCTCCAGCAGGGTGCGCAGTTCGGCGACCACCGGGCCGCTGCCCTTGACCACGGCCAGCACCTGCCCGCGGCCGCCGGGGAAGTCGGTGACCGCCTTGACGAAGTCGGGCGCCTGCTCCAGACAGGGACCGCAGCTGCCGGAGAAGAAGCCGACCACCGCCGGCGCCCCGGCGAGGTCGGCCCGGGTGACTTCTCCGTCCGTTTCGGACACCGCCCGGAATTCCGGCACCGGGGTGCCGTCGGGAAGTCGGTTCTCGGGCATGGAAACACCGACCCGGACATTTCCGAAGGAGGTCGGCGAACCGTTGTTGCTGATTTTCCGGGCGAGCGCCAGGGTCAGCATCAGATTGACCAGGGAAATGCCACCGATGAGGACGATGAAAAGCGTGGACATTACGGTTTCGCGCCTCGTTCCGGACTAAGGGGGATTCAGGGAGGTAGGGCCCGTTTCCACCGGGGTACGGCCCCCGGTGCCGGGCGGAGAGCTCGGCGGCCGCGGTTCGGGGCGACGGCTCAGCGGGCCGTCGAGAAGAGTTCGATCAGGGTGTCCGTGGCGATGATCAGGGCGCTCAGGAAGCCGGCGGCCAGCAGTACCACCGCCGCCCCGGCCGCGCCCGGGCCGCCGCCGGGGTCGGGGGCGGCGGCCGCGGCGAGGCCCGCCGCGGCGACGCCGAGCAGCACCAGGTTGCGGGCCACGTGCGCCCGGCTGACCGGTACGCCGGAGGCCCCGAAGCAGGGGCAGGAGACGTCGGCGCCCTGCCGCAGCAGCCGGACCAGCACGGCGGCGAAGAGCGTGATCAGTCCGCCGGTCGCGGCGAAGGCCCAGCCGGCGACGGGTGCGGGCACCCAGACCAGCAGGGCGAGGAGGGCCTCGGCCAGCGGCACTGCGATCGCCGCGGCGCCGGTCAGCCGGGGCGGCAGGACGGCCATCGCGCGCAGCGCGGACCGGAAGTCGCGGCGGGCGCGGAGCTTGGCCCAGGCGGAGCGGGCGAACACCACCGCGATGACGGCGCGGCAGCCGAGCAAGAGGTATGCGGTCATGACTCCCCCTCCGCCGGTGCCCCCGCCGACGCAGGGCGGGGGCACCGGCGGCCGTGTGTCAGCCGGCCGGATCAGTCGGCCGAGCCGGTCGGGTCAGCAGCCGCCCACGATCGCGTAGGTGATGCAGGTGGGGGCGGCGGCACAGTTCCAGGAGCAGCACTCCCGGACGTAGAGCGTCTCGCCGACGCAGTTGGTGGTGGTGCCGGCCGGGCACTGGCAATACGCGTCGGCGGCCTGCGCCTTGCGTCCGCCGGAAACCGCCCGGTCGACCAGGTTGAGAATCGCCTGAACCATTTTTTCCTCCGCTCGGGAAGGTGGATTGGAGAGGCTGTGCACTTACTCACGAGATCTCGTGGTCCGAAAGCTAACCGACCGTTCGAGAACTTGTCTAGACCAAGTTCGAGGATCATCGAGCTTTGATCCGGAGCAGCGGATTCCCCTTCCGTCGCCCCGCTCCGCCCCCACTTCACCCCCACTCCGCCCCCACCCGGACCCCGTCCGACTCCCGCCCCGCCGGACCCTTGACCGGCCCTCCGAGACAGGTCTATACCAGTGGGAGCTCTGGGCAACCACCCCACGCCCCGGGACAGTTCGGCCTGCCCGCGCCACCCCCACCTCCGGCGCGCACGGGCCCTCCCCCACGCACGTTTCCCGGAAAGGCCCCCCGATGCAACGCGTACTTCCCCCACAGCCACGCACCGCACCGACCACCCGCAGATCCCGGGCCGCCCTCGCCGTGGCCGGCGTGCTCGGCCTGGTCGCCGGCGGCTTCGCCGCCCTGGCCGGCACCGGCCCGGCCTCCGCCTCCACCACCGGCGCCGCCGGCACCACCGCCACCGCCGGACTGGGCAGCAACTGGTACGCCTCGGCGCCGTACCTGATGCCCGAGGACAACAGCCCGCCGGACGCCGCCGCCGTGATGGACGCCACCGGCCAGAAGGCCTTCCAGCTGGCCTTCGTCCTCGCCCAGGGCAACAGCTGTTCGCCCGCCTGGGGCGGCACCTCCCCGATCGGCTCCGACACCACCATGCCCGCCGTCATCCAGACCGTCCGCAGCAAGGGCGGGGACGTCTCGGTGTCGGTCGGCGGGTACGGCGGCACCAAGCTCGGCCAGGTCTGCGGCACCCCGGAGGCGACCGCCGCCGGGTACCAGCAGGTCATCACCAAGTACGGCCTCAAGGCGATCGACTTCGACCTGGAGGAGCCGGAGTACGAGAACACCGCCGCCATCCACAACGAGATCGGCGCGGCCCGCATCCTCCAGCAGAACAACCCCGGCCTGTACATCTCCATCACCACGGCCGGGACCAACGCGGGCACCGGCTGGTTCGGCACCCAGATGCTCAACGAGGCCAAGTCGCAGGGCTTCACGCCGAACAACTACTCGATCATGCCGTTCGACGGCGGCTTCAACGGCGCCGCGGCGCAGACCGACGCGCTGGTGAAGTTCAACCAGATCCTGCAGACCACCTTCGGCTGGAGCGAGGCCACCGCGTACGCCCACGAGGGCGTGTCGATGATGAACGGCCGCACCGACGCCGCCGAGTACTTCCGCCAGGCCGACTTCCAGAGCGTGCTGGACTTCGCCACCGCGCACGGCCTGGCCCGCTACACCTTCTGGTCGGTCAACCGGGACCGCCAGTGCACCGGGCCGGTGGACCCGGGCCTGTCCGGCTCCTGCTCCAGCGTGGCGCAGAGCGACTGGGACTTCACCAAGTACACCGTGAAGTTCGCCGGGGCGACCCCGCCCACCACCCCGCCCACCACGCCCCCGACCACCCCGCCGACCACGCCCCCGACCACCCCGGGCACCTGCACCGCCCCGGCGTGGAGCCCGAGTACCACGTACACCGCGGGCGCCAAGGTCTCGTACAACGGCCACAACTACCACGCCAAGTGGTGGACGCTGAACGAGGTGCCGAGCGCCAGCGGCCAGTGGGGCGTCTGGGGGGACGACGGCCCCTGCTGACCCCGCCGGAACAGCTGTGAGGGGCGGGCGTCGTGGACGCCCGCCCCTCGCCGCGTACCCGGGAACGGCCCCGGGGACGCCCCGGCTCTCAGTCGCCGGCGATCCGCCCCCGCAGCTCGGCGAGCACCTGCGGCGCCTCGGTCAGGCCGGCCGCCTCGGCGCGGGCGATCGCCGCGGTCAGCCGCTTCACCGCGGCCTTCGGGCGCTCGAGGTCGCCGCCCTCGATCAGCGCGGCCAGCCGGACCGCCTCGGCCCGCAGCGACTCCGGCTGCGGCGCCCCGGCCGGTTCACCCTGCTCGCCGTAGACCTCGACGGCCCGCTCGGCCTCGGCCAGCGCCTCCTCGAAGCGGTCGGCGACGGCCAGGCAGCGCGCCCGGGCGTAGTGCGAACCGCCGCGCAGGTACCAGGCGGTGTACTCCTGCCCGTGCCGCTCGGCGGCCTCGCCGAGCGCGTCGGCCTCGGCCAGCAGGGCGAGCGCGGCGTCCAGCCACTCGGGGCCGCCCCGCTCGCGCATCGTGAGTTGGGCCAACTCCCGCAGCGTCGCCGCCAGTCGGTCGACCTGCGGGGCCTTCCCGTGCGCCCCCCGGGCCCGCCCGAGGGCGGCCTCGGCGGCCTCCCAGCTGCCCGCCCGGGCCAGCGTCAGGGCGGTCTCGCAGGCGACCATGGTGTGGGTCTCCTGGTCCTCCCAGCCGGCGACCAGTTCGGCCAGCCGCAGGTACTCCTCGGCCGCGTCCCGGTACTCCTCCAGCTCGACCAGGCCCCGGGCGAGGTCCAGCCGGGCCTGGGCGACCATCCGGACGTCCAGGCCGGCGGTCGAGGCCGAGGCGTCCAGGACGGACTCCAGCACGGCCACCGCGTCGGCGTCCCGGCCGGTGCCGCGCAGCACCTCGGCGAGCTGCAGCCGCACCCGGGCCGCGTCCTCGACCGCCCCGGCGCCCAGCCGGTCGAAGCGCGCGGCGGCCTCGGACAGCGCCCGGACCGCCCCGCCGAAGTCCTCGACCCCCAGGCTCGCGTGGCCGAGCAGCATGTACGTCGGCGCGTACGGGTAGGCGTCGTCGCCCCAGCGCACGGCCTCGGCGAGCGCCCGGTGGAACACCTCGACCGCCTGGCCGGGCTCGCCGCCCTGGAGCAGCACCTGGCCGAGCAGGCCGAGCACCCGCGGGGTGTGCCAGGGCAGTTCGGCGGCGTCCAACTGGGCCAGCACCTCGCGCAGTTCGGCCGCCGCCTCGGCCGACCGGCCCTGCCGGGCGGCGGCGTCGGCGACGTACTGCCGGGAGGTCGCGGCCCGGCGGGCGGAACCCAGCTCGACGGCCGCGCGCCGGTAGCCGCCGACGGCCGCCTCGAAGCGCGCGGCCGTCCCGGCGGACGGCTCGGGCAGCGCCTCGACCAGGTCGTGGTGGGCGGCGTAGGCGAGCGACTGCAGGACGATCAGGTAGTCGTCGTCCGTCATGGCGCCCGCGGCGTGCAGTTCCTCGGCCCGGGCCAGCGCGGCGTCCAGCGCCGGCCAGTCGGCCACCGCGCCCTCGACCTCGCCGAGTTCGACGACCAGCGTCCGGGTGCGGACCATCAGGGCCGGGCCGGGCAGCCCGGCCTGCTCGAACAGCTCGGCGGCCGCCAGCAGGCCGGCCGCGCCCTCGGCGTGGTCGTCCCGCTGGAGCGCCTCGTGGGCGCGCTGCTCGGCGAGTTCGGCGCGCAGCCGCTCCGGGCCGCCGAGTTCGGCGTGCTCCGGGTGGGTGAAGTCCGGGGCGGCGGCGCGCTCGGCGACCCGCTTCCACAGCCGGTCGCCGTCCGGGTGGCCGAGCAGCTCCAGCTCGCGGGCGCGCAGCACCAGGGCGGCGAAGTCCTCCGGCTCGGCCTCGACGGTGCGCAGCGGGGCGGCGGCGGCCGGGGCCGCGCCGGTCAACTCCGGTGCGGCGACGGCCCGTACGCCCAGCGCCAGCGGCTCGGCCAGCAGCGGCCGGACGGCCAGCCGGGCCCGCCGGGCGGCGCCGACCGTGTCGGTGCCGTTGCGGGCGTCGAAGCGGGCGGCCAGGGCGTCGGCCTCGGTGCGCAGGTGGGCGAGCAGGGTGTCGACCGTCCAGCTGCGGCCGGCCGGGCCGCTGACCGCGAGCCCGCCGTGCCCGGCCGCCGCCAGGGCGGCGATCAGCACCTCGACGCCGGTCAGGAAGTCCAGCCGGGCGCCGGGCTCCCCGGTGACCGCGAACAGGTCGCGGTTCTCGGCGAGCAGTTCCAGCCCGCGCGGCTCGTTGCCGGACAGCGCGCAGAACTCGATGTGCCGGGCCACCGCCGCCAGCATGGAGGCCTTGCCGCGGGCGGCCCGGTAGCCGGTGAGGTGGGTGGAGCGGGCCTCGTCGAGCCGGCCCAGCCGCAGCAGCGGCAGCAGCGCGACGGACTGGCTGAGGCACGGCTCCTCGGCGCAGCTGCTGCGGCCGCTCAGCACCGGGGCGAGGGTCTCCAGGGCGCGGGCGTCCTCACCGAGGTCGAGGAAGTGCCGGGCGCGGGCGCGGGTCTCGCAGGCGTGGCAGTTGCTCAGCTCGGTGCGCGGGCGGGCCGTCCACAGCTCGTAGGCGTCCTGGACCCCGACGCCGGTGTGCCGGGCCAGGTGGTAGCGCTGGGCGTAGTACGGCTGGAGGCCGTGGCCGGCCGCCCGGTAGCGGTCGCGCAGTTCGGTGAGCCAGCGCTCGACGGCGGCCAGCGGAACGTCCGGGTTGTCCCGCAGCGAGCCGGCCACCCACTTGAAGCGCCAGAACACCTGCTGCTCGGCCCAGTCGCCGAAGCCGTCCGGGTCCTGGTCCCACAGCTTGAGGATGCGGGCGAAGACGACCGGGCTCTTGTTGCTCTCGCCGTCGTACTCGTAGGCCTCCATGAGTTCGAGCAGGGCCATCGAGCGGACCTCGGTGTCCTCGAACTGCTCGGCGGCCTCGACGAGTTCCTCGGCCGTGACGGTGCGGGTGCGGCCGTACGGGCGGGCGTCGTTCTCGCGCAGCGCGGCCATCACCGCGGCGGGGGTGTCCAGCATCACGCCTCCTTCGGGCCGTCGTGGTCCGGGCCGGCCGCCTCGTGGCCGAGCATCGCGTGGTCGAGCAGGCTGATGAACGAACGGTTCAGCAGCGCGGACTCGCTGGCCTTGAGCGGGCGGCGGGTCATCAGCACGGCCTGTCCGTACAGCGCCTCGACGGCGGTGACGGCCAGGTCGTGGTCGGTGACTCCGGCGGCGCGGCGCACCAGCGGGTTGAGGTGGTTCAGCACCAGCTGGGCGCGGGGCGCCTCGGCGCGCAGCGAGCCCAGGATGTCCGCCCACAACCCGTCCGCCTCGTCGGCGAGTTGGGCGCGGGTGCGCTCGTGCCGGGCCTCCCGGTTGTCGAGCAGCAGGGCGGGCGCGTTGGTCGGGTGGAAGCTGCGCAGGGCAACGTCGCAGTCGAACCGGCCGACCACCTCGCGGGCGATCGCCAGGAAGGTGGCGGCGGCCAGTTCGGCGGCCGGGTCGACGGTGTCCAGGTGCGCGGTGACGGTGCCCGGGTCGAGGTCGGCGACCGAGACGCCCGGGCGTATCTCGGGCAGCCGGTGCACCAGGTCGCGGTCGTAGGTGTAGCCGCCGTTGACCACGCCGAGCCCGGCCGCACCGGCGACCGGGGCGACCTGGCGGAACTCCTCGACCGTACGGGTCACCAGCACCACCGGGTGGCTGCGGGCGAACTCGTCCAGGGTGACATTGCCGTCGGTGGTCTCGAACGGCAGCCAGGGCAGCATCATCCGCAGCAACTCGTCGTCGTAGCGGGCGAGTTCCTTGACGGCCAGGTGGTGCACGGAGAGGAAGCGGTGCAGCAGCGCCGGGTCGCTCGCGGACAGGCCGGTGAGCCAGTCGCGGATCCGGGCGCCGAGCGCGTCGCGGACGGCGGCCAACGTCTCGTCGGCGTACAGGCCCTCGCGTGAGGCGGTCGGGCGCAGCCCGTCGGTGTCCACCACGCAGCGGACGAAGAAAGCCCAGTCCGGCAGCAGTTCGTCGGCCTGGTCGGAGAGCAGCATGCCCTTGAGGTGCACCCGGTGGCCGTGGCGGCGCGAGGGCGGGGCGGCGTCGGGCAGCACGTACGCGACGCCGCGCAGGCCGACCAGCGGGAGGTCCAGCTCGATGGTGTCGAGCGGGACGAAGTCGAAGGTGCTCCGGCAGTACTCGGCGAGCGCGTCGCGCCGGGCCAGCGGGGAGCCGTGCCGCTCGGCCCACGGCGGGGTGCGGTTGACCGGGTGCTCGGTGCCGCCCGCGTCGATCACGGTGACGTCGTGGCGCAGCAGGCTGCCGAAGTCCCGGGCCAGGGTGAGCACCCGGGCGGGGCGGGTCCACTCGGCGGCGTCGGCGCGCGGGGCGAGGGTGACGGTGGTGCCCGGCTCGGGCTTGGCCGAGGCGGGCAGGGTGCGGATGGTGTAGCTGCCGTCCGACAGGCCGCGCCACTCGATCACCGGCGCGTCCGGGCTGCCCGCGTGCCGGGTGACCACGGTGATCTCGTCGGCGACCACGAAGCAGGCCAGCAGGCCGATGCCGAACTGGCCGATGAAGTCGCCGCGGGCCCTGGCCAGGCCGTCGCCGTCCAGCCCGCCGTCGGCGTCGCGCTTGGAGCTGCGGCCGATGGTGGCGAGGAAGGTGTGGACGTCCTGCTCGGTCAGGCCGATGCCGGTGTCGGTGACGGATAGCTCGTCGTCGGCCCGGACGGTGATGGCGGCCGGCGCCCCGGGGTCGAGGGCGCGGCGGGCGGAGATCGCGTCCACCGCGTTCTGCAGCAGCTCGCGCAGGTAGACCCGCGGGCTGGAGTAGAGGTGGTGGGAGAGCAGGTCCACCAGGCCGCGCAGGTCCACCTGGAAGGTGTGCGCACTCGTCGGGTTGTCGGTTGGGGACACCGGAGGCTCTTTCGGTCGCGGAATGCGGAAGGGGTGACGTGCGGGTGACGTACGGGGGTGACGTGCGGGTGACGTACGGGGGCGGCGGCGCGGGTCAGTACCCGGCGCAGCGGTCCCGGTGGGCGCGGAAGGCCGTGACCGGGTCTCCGGCCAGGTAGTGCCAGGGCGACTCGGTGACCAGGCCGTCCAGCGCGTCGAACAGCAGCCGAGCCGTCTTGCGCTGGTCGGCGAGCGAGAAGGCCATCGCGAAGGTGTTGAAGCTCGACTGCCAGCCGCGCTCCGGGACGAAGTCCGGGTGCAGGACGGAGCGGAACGCGGCCTCCTGCAACTCGGCCACCACGGCGGGGCTGGACAGGTGGGCGTGGTCCTCGCCGTCCGGGAGGTCCAGCCAGCGCTCCAGGTGGGCGAGCGCCACCAGCTCGCCCAGCGGGCTGCCCTCGGGGGCGGCCAGCATGGCGGAGCGGGCGAACTCGTGCATGGCCTCGTGCGAGCCGCCCCACTTGGCGCACAGCTGCTGCAGGCGCTGGCGGTGCGAGCCCGGATGCCCGGGCACCCGGCGCACCGCGGCCTCGAAGCGGGCGGTGGCGACCTCCTCGCCGAGCGAGGCGCCGCGCGCGCTGATCTGCAGGAAGTACCAGGGGGCGAGCCAGCCGGGCTCCCGCTCGGCGACCTCCAGCAGCTGCTCCTCGGCGACGTCCAGCCGCTGGTGGAACAGCTTCCACTGCTCCTCGCTGACGTGCTTGGCCCGGGCGCGGCTGCGCGCCTCCCAGGCCCAGGTGACGTGCCGGGCGCCGGAGAGCAGCAGCGGCAGCGCGTCGCCCGGGGCGTCCGCCACCGCGCGGGCCGTCCACTGCTCGACCCCGGGGACGTCGGAGACCGCGCCGACCAGGAAGGTCAGCTCGGCGCCGGTCGCGGCGGCCAGCGCGGGGCGCAGCGCCGTCCAGTCCCCGGCGGCGGCCTGCCCGAGCAGCAGCCGTACGGACTCGTCGCCGTACGCCGGGTCGAGCCGAGGCGCGGGCCCCCGGTCGGCCGCCGGCGCCTCGGCGGCCCGCCTGCCCAGCCCGAGCCCGAACCCGCGGCGACCGGCCCGGTCCTGCGCGCCGGGCTCGCCCTCCCCGCCCGAGCGGCGTCGGAACAGCGGCATGTGTGTGGCCCCCTCGAACATCATCGGCATCTATCGCACGGCCGCACAGTGACCGCCCCAGGTGAGTACATATCACGGCCGACCGACATCCGTTTGCCCAGCCCAGCGCGGCCCGGGGCCGGGGGCGGCGGAGCCCGGGAACGGGTGACATATTGCTGCCTGACAGTTTTCTGACAGCGGGCTCGGTGCCGCCCGCGTCGACGATCCGTCAGGCTGGGTCACGTGCACGCCATTCGCTTCCACCTCCGCGCCCCCGACCGCCCCGACCGCCCGGTCCCGCACCCGCCCTCCCCCGAGGCCGTCCGGGACGGGCTGGCCCGCGGCCTGCCCGCCGGGGCCCGGATCGAGCACGCCCGGATCCTGGTCGGGCCGGACGCGGTGGACGGCATCGCCTTCGTCCTCGCCGACGGCCTGCTCGCCGCCGAGGCCGCCCTCACCGTCGCCTGCGCCGCCGCGACCGGTCCGACCGGCCCGCTCCCGGGCTGGCTGGTGCCCCACTGCGCCCTGGACACCCTGCTCGCCCTCGGCCTCCACGAACTGCCCGCCTGCCCGTGAGGCCCGGGGCGGGCCCGTGACACCCGGGGCCTGCCCGTGCGACCCGGGCCCTGCCCGTAAGCCCCGAGGCGGGCCGGTGATGCCCGGGGCGGGGCGGTTCGTGTGCAGGGCGGTCGCTATCTTGAGGGGTCACGGACAGCCGTAAGGGAGTGGGCGCATGGGGATGGGTGGTCGGCGGGTCACCGCCGTGGTGGCGGCCGGACTGTTGGCCGGCGTGCTGGCGGGGTGTTCGTCCGGGGGGTCGGAGGCGGGCAAGGGGGCTGCGGCGGCGCCCGGTTCGGCGGTGGCGAGCGGTGCCGTCCCGAGTGGTGCGGCGTCGGCTCCCGGTGGTACGGCGACGGGTGGCACCGCGACGACGGCCGGGGCTCCCTCGCCCGGTGGGTCCGCCGGGACTTCGGCGCCCGCGGCCGGGGCGGGCGGCGGGGTGACGGCACCGCCGGCGGCGGCGCCCAGCGCGGACCTGGAGGCTCCGCTGCTGGACGACAAGCTGGTCGGGCAGGTGCTGCCGGACGCCAAGGCGATGGCCGGGTGGCAGGAGGAGAAGCGCAAGGTCGACACCGCCGACCACGCCGTGACCTGCACGGCCTCGGCGCCGTGCAGCGGCAAGCCGCTCAGTGCGTCGGTCCGGTTCTCCTCGGGAGACCTGGTGACCCGCTTCCTGGTGGAGACCCTGCCCAGTCGGGACGCCGCGAAGAGCCGGGCGAAGGAGACGTTCGCCTCCTACCCGGTCGGGCCGTTCAAGAAGGTCGAGGCTCCGGCGGTGGGCAGCGAGAGCCAGGCCTTCGTCGGGCCGCTGGCGGACGGTGACGGGGTGAGCGTCGTGGTGCGCTCGGGCACCGTGGTGGCGAGCGTGACCACCGAGGGCGGGCCGGTGGACCTGCCCGCCGCCCGGCGGTTCGCCGTGATGCTGGTCAACCGCATCGAGCAGGCGCAGTCGGGCAAGGTCCCGGACGCGGGCCTGGCCGGCGCCTGACCCGCCCCTCCCCGCACCGGGGCCCCGACGCCGACGGGGCGGCGACCCGAAGGTCACCGCCCCGCCGCGAGGTCCCGCCCGACGGATCAGCCCGCCGACACCGGGAAGGTCGGGTACTCGACACCCGAGATGTACTGCACGACCCGGACGACCTGGCACGAGTAGCCGAACTCGTTGTCGTACCACAGGTAGAGGATCGCGTTGTCGCCGTCGACCTTGGTCGCACCGGCGTCCACGATCGAGGCGTGGCGCGACCCGATGAAGTCGCTGGACACCGCGTCGGGCGAGTCGGTGAAGTCGATCTGCCGCTTGAGCGGCGAGGTCAGCGAGATCTCGCGCAGGTGGTCCAGGACCTCCTCGCGGGTGGTCTCCCGCTTGAGCTGGAGGTTCAGGATCGCGATGGACACGTCCGGGACGGGCACCCGGATCGAGCTGCCGGTGATCTTCGCCTTGAGGTCCGGCAGCGCCTTGGCGACGGCCGAGGCGGCACCGGTCTCGGTGATCACCATGTTCAGCGGCGCCGAGCGGCCGCGACGGTCGGCCTTGTGGTAGTTGTCCAGCAGGTTCTGGTCGTTGGTGAACGAGTGGACCGTCTCGACGTGGCCGCGCACGACGCCGTACTCGTCCTCCATCGCCTTGAGCGGCGGGACGATCGCGTTGGTGGTGCAGGAGGCGCAGGAGATGATCTGCTCGTCCGGCTTGATCATGTCGTGGTTGACGCCGTGCACGATGTTCGGCACGTCGCCCTTGCCCGGGGCGGTCAGCACGACCTTGGCGATGCCGGGGCGCAGGTGCTTGGACAGGCCCTCGCGGTCACGCCAGCGACCGGTGTTGTCGATCAGGATCGCGTCCTTGATCCCGTACTCCGTGTAGTCGACCTCGCTCGGGTCGTTGGAGTAGATCACCGTGATCTCGTTGCCGTTGACGACGATCTTGTTGTTGACCTCGTCGACGGTGATCGTGCCCTGGAACTGGCCGTGGATCGAGTCCCGGCGCAGCAGCGAGGCGCGCTTGACCAGGTCGTCGCCGCCGCCGTTGCGCACGACGATGGCCTTGAGCCGCAGGCCGTTGCCCGAGGCCTTCTCGATCAGCAGCCGCGCGACCAGCCGGCCGATGCGGCCGAACCCGTACAGCACGACGTCCTGCGCGGACCGGCGCTCCAGCTTGTTCGCACCGGTGGCACCGGCGACGGCCTGAGCGGTGAACTCCGCCACCGACAGGCCCCGGTCGTCCGCCCGGTAGGCCGAGGCGAGCATCGCCAGGTCGATCTGCGAGGGGCCGAGGTCCAGGGTGGTCAGCGCGTCCAGGAACGGCATCGTCTCGGTGACCGAGAGCTCCTCGCCGGCTATCTGCCGGGCGAAGCGGTGCGTCTTGAGGATGCTGACCACCGACTTGTTCACCAGGGAACGGCTGTGGAGCAGGACGGTGACGTCCTTCTCCCGGTGCAGTCGCCCGATGATCGGGATCATCGACTCCGCGATCTCCTCGCGGTTCTTCCAGTCCGTGAACACGTCGTCGTTGACAGTCACAAGTCCATCTTTCGAGCTGAGGGTGTTGCCCACATGGTAGCTTCGCCCGCTTCCGGCCCGACCGCCGGTCCCTCCCCGGCCCCTCCAGCCCACCTCTCCCACCTGCGCTTTCCCCCACCGCCCCGCCCCCGAAGGTGATCACCGCCACCCCCAAGTGCCCCAGTAGAGTGGGCGCACCGAAGATCCGGACGAGGCGCGAGGGGGCCCGGGTGGCGACGTTGGGGATGCACCGGGACTTCCTGATGGAGTTCGCGGCGCTGGAGCGGTCGGTGCAGCGACGGGTCTTCGAGACCTTCGAGAAGTTCACCGGGGCCACCCACGCCGGCGCGCACCTGGAGAAGCTCACCCACCAGCGGGACCCGCGGATCCGGACGATCCGGATCACCGACTTCTGGCGCGGGGTCGTCCTCAAGGCCGACCGGGGCGACGGCTACCTGCTGCTCAAGGTGCTCCCCCACGACAAGGCCAACGACTGGGCGCTCAAGCACCGCGCCTCGGTGAACGCCGCCACCCAGGGCGTCGAGATCCGCAACGACGTCGCCCTGGAGCGCGCCTCCGCCTCGCTGCGGGCCCGGGCCTCGGACGAGCCCCAGCGGCTGTTCGCCGACCGCTCCGACAAGGTCCTGCGCAGCCTGGGCATCGAGGAGGAGATCCTGCCGATCATCCGGCTGCTGCCCGACGAGGCGCACCTGGAGGCGCTCCACCGGGTCCTGCCGGAGCAGCAGTTCGACGTGCTGGTCGGGCTGGCCAGCGGGATGGAACCGGCCGAGATCGACCGCGAGATCGTCCAGGCGTACGCGCGGGCGGCGGACCCGGTGGGCACCGGGCGGCCCGGCGACGAACTGGTGTCGGCGATGGCCCACGCCCGCGGCCGGGTCGCCCTGGTGTCCGGGCCCGAGGAGCTCCAGGAGATCCTGGAGCGCCCCTTCGACGCCTGGCGGATCTTCCTGCACCCGGCCCAGTACCGGATCGCCTACCGGGGTTCGTACCAGGGCCCGGCCCGGGTCACCGGCGGCCCCGGGACGGGCAAGACCGTGGTCGCCCTGCATCGGGCCTACCACCTGGCCCGCCGGCTGCCCGCCGACGCCCCCGACGGATCGGTGCTGCTCACCACCTACACCAAGGACCTGGCCGCCGAACTGGAGCGCTGCCTGGGCCTGTTGATCACCGACGCGCGGATCCGGGCCAAGGTCCGGGTGGTCACCGTCGACGCCCTGGCGAACGAGGTGCTGCGCCGCTCGCTCGGCGGCGCCCCGTTGAAGATCCTGTTCAACCAGCGTGCGGTGCTGGCCCGTTGGCGCCGGGTCGGGCAGCGGCTCGGGGTCGACTTCACCGACGTCTTCCTGGACCAGGAGTGGCGCCAGGTCGTCCTGGCCCAGGCGATCGAGAGCCCGGAGCAGTACCTCAAGGCCCCGCGGACCGGCCGGGGCACCGCGCTCGGCCCGCTGCAACGGGCCCAACTGTGGCGCACGGTGGCCGCGTTCGAGGAGGAGCTGCGGCAGAGCGGGGAGCGGACCTTCCTCCAGGTCTGCGCGCACGCCGCCCGGGCCCTCGACGAACGGGGCGAACGCCCGTTCCGGCACGTGGTGGTCGACGAGGCGCAGGACCTGCACCCCGCGCAGTGGCGCTTCCTGCGCGCGCTCGCCGCCCCCGGACCGGACGACCTGTTCCTCGCCGGCGACCCCCACCAGCGGATCTACGGCAACAAGGTCTCGCTGCGCTCGCTCGGCATCCAGGTCGTCGGCCGGTCCTCCCGGCTGCGCGTCAACTACCGCACCACGCACGAGATCCTGAGCTGGGCCGCCTCGCTGCTCACCGGCGAGCGGCCGGACGACCTGGACGGCGGCGAGGAGTCGCTGGTCGGCTACCACTCGACCCTGCACGGCGCGCAGCCCGAGGCGCACGGCCACGCCGACCAGGCCGCGGAACTCCGGGCCCTGGTCGCCCGGATCGAGGCGTGGACCGCCTCGGGGGTCGGCCCGGAGGACATCGGCGTCGCCACCCGCACCGCCCAGCTCGGCCGCGACACGGCCCGGGCACTGGAGCAGGCCGGCATCCCGGCCCACCTGCTCGGCAGCGCGCCGGCCCCCGGCGTGCGGATCGGCACCATGCACCGGATGAAGGGGCTGGAGTTCCGCTGCGTCGCCGTGGTGGGCGTCGGCGACGCCATGGTGCCCAACGGCAACGCGCTCACCCCGGAGGACACCGACCCGCAGCAGCACCGGGAGGACCTCAACGGGGAGCTGAACCTGCTGTTCGTGGCCTGCACCCGCGCCCGCGAGGCCCTCTCCGTCTCCTGGCACGGCGCCCCCAGCCGCTTCCTCGAACCGGTCGTCCCGACCGGACCGGTCGCACTGGCCGAACAGGTGGCCCTGGCCGAGCCGCTCGCCCTGGCCGAGCCGCTCGCCCGCTGACGCACGGCCCGGCCGAGGATTTGCCGGGGGTTCGGCGGGGTGGGGTAATGAGAGGCGACCGGTGTTTGGGTGTTCCCTCAGAGACCCGGGAGCGTGCGATGAGCGGTGGGCCGGAACCGATCAGTGCCGAGGGGCTGCGTGCCGTGCAGGAGGAGTTGGCGCAGCTGCGGGCGGAGCGGGGGGAGGTGGCGGCGACCCTGCGCGGGGAGGATCCGGTGGGGGACCGCGCCGACGCGGCGGACGAGTTGCAGCGGGCTTCGGACGTGACGCGGCTGGACCGGCGGATCGCCGAGCTGGAGGGGCGGCTGCGGGAGGCCGAGGCGGCCGGGCCGCCGTCCACGGACGTGATCGGGGTGGGCTCGACGGTCACCGTGCGGTTCTCGGACGGCGAGGAGGAGACCGTCGAGATCTCCGAGCTGGCCGAGGAACGCGAGCTGACCCTGGTGACGTACGACAGCCCGCTCGGCAAGGCGCTGCTGGGCCGTCACGCCGGGGAGACGGTGAGCTACGAGACACCCGGCGGTGCGGCGAGCGCGGTCGTGCTGGCGGTGGGGGACGGCGGCTAGCCGGGGCTCAGGGCCCGTCCCGTTCGATCGGCCGCGCCGATCGGACGACTGGCACCACCTCTTTGACCTGCGACGATGCCGGACAGGACACTGGACGGGCGGCCCGCCGCCGCCGGATTCCCCGTCCGAGCGAACCCGTCCGAGGAGACCCCGCACGTGCGCACCGCCCGCTGGACACCGGCCGCGGCCGCCGTGGCGGTCGCCGCCTGGGGCGCGAACCAGTTCACCGCGCTGGCGAGCGTCTACCGGGTGCACACCGACTGGTCGCCGGTGTCGCTGGCCGCGATGTTCTCGGTGTACCTGGTCGGGCTGGTGCCCGGGCTGCTGCTGGGCGGCCCGGCCGCGGACCGGTACGGGCGCCGGCGCACGGTGCGGGCCGGGCTCGCCCTGTCGGCGGCCGCCAGCGCGCTGTTGGCCCTGGCGGACGAGCCCACCGGGTACGTCGCCCGGCTGGCGACCGGCTTCGCGGCCGGGCTGGTGTTCCTGGCCGGGACGACCTGGCTACGGGAGCTCTCCGGCCCCGGGACGTCCCCGGTGGCCTCCGCGCGCCGCGCGATGTACGCCACCGGGATCGGCTTCTCGGCCGGTGCGCTGGCCTCCGGCGTCCTCTCGGAGTGGCTGCCCGATCCGACGGCCGTGCCCTGCCTCGCCCATGCCGCGGCCTGTCTGCTGGTCCTGCGGGCCACCGGCCGGCTCCCGGACACGGCCGCGGTGCGCCGCCCGGCCCGGCCCTCGGAACACCACCGCGCGGCGGTGCGGCACCCCCGGTTCCGCTACGTCGTGCTGCCCGCCAGCCCCGCCGTGCTGGGCGCCGCGACCGTCGGCTACGTGGTGCTGCCGCCGCTGGTCGCCCACCATCTGCCGGGCTACGCACCGCTGTTCAGCGGTCTGGTGGCGGCCCTGACGCTCGCCATGGGGGTGCTCGCCCAGCCCTTCGCGGCCCGGCTGGACGACGCGGGCAGCGCCCGGGCCACCCTCACCGCGATGGCGACGGTGATCGCCGGACTACTGCTCGGCGCGCTGGCCGCCGACCGCGACTCGGTGGGACTGGTACTGGCCGCCGCGGTCGTGCTCGGCACCGGGTACGGGCTCACCCTCGGCGCGGGCCTGCACGAGGTGGAGCGGCTCACCGCCCCGAGCGCCGACGCCGGGCGCGGCCCCGCCGGACCGACCTCCGCCGCGCTCTACCAGAGCACCACCTCCAGCGGCTTCCTCACCCCGCTGCTGCTGGCCGGTACGGCCGGGCGCGCCTCCTACCCGGCGCTGCTGGTCGGCATGGCCGGGGTGGGCCTGCTCTGCCTGGCGGTCACCGGCGTCCACAGCCGCCGCCACCTGCCCGACCCCGGCAGCCCGCCCGGCCCGGAAACGCGCGAGGATTCATCCGTACAGACCTGACCGACCGCGAGGCCGACCCGCGACCCACCCGAGGAGCCGACGACCATGGGCCGAGTGACCGTACCCCGCAGGGTCCTGCGGCTGCGCAAGGGCGTGCCCTCGCACCGCCCCGACACCCTGGCCGCCGAGGAGCCGATGGAGATCCGGGTCGGCGGCCGTCCGCTGACGGTGACCATGCGCACCCCCGGCAGCGACTTCGACCTCGCGGCCGGCTTCCTGGTCAGCGAGGGCGTGCTGCACGCCGCCGACCACCTGGCCGGGATCCGCTACTGCGCCGGGGCCACCGCCGACGGCGGCAACACCTACAACGTGGTGGACGTGGCGCTCGCGGCCGGTGTGCCGGCCCCGGACGCCTCGCTGGAGCGCAACTTCTACACCACCTCCTCCTGCGGCCTGTGCGGCAAGGCCAGCCTGGACGCGGTGCGCACCACCGCGCCGTGGAGCGTCGCGGCGGACGGGCTGCGGATCACCCCCGCACTGCTGACCGCGCTGCCCGACCGGCTGCGCGCCGCCCAGAAGGTCTTCGACAGCACCGGCGGCCTGCACGCGGCCGGACTGTTCGACGCGCAGGGCCGGCTGCTCTGCCTGCGCGAGGACGTGGGGCGGCACAACGCGGTGGACAAGGTGGTCGGCCACGCGCTGCGCGAGGGCCTGCTGCCGGCCCGGGGCACGGTGCTGATGGTCAGCGGCCGGGCCTCCTTCGAGCTGGTGCAGAAGGCGGTGATGGCCGGCATCCCGGCGCTCGCCGCCGTCTCCGCGCCGTCCTCGCTGGCGGTGGACCTGGCCGAGGAGAGCGGGCTGACCCTGGTCGGCTTCCTGCGCGGCGACTCGATGAACGTCTACACCCGCACCGACCGGATCGACCTGACCGACCCGGCCGACCTGACCGACCCGACCGGGCTCCCCGACGAAACCGAAACCGCCGACGAAACCGAGGCCGAGGCCGGGACCGCCGCCGAGGCGGAGTAGATGCTGTTCCGCCAGCTCGAGTACCTGGTCGCCCTCGCCCGCGAGCGGCACTTCGCCCGCGCCGCCCAGGCCTGCCAGGTCTCCCAGCCGGCGCTGTCCGAGGCGCTGCGCAAGCTGGAGGACGAACTGGGGGTGCTGCTGGTGCGGCGCGGCCGGGCGTACCAGGGCCTGACCCCCGAGGGCGAGCGGATCGTACGGTGGGCGCAGCGCATCCTGGCCGACCGGGACGCCCTGCGGGACGAGGTGGACGCGCTGCGCACCGGGCTGAGCGGACGGCTGCGGATCGGCTCGGTGCCGACCGCCTCGGGCGCCGTCCCGCTGCTCACCGGCCCGTTCTGCACCGCCCACCCGCTGGCCGCCGTGGAGCTGACCACCGACCTGCCCGCCGACGAACTCCTGCGCCGGGTACGGAACTTCGAGATCGACGCGGGCCTCGGCTACCTCCCGGAGCAGGGCGCCGAGGGCGTGCGCAGCCTCCCGCTCTACGAGGAGCGGTACGTCCTGCTGACCGGCCCCGCCGACGGTCTCGCCGGGCAGCCGCACGCCACCTGGACGGAGGCCTCCCGGCTGCCGCTGTGCCTGCTGCACCCGGGCATGCAGGGCCGCCGGGTGCTGGACGGGGTGTTCGCGGGCCTCGGACTGGCACCGGCACCCCGGGTGGAGACCGACTCGGTGGGTTCGCTGTTCGCGCACGTGCGCACCGGCCACTGGGCGAGCGTGGTGCCGTACGCCTGGCTGCACGTGTTCGGGGTGCCGCCCGGGATGCGGGCCGTCCCGCTGGTGGAGCCGGTGCACAGCACGCCGATCGGGCTGGTGACCGCGGACCGGGAGCCGGGGTCGGTGATGGCCCGCGCCCTGCTGGAGGTGGCCCGGCGGACGGACCTGGCCGGGGTGCTGGGCGCCCTGCCGGACCCGTAGCGGTTCGACGCGCGGGGGCCGACGGCCCGGCGTAGCGTCGAGCCGGGCCCGTGAGGCCCCCACCCGCGCGACGGAAGGCGACCACCGTGACCACCTCCGACGATGCCGTCGACGGCGCCCGCCCCGAGCCGGAGGAGGTCGGCCCCGCCCCCGCCGCGCCGCCCCGCTACGCGCCGTACCACCACCCCGCCGCCGGCTGGGGCGCGGCGAAGAGCGTCACCCGCTTCCTGGCCCGCGAGGGGGCGTACCTGGACGGCCCGCGCGCGGTCATGCGGATGAACCACGAGAACACCGGCTTCGACTGCCCGGGCTGCGCCTGGCCGGACGACACCAAGGGCCTGCACCTGGACATCTGCGAGAACGGCATCAAGCACGTCACCTGGGAGATGACCCGCAAGCAAGTCGGCCGGGAGTTCTTCGCCGCGCACTCGGTGACCGAGCTGTCCGAGTGGAGCGACTTCGCCCTGGAGGACCAGGGCCGGCTCACCGAGCCGATGGTCTACGACCCGAACACCGACCACTACGTGCCGATCGGCTGGAAGGACGCGTTCGCCCTGGTCGGCCGCACCCTGCGAGGGCTGGACGACCCGAACCGGGCGGCGTTCTACACCTCCGGCCGGCTCGGCAACGAGGCGACCTTCCTGTACCAGCTGATGGCCCGCGAGCTGGGCACCAACAACCTCCCCGACTGCTCCAACATGTGCCACGAGGCCAGCGGACGGGCCCTCCAGGCGGCACTGGGCACCGGAAAGGGGACGGTCGACCTCAAGGACTGGGAGGTCACCGACGCGCTGTTCATCCTGGGCGTCAACGCGGCCTCCAACGCGCCCCGGATGCTCACCTCGCTCGCCGAGGCCTTCAAGCGCGGCGCGCAGATCGTGCACGTCAACCCGCTGGTCGAGGCGGCGGCGACCCGGACGATCATCCCGCACGACTTCACCGACATGGCGCTGAACCGGGCGACCCGCACCAGCACGCTCAACCTCCAGCCGCGGATCGGCGGCGACATGGCGCTGCTGCGCGGCATGGCGAAGGCGCTCCTGGAGCAGTCGGCGGCCGACGACGGGGCGTTGGACCGGCTGTTCATCGAGCGGCACACCAGCGGGTTCGCGGACTACCGGCGCGTCTGCGAGGAGACGCCCTGGGCGGAGCTGGAGCGCCAGAGCGGGCTGGCCCGGGCGGAGATCCTCAAGGCGGCGCGGGTCTACCGCGAGGCGGACCGCTCGATCTTCAGCTGGTGCCTGGGCGTCACCCAGCACGAGCACGGGGTGGACACCGTGCGGGAGATCGTCAACCTGCTGCTGCTGCGCGGCAACCTGGGCCGGGAGGGGGCCGGGCCCTCGCCGGTGCGCGGGCACAGCAACGTCCAGGGCAACCGCACCTGCGGGATCGACCACCGGCCGTCCGACGCCTTCCTGGACCGGCTCGGCGCGGTCTGCCGGATCGACCCGCCGCGCGCCCACGGCCTGGACACGGTCGGGACGATCGAGGCGATGCGGCGCGGCGAGGTGACCGTCTTCGTCGGCATGGGCGGCAACTTCGCGCTCGCCGCCCCGGACTCCCCCTACACGTACCAGGCCCTGCGCGCCTGCGAGTTGACCGTCCAGGTGAGCACCAAGCTGAACCGCAGCCACCTGGTGCACGGCCGCCGGGCGCTGATCCTGCCGTGCCTGGGGCGGACCGAGAAGGACCACCAGCGCGCCGGGGTGCAGTCCACCTCGGTCGAGGACTCGATGAGCATGGTGCACCTGTCGGTCGGCATGAAGCGCCCGGCCTCGCCGCACCTGCTCTCCGAGCCCGCGATCGTCGCCGGGATGGCCCGCGCGGCCCTGCCGGACAGCCCCACCCCGTGGGAGTGGTACATCGAGGACTACGACCGGATCCGCGACACCATGGCCGAAGTGCTGGACGGCTTCGAGGACTTCAACCGCCGGGTGCGGCTGCCGCTGGGCTTCCGGATCAAGCAGCCCGCCCGCGAGCTGGTCTTCCTCACCCCCTCCGGCAAGGCCGAGTTCTCCGCCGCCGCGCTGCCCGACGTCGTCCCCGCGCCGGGCACCCTGGCGCTCGGCACGATGCGCTCGCACGACCAGTGGAACACCACCATCTACTCGGACAACGACCGCTACCGGGGCGTGAAGAACCTGCGCACCCTGGTCTTCCTCAACCCGGACGACATGCGCGAGCGCGGCATCGCCGAGTTCGACCCGGTGGACATCACCAGCACCGCCCGGGACGGCTCCACCCGCTCGGTGCACGGCTACCTGGCCGTCCCGTACGACATCCCGCGCGGCTGCGCGGCCGGCTACATGCCGGAGCTGAACGTGCTGTGCGCGATCGGCGACCACAGCACCCAGAGCGACCAGCCGATCATGAAGCACCTCAAGGTGACCGTCACCAGGGCCTGACCGTCACCAGGGCCCGACCGTCACCAGGCCCGAGGAGTGGCTACTCCGAGGGCTGGGGCGTCCAGCGGTGCAGGCCCTTGCGGTCGTAGTAGCGGGTCATCCCGAAGCCGAAGGCCAGGGCCAGCGCCGCCCCGACGGCGATCATGACCCAGCCGCGGGCCAGCCCGGCGTCCGAGCGGGCGTCGAAGAAGAGGATCGCCCGGATGCCGTCGCTCAGCTGCCGCATCGGCTCGAAGACGGCCAGGAAGCGGTAGAAGCCGGGCACCGCCTGGAGCGGGACGGTCGCCCCGGAGGACGGCAGGGCGAGCGCGATGAACACGAACATGGACACCAGCTGCCCGATCCCGCCGAAGGCGGCGTTGATCGCCTGCACGCCGAGGCCGACGGCGAGGCTGGCGCAGTAGGCGAACACCCAGAGCAGCGCCTGGTGCGGGGCGTCCATGCCGAGGATCCCGACCGCGCAGAGCAGCACCAGGGAGGTGGTGACCAGCATGATCCCGGCGGTCATCAGCATCTTGAGCAGCAGGGTCTGGGTGCGGCTGATCGGGACGGTCGGGCGGCGGGTGTGCCAGGGGCCGATCTCGCTGTCGCTGTAGCCGAGCGCGGTGTCGACGCCGTTGTGGATGATGTTGCCGCCGATGAAGCCGGTCAGCACGGCGAGCAGGGTGAAGTAGAAGGCGCTCAGCCCGAGGCCGCTGTGGCTGCCGATCGGGTGGCCGACCACGGTGGTGACGGCGAACGGGTCGGCGAGCAGCAGCCGAGCGGTGGCGCCGGTGTCCGGGCCCTGGGTGCCCGGGCCGCCCTGGGCCGGTACGGCGGCCAGCAGCCGCTGCCCGGCCGCGACCGAGGCCTGGTGGGCGGCGTTCTGGGCGATCTGGGCGGCGATCGAGGAGCCGAGGCTGCCCAGGCCGGGGTTGGTGAGGACGGTGAGGGTGGGCCGGTGGGTGGCCCCGCCGGTGGCGAGCGCGGTGACGGTGGCGGTGAAGTCGGCGGGGACGAGCAGCACGCCGTAGACCTTGCCGGCGGCGAGCAGGTCGCGGGCGCCCGCGTCGTCGGTCTGGCGCCAGTGGACGGTGTCGTCCGGGGTCCCGGCCACCACGGCGCGGGCCAGCTGGGTGCCGAGGTTGACCGGCTGGCCGGGCGGGGGCGGGGCCTGGTCGGCGTTCACCAGGGCGATCGGCAGCCGGTGCAGGTGACCGCTCGGGTTGACGATGCCGCCCAGGTAGAGCAGCGAGAGCAGTGCGGCCACCAGGGCGCACAGCACACCGGGGAAGAGCCAGAGCTTCGGGCGCCGGGCGAGCGCCAGCGCCCTCGCTCGCCGGGGAGCCCCCGGAGGTCCTGCGGTCTGGGAGCCTGCGGTCGCCATGCCACCCCTCAGCTGCGTGTGCGGGTACGGATCCGGCGGGAAGTCGTTCCGTCGTCACGTCGCGCCCAAACCCGCGTCACCCGGACGGCTGTCACGCCTCGCTAAAGGTAAAGGTTCTACCAAGTACGCAAGTATCGCGCTCTCGCCGGTCTATGCTTCTGGAGGTTTGAAGAAGGCACCTCGTTCGGTGAGGCTTCTTCACGGACACAGGCCACTGATCCGACGACGTCGAGAGACGCCCAGGGCTAGGACAGATCTTCCCGACCTAAGGGTTGATCCGAAGTGGCTTCCGGCCCGGGCGGGTCGGACACGCCGTGGAGTGCCAAAGCTCTGACGAGTTGGGGTGAACCGGTGGCCGTTCCGCGCGCCGGCGAACTCCTTGCCGCGTCGATGACACGCACCACGGGGTGCGCCGACCGGGAGGAGGCGAGAGACATGGATTGCAGTAGTCCGGGCCACAGTAGCCCCCGCCCCCGCCTGTCCTCGTACACCTCCGGCATGCGGTAACAACCTTCCCTGCGCGCACATCAGACGGTGCGTCAGCACTGCGTCCGACGACACGTCCGCACTGCTCACCCCCGCCCGCGGCTTCGCCGTGCCCGCCCGCAGGACTTTCGCTGCTGCGCGCCCCCATCACCCCGCCCGCCCCGGGGTCCACGGGAGGAACGTCATGACCACCAACGCCACACTCAACTCCAAAGTCCCGCAGCCGCGTTCGGCCGTGCTGGACGACTTCCCGATGGAGCAGGTCCGCCCGCTCCTGCTCGGCCCCGACGCCCCCGGCCTCAACCGGCTCTACACCGCCTGGGTGTTCGCCACCCACGGGCACGACCCCCAGTGGATCGCCGACCACCTCGGCCTGCCCACCCCGACCGCCCGGCTGCTGGTCACCGCGGCCCGGCAGCAGACCCGATAGGAGGCCGCAGTGATCACGGCCCTCGACCACGTCCAGCTCTCCGCGCCGCCCGGCAGCGAGGCCCTGCTACGCGCCTTCCACGGCGACGTCCTGCCGATGGCCGAGATCCCCGAGCCCCAGCCGCTGACCGGCCGCGGCGGCTGCTGGTTCGCCGCCGACGGCGGCCGGGTCCGGCGCTACCTCGGCATCGAGGAGCGGGCCGCCTGAGCGGCGGGCCGGGCGCGGGTTCATTTGCGTACGGACGTCAGTAGGGAGCAGACTGCCCGGGTTTGCGCGCCGGAGGTCCCCGCCATGTCCTTCCCGTCCCTCCCGAAGTCCGCCCCGGGCCCGTCCCGGGGCCCACTGCCGCCCCGGACGAGCCGCCTGGCCCGGGCGGGCTGGGCGGACGTGGTCGTGGCCGCCGCCGTCCTGGTCCTGCTCTACCTCGCCCTGCGGGTCGGACAGGGCACCACCGTACGGTTCTCCACCGCGCGCGACGCCGCCGTGGACACCGACCCGGCCCGGCTGCCCTACGACGCGGCGCGCTCGCTGCTGCGGATGTTCGCCGCGCTGGTCCTCTCGATCGGCTTCACCTTCGGCTACGCCTACGCCGCCGCCCGCAGCCGCCGGCTGGAACGGGTGCTGATCCCCGCGCTGGACATCCTCCAGTCGGTGCCGGTGCTCGCCTTCCTGACCGTGGCCGTCACCGGCTTCCTCGCCCTGTTCCCCGGCTCCGAACTCGGCCTGGAGTGCGCGGCCGTGTTCGCCATCTTCACGTCCCAGGCGTGGAACATGACCTTCGGCTTCTACCACTCGCTGGTCTCGCTGCCGCGCGAACTCGACGAGCTGTCCCGCTCCTTCCGGTTCAGCCGGTGGATGCGCTTCTGGAAGGTCGAACTGCCCTCCGGCATGATCGGCCTGGTCTGGAACGGCATGCTCAGCTTCGGCGGCGGCTGGTTCTTCCTGGTCGCCTCCGAGGCGATCAGCGTCGACAACCAGCGCTATGCCCTGCCCGGGGTCGGCTCCTACGCGGGCGCCGCCATCGCCGCCGGCGACCTCGGCCGGGTCGGCTGGGCTATCGCCACCATGGCCGTCCTGGTCCTCGGCGTGAACTTCCTGTTCTGGCGGCCGCTCACCGCCTGGGCCGAACGCTTCAAGAACGAGCAGTCCGAGGCCACCGAGGTGCAGCGCTCCGTCGTACTCGCCCTGCTGCGCCGCTCCCGGCTGCCCGGCCTGCTCGGCCGGGTGCTGCGCCCCCTCGGCCGGGCCCTGAACCGGGCCGGACGGGTCTTCGGCACCGACGACCGGCCGCTCGCCGTCAGCCGCGCCCGGCAGCGCACCGGCGACCTCCTGTTCGCCGTCGTCTCCGGCGGCATCGTGCTCTGGGGCCTGGTCGACCTCGGCCGCTACCTCGCCGGAACCACCGGCCTCGGCGTCTTCGGCGAACCCCTGCTGCTCGGCCTCGCCACCCTGGCCCGGGTCGTGGTGCTGGTCGCGGTCGCCACCGTCGTCTGGGTGCCGATCGGCGTGCGGATCGGCTTCTCCCCCCGGCTGACCAGGATCGCCCAGCCCCTGGTCCAGGTGCTCGCCAGCTTCCCCGCCAACTTCCTGTTCCCGCTGGTGGTCTGGCTGCTGCTGCGCACCGGCCTGTCGATCGACCTCGGCGGCGTGCTGCTGATGGCCCTCGGCGCCCAGTGGTACATCCTGTTCAACGCCATCGCCGGTGCCATGGCCATCCCCAGCGACCTGCGCGAGGCCATGGACAACCTCGGCGTGCGCGGCCTCCAGCGCTGGCGGCGGCTGATCGCCCCCGGGATCTTCCCGGCGTACGTCACCGGCGGCATCACCGCCTCCGGCGGTGCCTGGAACGCCTCCATCGTCTCCGAGGTGGTCGCCTTCGGCGGCACCACCCTCACCGCCACCGGCCTCGGCGCGTACATCGCCCGCGCCACCGAACGCGGCGACCACCCGCACCTGCTCGCCGGGGTCGCGGTGATGAGCCTGTACGTCGTCGCCCTCAACCGCCTGGTCTGGCGCCGGTTGTACCGGCTGGCCGAGCGCCGTTACTCGCTCCAGTGAGGTTTCCCCCGATGCGCTTCCCGTTCTCCTCCCGCCCCGCCCCCGCCCCGGCGGTCGCCGTCGCCCGGCCCGCCGTGGCCCAGCCCGCCGTGGCGGACGGCGCGACCCTGCTGGAGGCCGTCGGCCTCACCAAGTCCTACGCCGGCGCCGACGGCGAACTCCCGGTACTCTCCGGGATCGACCTCACCGTCCGGGCCGGCGAGATCGTCGCCCTGCTCGGCCGCTCCGGCTCCGGCAAGTCCACCCTGCTGCGCTGCCTGGCCGGCCTGCTGCCGCCCAGCTCCGGCACCGTCCGCTACCGCGGCACCCCCCTCACCGGCGCCAACCCCGGCACCGCGCTCGTCTTCCAGACCTTCGCCCTGCTGCCCTGGCTGACCGTCCGGCAGAACGTCGAACTCGGCCTGGAGGCCCGTGGGGTGCCCCCGCGCGAGCGCGCCCGGGCCGCCGACCAGGCCATCGACCTGATCGGCCTGACCGGCTTCGAGAACGCCTATCCCAAGGAGCTCTCCGGCGGCATGCGCCAACGCGTCGGCTTCGCCCGGGCGCTGGTCGTCGAACCCGACGTGCTGATGATGGACGAACCGTTCTCCGCGCTCGACGTGCTCACCGCCGAGAACCTGCGCGGCGAACTCATGGAGCTGTGGGACTCCGGACAGTTCCCCACCCGCGCCGTCGTCCTGGTCACCCACAACATCGAGGAGGCGGTGCTGATGGCCGACCGCGTCGTGGTCCTCGGCTCCCGCCCGTACGGCACCATCCGGGAGACCGTCGAGGTCGACCTGGAACGGCCGCGCGACCGCGACTCCGCCGCCTTCGACGAACTCGTCGACCGGGTCTACCGGATCATGACCGGCCGGCCCAAGGACCCCCGGGCCGCCGGCCGGCCCGAACCCGGCCGTACCGAGCCGGGCCTTACCGAACCGGACGGCCCCGACTCGGACGGCCCCGACCCGAACCGCCCTGACCGCCGGACCGTCGCCAACACCCCGCTGCCCAGCGCCAGCGTGGACGGCCTCTCCGGCCTCGCCGAGATGATCGCCCACCGCGCCGGCCGCTGCGACCTCGCCGACCTCGCCGACCAACTCGGCCTCGACATCGACGACATGCTCCCCCAGGTCGACGCCCTCGACCTGCTCGGCTTCGCCGAGATCCACGGCGACGACCTCCTGCTCACCGAGGACGGCACCGCCTTCGCCCGCGCCGACGTCCAGGACTCCCGCGCCCTCTTCGCCGGCGCCGCCCTCGACGTCCCCCTGGTCAAGCTGATCGCCAACAGCCTCGGCGGCGAACCCGGCGCCACCGTCCGCGCCGGCTTCTTCCGCGACCTCCTCGCCCACCACTACACCAGCGAACAGGTCGACCGGCAGCTGGAGACCGCCACCGACTGGGGCCGCTACGCGGGCCTGTTCGGCTACGACGCGGCCCGGCAGGAATACCGGTCGGAGGAGGCGTAGGGCGGGGACAATGCCGTGGAACTCCCTTACGCCGACCGGACGGAGCACACCGTGACACTGATCAGGCGTCACTTCATGGGCGCGGTCGGCGCGGTGGGGCTCGCGCCGTACCCGGCGCCGGTCGCGGCCGCCGCTGCGCCGCAGGGCCACGAGCACTTCATGGCGGCGGCGATCGAGGAGGGGCGCAGGAACGAGCGCTACCCCTTCGGGGCGGTGATCGTCCGCTCGGGCCGGGTGGTGGCCCGGGGCACCGCCTCGGCGGACACCCCGACCCAGCACGGCGAGATGGTAGCCATCGACGACTACGGGCAGCCCTACGGCAGCCCCGAATGGGGCGGCACCGCCCTGTACACCACCGCCGAACCCTGCCCGATGTGCATGAGCGCCTGCGCCTGGGCCGGAATCGGGCAGGTCGTGTGGGCGACCTCGATCGAGGGGCTGCGCCGCACCGGCCTCGACCAGATCGACCTGTCCGCCGTCGCCGTGGCCAAGGCCGCCGGGTCCTTCTACTATCCGCAGCTGCTGCTCGGCGGGGTGCTCGCCGCCGAGACCGACGAACTGTTCCACCGCGCCCAGGTCATCCGCAACGGCGGCGGCGAGGACGGGTCGTAGGGCGGGTCGTAGGACGGGAAGTGCCCCGGCTCAGCCCGTCGGGCCGGTCGCCGGGCGGCGGCGCACCCCCCGAACGGCGCGGGCGGCGCGGGCGGCCCGGGCGAAGGGCTGCTCCGCCGTGTCGGCGGCCGGGGCCGCGCCACCGTCACCACCACCGCCGTCGCCACCGCTGCGGTCCGGCAGGTCGTTGGCGATCACGGCGGCCTCGGTCAGCAGCCCGCGCACCTCGGTGGCGCGGTAGAAGATCCGCGTCCCCTCCCGGCGAGCCACCACCAGCCCCGCCGCCCGCAGCTTCGCCAAGTGCTGCGAGGTGGCCGCCACGTGCGCACCCAACAGCTCGGCCAGCTCGCTGACCGGCAGCTCCCGGCGGCTCAACGCCCACAGCAGCCGGTACCGCGACGGATCGGCCACCGCCTTCAGCACCGCCACCGCCCGCTCGGCCGCATCCGCGTCCCAGGCCTCGTCCTTCGCACCACCCATACGGCGATCGTACCGACGCCCGCCCCACCCCCAACCCCCACCGCCCTCGCACCAAAAGTCGCCCCCACCGACTTCCCGCGCCCACCCAACCGACCCCCGACCCCAGAACTCAGCCCCGCCGACCTCCAGGCCCAACGGCACGAAGGCCCACCCACAGGCCAGCCCGCCGACCTCCCGCGCCCAGCGACAAAAGCGCCCCGCACCAGAAGTCGACCCCACCGACCTTCCGCGCCCAACAGCAGAACGCCAGCCCAACCAACCCTCCGGCCCCGCCAGTCCAACCCGGCCCCGCACCAGAAGTCGACCCCACCGACTTTCCGTGCCCAACAGCAGAGAACCCCCATCAGAGGCCACCCCGCCGACCTCCCACGCCCAGCGACACAAGGCCCCGCACCAGAAGTCGGGCCCGCCGACCTCCCACGCCCAACGGCCGAGAACCCCCGTCAGAGGCCGGCCCGACCTTCTGCGCCCGGGCCCCGCACCGGAAGTCGGGCCCGGCGACTTTTGCGTGGGCTACTCCGGGCGGGTTCCGTTCAGGTAGGCGAGTACGGCCAGGACGCGGCGGTTGTCGTCGTCGGAGGCGCCGAGGCCGAGCTTGGCGAAGATGTTGGAGGTGTGCTTGCTGACCGCGCCCTCGCTGAAATGGAGCCGTTGGGCGATCGCGGCGTTGGAGCGGCCCTCGGCCATCATCGCGAGCACGTCGCGTTCGCGCGGGGTCAGCATCGCGAGCGGCTCGTCGTAGGCGTTGCGGGCCAGCAGGCGGGTGATGACCTGGGGGTCCATGACGGTGCCGCCGGCCGCGACGGTGTGGACGGCGTCCACGAACTGGTCGGCCTTGGAGACCCGGTCCTTGAGCAGGTAGCCCACGCCGCCCGCGCCGTCGGCGATCAGCTCCCGGGCGTAGAGCTGCTCGACGTGCTGGGAGAGCACCAGCACCGGCAGTCCGGGCTGTTCGCGGCGGGCCGCCAGCGCGGCCTGGAGGCCCTCGTCCGAGTAGGTGGGGGGCAGTCGGACGTCGACCACGGCGATGTCGGGGCGGTGCTCGGCCAGCGCGGCGGACAGTTCCGGCCCGCTCTCCACGGCGGCGACGATGTCATGGCCGTGGGCGCTCAGCAGGAGTTCGAGTCCGTCCCTCAGCAGGACGAGGTCCTCGGCGAGGACAACACGCACGGCAGCTCCATGATCAGCCTGGTCGGGCCCCCCGGGGGGCTGGTCAGCGTGAGCGTACCGTCGAACACCGCCAGCCTGCGCTGGATGCCCCGCAGGCCGCTGCCGCCCTCCGGGTCGGCGCCGCCCCGGCCGTCGTCGGCGACCTCGGCGCGCAGCAGTCCGGCGGCGTGGGTGAGCTCCACCGTGGCGTGCCGGGCGTCGCCGTGCTTGACCGCGTTGGTGAGCGCCTCGCTGACCGCGAAGTACACCGCCGACTCCACCGGCGCCTCGGCCCGGCCGGGCAGTTCGGCCCGGACCTCGACCTTCAACGGCACGTCCAGCGCGAGCGCCCGGATCCCTTCGGCGAGGCCGCGCTCGGCGAGCACCGGCGGGTGGATGCCGCGCACCAGGTCGCGCAGCTCCTGCAGGGCCTGGGTGACGTTCTCCTGAGCGTCCGTCACCACCTGCTTCGCCTTCTCCGGGTCCCGGTCGATCAGCGGTACCACCGCGCCGAGCCGCAGGCTGACGGCGACCAGCCGGGCCTGGGCGCCGTCGTGCAGGTCCCGTTCGATCCGGCGCAGCTCGGCGGCCTGGGCCTCGGTGGCGTCCAGCCGGATCTCGGTGAGCTGCTCGACCCGATGGGCCAGCCGGGAGCGCTCGGTGGGGCCGAGCAGGGAGCGGGTCCACCGGCCGTGCAGGTGCAGCGCGGGCCCGGCGAGGGCGAGACCGGCGGGCACCAGGACCAGGCCGAGCAGCGGTCCGAGCAGCCCGGGCAGCGGCAACAGGCCGTAGCCGGGGCCGGGTTCGGGCAGTACGGGCTGCGCCAGCCCGTACAGGCCGTAGCCGGTCAGCAGGACGGGCGTGGCCGCGATGCCGCCGCCGATCAGCGGGTCGACCAGCAGCCAGCCGGCGTCCCGCCAGGTCGCCGGGTCGTTCCAGAGCCAGCGGAGCTTGAGCGCGAAGCCCGCGAACCAGCGGTTCTTGTGGTAGTCGTGGCCGGTCCAGAACCAGCCGTGCAGGGTGCGTTCCAGCGCCGGGCGCGGCACGTACGGCACCGGTACGGGCACCTGCGACCAGTGGCCGGAGGCCCAGCGGGCGGCGGTGGCGGCGGAGCGGACCACCCGGGTCGTCACCGGGAACAGCGGGACCATCCCGACACCGACCCAGAGCAGGAACGAGACCAGGAAGAGCACGGCCAGCACGGCGCCGACCGGGATCAGCAGGGTGAAGACGGCGAGGCGGCCGAGCGCCCGGAGGGCGGTGCGCAGCGCCTCGGCGCCTCGGGACTGCGGGGTGCTCACGGGGTGGGCCTCCGGTCGGCTCGACGGTTCTGTGCTGTGCCCTGCGGTGCTGTGCTGTGCTGTGCCCTGCTGTGCTGTGCTGTGCCCTGCTGTGCTGTGCTGGACGATCATGATGGCAGCCCGGCAACCGGCCCGGCTCACCCGCCGGTTGCCCGCTCGGCCGCCTGCTTGGCCCGGATCAGCCGGTACACCCCCACGAAGCACCCCGTCCCCAACAGGATGAACCCCGACGCGACCGGCACCTGCCAGGCCGGCGGCAGGTACAGGGCCAGGAACCAGCTCCGATCGGCCGGCGCGAGCAGCGACATGGCCAGCGCCACCCCGCCCTGCGGGGCCGTGCTCAGCACCCCGGCCGTGACCAGCAGCCCGGCGGCCGCGGTCCGGCGGCGGGAGATGCGGTCCAGCAGGTCCTGCTCCTCCGGTGAGCGGTCCGCGGACCCGGCCGCCCGACGGACGCCCTTGCGCATCACGTCCAGCAGTTCCGGCCCGCGCGTCTCCAGCCGGCGCCGGGCCGCCCGGCCCAACCACCAGGCGTACAGCAGCCCGGTGGCCAGGCCGACCGCCGTCCCGCCCCAGCGCAGCGGCGCGCTGTGCAGCAGCGTCCCGGCCAGCACCACGCCGGTGGCCGGCAGCGCGGCGAACAGCTGGAGCAGCAGGACGGCGAGGCTCTGCATCCGGACCTGGTCGCCGCTCTCGTCGCTGAACCCGTCCAGCGGGTTGCCGCCCGGCCGGTCCGGGAACGGTGCCGGGCCGAGCAGCGACATCAGCGGCACCAGCCCGGCCCCCGCACCGAGCACGGCCGGCAGGGCGGCCAGCAGCCAGGGCCAGGCCCAGCCGTTCGGGGCGGCGACCGTCCCGCCGACGGTGAGCAGCAGCGCGGCCGGGCCGACCAGTAGCAGCCAGGCCGACTGCCGGGCCCGGACGTCGATCCGCTCCGCGCCGGGGGCGACCAGGGTCAGCCACAGGGCGCCGGCGTCCAGCCCGTACAGGCTGGAGCCGAGCGCGCCGGCGTACAGCGCCACGACCACGCCCATCCACGGCAGTACGGTCGGGAAGCCGCCGAGCACCGGCAGCAGGCCGGTGAACAGGCCGGTCCACAGGGCGATCCGCAGGAAGCGGGCCCGGCGTGGGTCGCGCACCCACAGGCGCAGCTCCTTGCCGAGGACGGCGGCCCCGGGGGTGTCCGGGAGGAGCCGCGGGCGGCCGCGCCGACGGACCGCGGGCCGTCCACCGCCCGCCGTACCGCGCACCAACTGCCGGGCCAGCAGGGCCGTCCAGGCGGCGAACAGCAGCCCGCACAGGGCGAGCAGTCCGCCCAGGCAGGCGCCGACCAGGGCCCAGTCGGAGCGCCGGACGGCGTCCACGGCGACCACCGACCAGCCGGAGGGCAGGACGCGCACCAGCGTGCCGACGGTCGGCGCCCAGTGGCCGCCCAGCAGCTCGAGGAAGAAGGCGATCCCGAACCAGCCGGTGTTCAGGAACCCGCACACCAGGCCGACCAGCAGCGCCGACAGCTCCCAGCCCAGCCGCGACCGGGCCACCCTGCCCAGGCCCTGCACGCCGAGCTTGGCGAGCACCACCACGAACAGCAGCTGGAGCAGCATGGCGGGCACGGCCACCAGCGCGGGCAGCAGCCCCAGCCCGGCGCCGAACACCACCAGCACGGCGAAGGCGACCAGGGCGACCACCGGGGTGACACCGACGAACGAGGCGGCCAGCAGGCCCAGCGCGAGCCGGCACGGGGGCTGGGGCACCAGCGCGAAGTACGACAGCCGCAGGGTCGGGTCCCCGCCGGTGAGGGTCGGCCCGACCGCCCAGCCGACCGTCCAGACCAGCAGCACCAGGGCGATCGTGCCCACCCCGGCCTCCGGCACCGGGAAGTCCACCAGGCCCAGCAGCGCGGTGCCCACCGCCGCCAGGGCGCCGCACACCCCGCCCGCGATCAGGCTCGCGGCCCGCGGGCCGGACATCGACCGCCGCAGCACGGCCAGCTTCATCCCGGTCAGCACGGCGGCGGGGTTCGGCACACCTGCGGGGTTCGGCACACCCCCGGGATCCACGACACCCCCGGACCTCATGACGCCAGCCACGACAGCCCCTCCTCCCCACCGGTCCGGCCACCGACCAGCTCGACGAAGACGTCCTCCAGCCCCCGCCCGGCCCGCACCTCGTCCACCGGCCCGGCCGCCAGCACCCGGCCCCCGGCGATCACCCCGACGTGGTCGCAGAGCTGCTCCACCAGCGCCATCACATGGCTGGAGAACACCACCGACCCGCCCGAGGCGACGAAGCGCCGCAGGATCGCCCGGATCGTCGCGGCCGACACCGGGTCGACCGCCTCGAAGGGCTCGTCCAGCACCAGCAGCCGCGGCGCGTGCAGCAGCGCCGTCGCCAGGCCGATCTTCTTGCGCATCCCGGTCGAGTAGTCGATCACCGGGGTGTCCCCGGCCCCGTCCAGCTCCAGCACGGCCAGCAGCTCCGCCGCCCGCGCGTCCACCGTCGCACCCGGCAGCCCGCGCAACCGCCCCAGGTAGTACAGCAGTTCGGGGCCGCTTAGCCGCTCCGGCAGCATCATCCCGTCCGGCAGCACCCCCACCAGCGCCTTGGCCCGCACCGGGTCGCTCCACACGTCGACCCCGAGGATCGCCGAACTCCCGGCGTCCGGCCGCAACAACCCGACCGCCATCGACAGCGCGGTGGTCTTCCCCGCCCCGTTCGGCCCGACCAGCCCGTAGAACGAGCCGCTCGGCACCACCAGGTCCACCCCGTCCACGGCGACGTGCGCCCCGAACCGCTTCCGCAGCCCCGACAGCCGCAGCGCCGGCTGCACCGATCCCCGCACGGTGTCCTCCCCCGTCTCACCACCACCCGCCCCGGAGGCGGCTCGTGATCGAATCTAGGGACACCGGGCCGGCCGCAGAATCCACCTGCACCCCACACCGGGGTGGGCCTGGCCCCACCCCCACCCGGCAGACGAAAGGGCGGTGCCCCGCCTCCCTGACCGGGAGGCGGGGCACCGCCGGGTCACGCTCAGCCGCTCAGCACTCCACGGGAACGTTGCCGTAGTCCTTCTCCATGGTGATGTCGAGGCGTTCCTCGGCCGACCCGCCGTCCCGCTGGACGGCCACGTGGTACCGGCCCTGGAGGTTCCTGGGGACGGCCACGGTGTAGACGGTGTGGAGCACGCCGTCCACCGGGATCGAGTACCCGGCGCGGACCGGGAAGTCCCGACCCTGGCAGGAGATGTGATCGACCGTCTCACCGTCGGCCATCAGCAGCACCGACCAGCTGCCTTCGAACAGGCTCGCGCCGACGAAGGTGCCGACTCCCGGAGTCGGCCGCTTGGCGATCTCCGCGAGCGGGACACAGCCCCGGGCGAGCACCCGGTCCGAAGCCGTGCAGATGTCACCGGTCTTCTCCGCCTGCCAGATCAGCTCCGGCCCGTAGCCGTTGCTGAACCGGAGCTCCGTGAACGCGTCACCGACAGGTGCCGTCCCTCTCTCCTTGGCTGTCCCCAGGATCAACTGCTTGACCTGGTCCGACCGGGCCGCCTGGTCCGACACCGTCGGTGTCGGCGTCGATGTCGGCGTCGGCGTGGGAGTCGCCCCGGCGCCGGCGCCGGCCTGCCCGGACACCGTGGTGCACGCGCAGGCGCTGAACGCCAGGCCCGCGACAACGGTGCGAAGCCTCCCGGTGACACCCCTCACACGGCTCATCCTCCTCCTTCGGCCTTCTGTGATGCGGTGCCGGCCCACGATCGGCCCGGCACTGCTACGGCTCCTTGACGTCCTGCACCTGTGCCCCGGGCTGGTAGAGGACCGGGGTCCAGCTGCTGACGTAGACGGTCCCCCACGTCTTGGTCGCCGTCCTCCCGTCGTCGTAGTAGTACGTGGTCTCGTAGAGCCGTCGGGTCACGATGGGCGACTTGCCGTACAACTGGTGGAGCACGGTGGGCCGCAGCGTCACCTTCTGGTCCACCGTCACCGAGTCGGTCTTCCCCTCGGTCGTCTGCGTGGTGTCCTCCGAGCCCCATTCCCAGTTGGCTTCGGTGTCCGCCCCGATCTCGACTCCGCCGATCTTGAACTTGACGCTTCCGTCGACCTTGTTGCTGTGGGAGAAGGTGTTCTTCTTCGTGACCTGCTTGCTCAACTGGGTCGCCTCCGTCGTGGAGATCCCCAGGACCACCGGGTCCAGCGATTCGGCCGAGCCGAAGTCGGTTCCGACGCTGTAGTCGACGGTGGGCTGCGCGTCGTGGCTGACCTCCCTCGTGGAGTGGCCGACGATGACGCCCCCCGGCCCTGCGGGGGCAGTCGGCACCTTCTTCTCCCGGTTGGGGTTCGGCAGGGGCTTCGACAGGCTCCTCTCGACGAACTTGACGTAACCCGCCCTCCGGATCGGTTCCGCCCTCTTGATCTCGTCCACGATCCGCTGGTAGTTCGGCCCGTCCTGCGTCGTGTCCACCACGGTGCCCATGTTGGAGCACTTGGCGAATCCGCTCGCGCACTCCTCCAGCGCCATGCCGGTGGGGTCGGTGTTGTTCACCGGGTCGTTGTTGCTGTAGGCGTACGCGTTCCACTGCTGCGGGTTGTCGGCCAGCATCAGCGGGTCCGGGCTGAGGAAGCGGCCGGTGCCGGGCTGGTACTGGCGGGCGCCCAGGTTGGTGAAGCCGGTCGCGTCGTCCTTCAATCCGTTGACGAAGCCCTTGTCGCCCGCCCACGAGGTGCCGCTGCCGGAGCCGCGCAGGACGCCGAAGGGATCGGTCCAGCGGCGGTTGACATCGGTGGTCGCCGAGTCGATGGACAGGGTGCCGGTGCCGTGCTGGTCGGCGAGCTGGTAGGTGAGCCTGGTCGGGCCCTGGCGGACGAGGGTCACGCCGCCGGGCAGGGCGTAGTAGCGGGTGCCGGTGCTGGTCTTGGCGCCGGTGTCGTAGGTGAGTTCGTCGCCGCCGCCGAGGTTGACGGTGACCTT
>NZ_JBEZXE010000044.1:7462-64515 GCF_040637885.1 Kitasatospora sp. NPDC028055 | reverse complement strand
CCTGAGCAGCAAGATCCATGCGGCCGTCGACGCCTCGGGCCTGCCACTGGCGTTCGTGCTGACCCCTGGCCAGGCGGCGGACTGCCGCCAGTTCCGGGCCGTGTTGGAGAAGGTCCGGGTGCGCGGCCCGGTCGGCCGGCCGCGCACCCGGCCGAACGCCGTCGCCGCCGACAGGGCCTACTCGTCGAAGGCCAACCGTGCCTACCTGCGCAGACGCGGGATCACCGCGGTGATCCCGGAGAAGGCGGACCAGGCGGCCAACCGCAGACGCAAGGGCTCCGCGGGCGGCCGGCCGGTCACCTTCGATCCCGACCGCTACAAGCGGCGCAACCACATCGAACGGTGCTTCCAGAAGGTCAAGACATGGCGCGGCCTGGCCACCCGGTACGACAAGAGCCCGGAAAGCTACACGGCAGGACTGCACCTCCGCGGATCGATCATGTGGCTGAAGTCCCTGACCGCAACCACATGATCCGAACCTTGAACAGCTCCTAGGGCGTTGAGGGCGTCGATGTCCGGCCTTTCTCTAAACCTGGGCACAACCCATCGGTTCGGCAGCCCTGCACCTCCGCAGGCCGCCCCCAGGAGGTGCGGCCGTTCCTTGCGGCCCGGTGGGCGGGCGGCCGTAGCCGCGGCCGCCCTGGGCGGCGGCCAGCACGGACCGTTCCTAGGATCTGAGCGGAGGCATTCGAACGGCACTCGCGCCGTCGTAGACCCGACAGAGCCGGACGAAGTCGCACTTGGCCCGCGCAGATGCGCCAATCGAATTCGCTGGAGCACTGCGCTCTCGGCGCCGACGGCTACCAGCTGCCGACCACCAAGACGTCTGCAGCCCCGGCCCTCTGACGTACCGTGCCTCTCGTGGTCACACGGCCTCCGGAGCCCGCCGGACCTGCCGAAGCCCGCATCAGTCGGCTGGTCCTGCTCTTATACGCTTTCCTCCGCGAGTGCAACGCGGCGGCCGTCCCCCGGCCGGGGCACCTGCACGCGCGACGCGACCAAGGTGACGGGCAGAGCCGAGAAGGCAGAGCCCGGCAGAGAGGGTGGGGACAGCAGCAGATGGCAGTCGAACGCACAAACCGGGACATCCGCACGATCGTGGGGCAGATCGCGGCTGGCGAGATCATGCTCCCGGAGATCCAGCGCGGATATGTCTGGAAGGCATCGCAAGTCGCGAAGCTGGTCGAATCCCTCTACCGCGGCTACCCCGCAGGCTCCCTGCTGCTCTGGAAGACCGAGGAAGCAGCCGAGACGCGCGCTGCGGCGATCGGGACCGGACAGGGCGTACCGAACGTGATGCCCCTCTACCTTCTCGACGGCCAGCAGCGCCTTACCTCCCTGTACCGCGTACTCACCGATGACCCCGCCGCGCAGATCGTCTTCAACATCGAGACCGAGGCCTTCCAGAACCAGAGCGCGGCAACGCGCCGCAACCGGAAGTGGGTGAAGGTCTATGACGTCGTACGCCCCGGCGCTGACACCTTCGCCATCTACGGCACCCTGCGTGCGGCCGGCCTGCTGATCGACGACACGGAGATCGGCCGCCGTCTGAAGAGCCTGGAGATGATCACTCAGCGCGACTTCCACATGGAGGTCCTTCACGACTTCACGTACGAGGAAGTCACGCAGATCTTCGTACGGGTGAACAGCGGCGGGCGCGCGCTGAAGACCACAGATCTCGCGATGGCTACGCTGTCCGCCCGTTCCCCCGGGTTCCTCGGGCAGCTGGAGGAGGAGTCCTCCCGCTGGGCCGAGCGCGGCTACCGCGCAATCGACGCCAACTTCCTCATCAAGGCGATCACACTGAGCCTGTCGATCTCGGGCAAGCGGACTTCGTCCGTGGCGGGGCTGACCACCGCCAGCCGGGAGTCCGTTGCCGAAGGATGGGAGAGGGTCCGGCGCGGCCTGGAGCGTGTCGTCCCCCTCCTCCAGGACAAACTGCTCGTACCGTCCACCGCACTCATCCCATCCATCAGCGCCCTGCACCCGCTGATCGTCTTCTACGGCCGCCAGCCTGCGGGCACGCAGGTCACGCCCGAGGTGGAGAACGGGCTCCTGTACTGGTTCATGGCAGCCACAGCCCGGAACCGCTACGGAGGGGCAACCGACAGCACCCTCACACAAGACGTCAAGGCCCTGGACTCCGAGGAGCCGGTCCGGGCGCTGCTCGCCAACCTGGGCATTGACGACGGTGGGCTCACCGTGACCGCCCGGGACCTGGCCGGGCGTACGATTCAGAGTCCGTTCCTCCTGTTCTCGTACCTGGCTGCCTCGCATGCTGGTGCACGCGACTGGTGGGACGGCGGGTCGATCTCCGCCGCCGAGGGGTCCGACAAACCGCAGTACAGCAACCTCCACCCCGCGTCGAAGCTGCGCGGCCACCGAAACAAGTACTCCGCCACCGAGATCAACGAGCTTGCCAACATCGTCTTCGTCTCGGAGCAGACAGCGGCGAACATGATCGGGAACCGCTCCCCGGCCGCGTACATCCAGGACGTTGCGGAGAGCGACCTGGCCGCACATGCCGTGCCGAACGACCCGGCGGTCCTCGAAGCCGACGGCTACCGCGACTTCCTGGCCGCGAGGCGGGCGCTTCTGGCCGACCGGATCACGGCACTTCTCAACCAGTTCCGGCCGTCCTTCCTGAGCGGGCAGCGCAACGAGCAGGGCGACGCTCCTTCGCGCCCATCGCTCGTGTTCACCGGGTATGCCGCAGGCGGCCGCACCACGCTCGTGGCTGAGGCGGTCCTCGCGGGGCAGGCCTGGGCCGGCCGGATCGACCCCGCAGAGCTGGATGCCGCCCTCGATGCAGCCGCTATCGGCCTCGCCAGCGATGTCACGGTGGGCACCGAGACTGCCCCGCTGCAGGTTGACGAAGACGGCGTGACTCTGCCGATCGGCCCGTTCCGGGTCCGCGGCACGCTCGACCAGTGGCGTTCAGCCGTGAAGGACTCCTTCGAAGACGCCCAGCCAGCCGGGGGGTGGCCCGAGCTGGAAAGCCTCCAATGGGCTGGTGAACTGGAGGAGTTCCTGCTCACAGACTCCGGTCTGCGAGGCGCCTGAGCCGGAGCGCCCGGTGCTGCGTACGGCTCGGTACGGCGCAGCACCGGAAGGCGACTCCGGCCAGGTCAGCCCGGCCAGGCCGTCGCAGCGGCGAGCAGCGCCGGAGCATCCGCCTTGAGCGAGGCCAGGAGAACCGGGATGCCCGGCTCCGGCACGTCCACCGGCACTTCGAGTCGACACGACTCCCAGCGGCCGAGGGGGCCGCGGTCAGCAGGGACCTGGCCGGCGATCCAGTCCCTAGGAACGGTAGCGACGGCGACCGCCTCCAGCCCGACGGTCAGGCGAACGGCGACGAGCTGCCATCCCGGATCGCGGCACATGGCCTCGAACTCGTTCCGTGAGAGGTACACCGTAAGGCGGCTGCGGCGGGTCGTGGACTTGACCTCAAGGTGAACCGGGACCTCGCGTCGGTGGACAGCGATGTCGTAGCCGTAGCCGTCTGAGACTGCGGCTACGTGCTCGACCCGCTCGTTCACAGCGCCGGCCAGGAGCTGAACGAGCGCCAGTTCGCCGGCTGCGCCGACCCGCTCCCGCTCGGCGGTGTCCACCCTCCCCCACACCGCCTGGAGCCGCGCAAACGCCTCATCGTCGGTCAGGCCGAGTGCTCTCGCGGCCCGGAGCGCGTCCGCTGGAAGCTCATCCGGGCCCCGTACCAGCATGTCCGCATCTGCGAACCACGACGCGCTCCCGTGGGTGATGGCGCAGTCGAAAATCCGGCGTTCGGCTGGGACAGGGCTGCGCAGGCGGTCGAGCAGGCTGTTGTCTCCCAGCCACGCGTACGCCGCCTCGTACTGGGTCGGGGTGATATCGCTGAAGTCCGCGTGGGCGGTGAACAGTGCGCGGCACCGTGCAGCGCTGGAGGGCGGGAGCCGCTCCAGCCACCGCACGGCCGCCCGCAGGACCGGATCAGGGGGTACGGGCACGGAGGTGGCCCATCAGTGCCTGGAGGTCCCGTTCGTCCAGACCTCCCCCGACAGCTGGCTCCTCGTCCAGGTCGGCGAGCTCCTGGACCGCAGGATCGTCGAGGATCCGCCCCATGAACTGGAGCTTGTCGTTCAACCGCTGGGCAACGACCTCGTCGATAGTCCCTTCGGAGGCCAGCACGGTGACCCGGGTCTCCGCCTCAGGCGCGAGGCCGAGGCGGTGGATGCGGTCAAGGCTCTGAAGGAACCGCCCGGCCGCGAAGTCCCGGTCGATGTACACGGCGTCGTGGCAGTGGTGGTGGAGGCTGATGCCCTCTCCCAAGGTGGCGGGATTCGTCAGCAGCACCATGCAGTCCGGGTCGTTGCGGAACCGCTCGATCTCGGCCTCCCGGTCCTCCGTACCACCGTGGACCATCGCGGGGCGAAACCTGCCGAGGATCCGCTCAAGCGTGTTCAGGCTGCGGATGAACGTCGACCACACGAGCGTCTTTCGGCCCCGGGCTGCGTTCTCGGCGACGATCGCGAGCACCTCCCGGTACTTCGGCGACATCTCGTAGCTCGGCAAGTCCCGCATGAGCTCGAAGAGCGGCGTCCCCTCCGGAATACTCAGCGGCGGCACCTGGTAGGAAAGAGGCTCGTACCGCGTCGTACCGACAGAGAGAAGCGCCGGGCTCGTGGCAGCCATGAGCATGTAGACGATGGCTCTGCCGAGCGCCTGAAAGTCTCGCTCCGACCCCGCCGCCCGTGCCGAGAAGCGCCCGATGAGAGCCTCGTACACCTCCTGGTGCAGGGGCGGCATGGGAACCAGCCGCACATTGGTGGTTACCGGGGGGAGCCCGAGCTCGTCCTTCGTCGTCCGAGTGAAGAGAGGCCGCAGGACCTGACTGGCCCTTGCGAGGTCGCCGCCGGCTACGGCCTGCGTCACCCTCTGCCGACCGTGCCCGGGCCACACGAAGCCGAAGAGGTTCTCCAGGTCCCTGACACCGTTGGGCGCCGGTGTACCGGTGAGGATCAGCCGGTGCCGGGCCCGCGGACCGAGCGCTAGACAGGCTGCGCCGTACGTGCCCGAGGCGCCCAGCTTCATCCGGTGCGCCTCATCGAGCAGCAGCATGGACGGCCGGGCGGCGAGCCACTGCCCCAGCTCGTCCACCGAGCCGTCGAGGCGTTCATAGTTCACGATGAGTGCGTCAGCAGCCAGGTCAGCGGCCCGAGAGAAGACGTCCATGGCCAAGGGACTGCGCAGACACTCCTGGTTCTCGTACCGCCAGGACTCGTAGCAGGACTTCGGGCCGACGATGAGGAGCCGCTCGATGCCCTTGGCACGGCGGTGCGCCTGGAACACGGCGAGGCCGACACGGGTCTTGCCCGCGCCAGGTACCGAGAAGTTCGCTCCGTGCCGCAGCGAGAGCAGCTTCGCGATATCCCGGCGCTGGAAGACGGTGAGGTCCCCTGTCCAGTCCGCACCCAGCATGGCGTCGAGCCGGCCAGGGTCCACCTCGCCCTTGCCGTCAAGGGTCGGGTCGAGCCGCTCAGCCACGGTCTGGGCATCGACCGCCGAGTCCGTGGCCAGCGTGGCCAGCCTGGGGTCCCAGGCCACGCTGTCCGGCTGCGGCCAGGTAGCGAGCATCCCGAGATTGACGAGGAGGTCGTCGATCTCGACCTCCAGGGTTCCGGAGGAGCGCTGGACACCGCTGCGAAACCGGAGTGCGAGGCGGCGCAAGTCGTCCTCGTGCCCGGCCCCTGCCCGCAAGCGTGCCTTCGTAACGCTGTCGCCGAAGCCGATCTCCAGGCTCGGTCCGGCCGCCAGCACAGTCATCAGACCTCCCGCGTGGCGTCGAGCAGCCAGGCGACGCCGTCACCCGGGGCGCTGAACGTCCGGCCCGCCTGCCGCGCCAGACGCGCCAGGCTCGCACGGAGGGTGAGTAGCGCGTCGTCGAAGGCGTCCTCGTCGAGGGCGCGCTTCGCCTTGGCTTCGGCGAACTCGGACGCGCACTGGTTCACGTGGTCAGCGGCGTCAGTGAGCCGCTCCGGAACCGCCACCTGACGCTTCTGCAGCTGCGCGTTCTGCCCAGCCATCTTCACGGCGACGTCGAACGTCCTGCGCGCCGACTTGAGAAGGCTGTCAGCCTCGGCAACCTCCGTAGGCGCGAGACTGTCGCCGGCCAGGGCAGCAGCCTTGGCCTGGAGCAGCGCGTCAGTGAGCGCACGGGTGGTCTTCACCGCCGCGGTAGCATCCGGGACGGCGACACCGGGCAGGCCGGGGATCGATACCGCAGCCGAGACCTGGGCAGCCGGCCTGAGCTCGTCGGGCAGCCGCTCGTCCAAGTAGCGACGGTGGAACTCCGCCTCCGCCAGGCGCACAGACGTCTTCGGGTAGTTCAGCACCACCAGTGCCAGGCGCGACTCCTTGAGCTGCTCGGCGTCGTCCGGGGCGGTCTTGGCCAGCTTCGTGTAATCGCGGTGCAGCTCACGGAGCTTCTCCTGATGGTCCTCGAAGTCCACGAGGCGCAACGACACACCGCTGCCGTTGCTGCTCCGGTCGATCGCGTCGTTGATCATCTGGTAAACCCACCGGTCCTGGTGGAGAGTGCTGGTCTTGATGTTGAAGTCGCGAGCGACGTCCTCCTCGCGCCGACCGCCTGCCAGCTCCTCCTCGATGGCGATGAGCCGGTTGATGTACGAGTACTCGCGGCGCTTGTCGCGGCGCAGCTGCAATGCAAGCTCAACACTGTTGATGTCGCGCCGGGAGGTGTCCGGAGGAAGGACGCCGACCCGGATGTCCTTGATCCCCAGGTCCCTCAGCGCAGCACAGCGCGTGTTCCCGTCCACGAGGATCCCGTCCGGGCTGATGATCCCGGGCTCCTTCTGCCCGAAGTCGTCGAGCTCGTCCTGCAGAGCGGTGTAGTCGGGGTCGGTCTGGCCCGGGTTCGAGGGCCGACGGCTCAGCAGGTAGTGAAGGTACTGCTGGGCAGGCTCACTCCAGGGCTCTTCCTCCAGGATCCGGTTGCGCTCGCTGTCCAGGGTTCGCTGCGCCCGGATCCGGTGTGTGTCCGGATTGAAGTAGAGCATGTCCACCGGCATGGAGATCACGTGCAGGTGCTTCTGCTCCCCGCGCCAGTCCACGGTGACCTTGCCGCCGCTATCGGCCATCGCCTGCTTGAGGCGTTCCTCCACCAGGGAGCGGATCTTCTCGCCCTCGGGCGGTACACCGAACTTGACAGCCATGACAACCTCCAGGGCCAGACCTACCTCACCTGCCGTGCATCATGGCAGGAGGGACTGACAACACGTAGGGCGGAGGTCCACAATCGAGGCTCAGAAACCCTACAGAACGGAGCATGCACGGTGTCCCTCCCCGCCTGGAACGACCGCGAACTCAAGGCCGGCACTATGATCCGCGGTGCCCTGTGGCTCGTCCAGGAGATCGGTGAGGGCAACACATTCACCAAGGAGCAGATCCGGCAGGCGTTCCCGGGCGTCTCGCAGGCCGACCGCCGCATCCGGGACCTCCGGGACTACGGGTGGTCCATCCTCTCGAACACTGAGGACGCGACCCTGATGGCGGAGGACCAGCGCTTCGCCAAGGCCGGGGTACCTGTCTGGGACCCCGCAGCCCGCCGTGCCGCGGCGCCGCAGAAGGCGGTCTCCAGCAGGGAGAAGCGGGCCGTCATGGAGCGGGATGACTTCATGTGCACGGTGTGCGGTATCTCGGGCGGCGAGCCGTACCCCGAAGACTCCAACCAGACCGCTGTGCTCTCCGTCACCCGCCGCGAGACGGCACTCCTCGACGGAAGCGAAGGCATCCTTCTGGTCACCGAGTGCAAGCGGTGCCGTTCCGGCTCCGACGGCGCTCCTGCCCAGGCTGACCGGGTCCTCGCTGACATCAAGTCACTCGACCCCGGTGACCAGCGCCGTATGGCCCGCTGGATCGAGCGCGGCCGCCGCGGCTCCACTGCGCTGGAGCGGACCTGGAACGCCTACCGGCGCCTGCCTGCGGAGGCGCGGGACGGGATCCGCTCAGCGCTGACCGACTGAGCCGAGCTGTGGGGGCGGCCGACGGGCCTCCCGGACTGGTGCCTCGCATGTCGACGTGTCGCGAATTCGGTCCGCAGGGTCGACGCGGAGACTGCGATGAGTGGTGACTGACTGCCGGTGGTCCCGCCCGGACGGGCGCACTCTGCTGCTAGGCCTGCCTTCGACTGCGGGAGTCGGCAGTGATCAACTTTGGGGGAGACATGACGGGCTACTCGATCTCGGTTCGCTTGCGGCGCACGACGGTAGAGGAGTCCTACGTCTCTGTTCCCGTCACCGATGCGGTGATGCAGGAGGAACCGGCCGAAGACGAGTCGTACGGCCTTGACACGGACAAGCTGTTCGCTGTCGCGGTTGAGCTCGGCCGTGGAGCGGAATGGCTACCGGAGGAACATCAAGTGCATCCGGTCCAGAAGGCGCCCGACGACGTACTGCCGCAGTTCGACGCTGAGCGTTGATGCTCAAACCTCTCTCAGCTGCTTCCTGGGGCCTATCGGCTCTAGGTGTACTGACCACGGAGGTTGGTGACGGGGTTCACGGCGTGGTGGTCTTGAAATGAGTGAGGGCCTTCTGGCTCGGTGTGGATTGCGACATCTGCACCGGCTCCCAGAAAGGCCCTCATGCCACACCGTAACGCATCGCTGACCGAGACCGGACGCCTGCGCCTGGCCCGCTGCGTCGTCGAGGACGGCGGGCCACTGCGGCGGGCCGCCGAGCGCTTCCAGGTCTCGCCGACCACCGCGAAGCGCTGGGCCGACCGCTACCGAGCCCTGGGTGAGGCCGGCATGACCGACCGCTCCAGCCGCCCGCACCGCAGCCCCCGCCGGACCCCGACCCGCACCGAACGGCGGATCATCAAGGTCCGCGTCCTACGCCGCTGGGGCCCGGCCCGCATCGCCTACCTGCTGCGGCTCAACCCGGCCACCGTGCACCGGGTCCTGGTCCGCTACCGACTCGCCCGACTCGCGCACCTCGACCGCGCCACCGCTCGCCCGGTGCGGCGCTACGAACGCGCCGCACCGGGCGAGCTGGTCCACGTCGACATCAAGAAGCTCGGCAACATCCCCGACGGCGGCGGCCACAGGTCCCTGGGCCGCCAGGCCGGCCGCAGGACCCGCTCCGGGGCCGGTTACAGCTACCTGCACAACGCCGTCGACGACCACTCCCGCCTGGCCTACAGCGAGATCCTGCCCGACGAGCGCAAGGAGACCGCCGCCGCATTCTGGGCCCGGGCGAGCGCGTTCTTCGCCCGGGCCGGGATCACCGTCCAGCGGGTGATGACCGACAACGGCGCCTGCTACAAGTCACACGCCTGGCGCGATGCCCTCGCCGCCGAGGGCATCGCGCACAAACGCACCCGGCCCTACCGGCCGCAGACCAACGGCAAGGTCGAACGCTTCAACCGCACCCTGCTCGACGAATGGGCCTACGCCACGGCCTACCGCACCGAACAGGAACGCCGCGACGCCTACCCGGCCTGGCTCCACACCTACAATCACCACCGCGGACACACCGCACTCGCAGGCAAACCACCCGCCAGCCGCATCCCCAACCTCACGGGACAGAACATCTAGGTCTTAGCAACGTACCGGCGTCCGCCTGACCATCGTCTGCCACCGCGTCCCGCCTCCCGCCCTTGCCGCGGCGAAGCCGTCGAGCGCATCCGCCGTCCTGCCCACCCCCAACATGCTGCAGCGCTCGCCACCGCCCTCGTCACCGGCGCGCCCCTTCCATCGCCTCGCCACCGCCACCCTCGCCGACCACCACCACGGGCAAGCCACCCTCACCCTCCACGCCCCACACCACGGCCGGGCCCGCCCGCTGCGCCACCTTCGAACTCCCGCTCTGGGCCCGCCCCTTGCTGGACGCCGCCGCCCACTACCGCGCTGCTCGACGCCTGACGGACGGCCTCCCCGCCACAGCCCCACTGACGAAGGACGGAAGTGACCCGCAGCCCGCTGTGGAAGGGCGCCCGGACCCGCGGTCGCAACCCGGTCCAGTCGGCAGAGCTTCGCAGCTGCGCCACCAGACCGGAGCAGCCGAGGCGATGCGGCTGCCTGGGCCGGGGACCGCACCGCTGCGCGCCCACCGCGGACGGAACCGGGAGTGGGCAGGAGGAGGACCGCCCGCTCGGGGCGGGACAGCAGCGGTGCGATCCCGGCGGGCAGGAAGGACCCCGGAGCAGTCCACCAGGGCGATCCGACCGGCCGGCAGGGCGAACGGGAGAGGAGGTGCTCCAAGGCCGGTCCCTGCAGGCCGGGTCGCCGGAGCTACGACGGACCGGCCCCGGCCGCGCGCAGCCGGTCGAGGGTGCGCTCCAGGTTGGCCTGGGTCGCCGCGACGGCGGCGTCCGGGTCGCCTGCGGCGATCGCCTCGACCAGTGCGCGGTGCGCGCCGGCGGTGGCCTCCCGCTCGACGCCGTCGTGGAGCTGATGGTCGGTCACCACGTGGCCGGCCGCTGCGCGCAGCGCGTCGACGAAGGAGTCGAAGAGGCGGACGAGCACCGGGTTGCGCGCGGCCCGGACGACCAGGCGGTGCAGTTCCAGGTCCGCCTCGACGAGTTCGGCCGGGCCGGCGGCCGCGTCCCGGGCGGCCAGCGCCGCCCGCAGCGCGGCGACGTCCGACTCGGTGCGCCGTCGCGCGGCCAGCCGGCCCGCCTCCACCTCCAGCGCCGCCCGCACCTCGTACACGTCGAAGACCTCCGAGCGGCGCAGCTCCCGGTCGAACTCCGAGACCGGGGCGGCGGCGGCGACGTACGTGCCCGAGCCCTGCCGGGCGCGCAGCTGGCCGTCGGCGATCAGCACCCGGACGGCCTCGCGCGAAGTGGTGCGGCCGACCCCGAGGAGCCGGCTCAGCTCCACCTCGCCGGGGAGTCTGCTGCCCACCGGCCACTCGCCCGTACCGATCAGTCGGCGCAGCTCGGCCGTGGCCTCCTCGACCAGGGAGCGATGGCGTACCGGGCGAATGGTCATGGCGGTAACACTATCGTCCTCCGGATGCTGCGCCCCTGGTCACCGGCTCGTCCGCCGGTCCGGCCGCACCGGCCGCACCGGCCGCACCGACCGCACCGGCCGGTCCGTCCGGTTCGCCCGCCGTCCGGTTCGCGGGCGCGTCCGGCTGGAGCGGCCGCTCCGTCAGGACCCGGTCGCGCAGGCGCAGCGCGCAGCCGAGCCCGAGCGCCAGCACGCCGAGGACCAGGGCGAGGACGGTCCGCAGGCCGTGCGCGTCGGCGAGGCCGCCGAGCGCCGGTGCGGCCAGGCCGCCCACGGACATGGCCAGGCCGAGGGTCAGCCCGCTGGCCGTGCCGGGGCGGGTGGGCAGGTAGTCCTGGGCGAGGGTCACCTGCGGGGCGAAGGGCAGGAACATGGCCAGCCCGAAGGCCACCGCGCCGGCCACGGCGACGGTGCTGGAGGGGGCGAAGGCCACGGCGGCCAGGGCGGGGACGGCCAGCAGGTAGCCGGTGCGGATCGGGGCGAGCCGCCCGTGCCGGTCGCCCAGCCAGCCGCCGAGCAGGGTGCCGGCCGCGCCGGCCAGGGTGAGCAGGGTCAGCGCGGCGGCGCCGAGCCCCGTCGAGCCGTGGAGGTCGCGCTGGATGTGGAGGGCGAGCATCGAGGTGACCGTCACGTACGGGACGGACCAGGCGACGGTGGTCGCGACCAGCCGTCCGAACGCCCGCCAGTCGTCGCGGTGGGCGCCCGCCGCCGCGCCCCGGGCGGTCGACGGGACCGCCGGGGCGTGGCCCCGGTGGCGCTGCCGGCGGCCCTGCACGGCCCAGAGTGCGGCCGTCACCAGCGCCGGGACGGCCAGCAGCCAGCAGCCGTCCAGGCCGTACGAGCCGACCACCAGGGTGACCAGCGCGGGTGCCAGCGAGGCACCGAGGGTGCCGCCGACGGAGAACAGGCTCATCGCCCGCTGGGACTGTCCGCCGGCGGCCCGGGCCTGGTTGGTGGCGGGCGGGTGGTAGGCGGCGATTCCGATGCCGGCCAGGGCGGCGCAGAGCCAGGTGAGCAGGTAGCTGTCGGCCATGGCCGCGCCGGTGATGCCGGCCGCGGCGGTGAGGAAGCCGGCCGGGACGAGCCAGCCGCGGTGGCGGCGGTCGACCAGCAGGCCGAACAGCGGCTGGACCACGCTGGACAGGCCGCTCGCGGCCAGGGCGATGCCGGAGACGGCGGTGTAGCTGTAGTGGCGCTGGGACATCAGGAACGGCAGCAGGGCGGGGACGGCGCCCTGGTAGAGGTCGTTGACGATGTGGGTGCCGGTCAGGAAGGCCAGCTGTCCGCGCTTCACCGGGTGCCCCGCTCGGGTCGCGTGGCCGTCCGCCCGTCGTGCCTCGGGGCGCCGGCCCGCCGGGCCTGCTCCAGGACGGCCTCCTGACGTGCGGTGTGGTGGTGCCAGGGCAGGGCCCGTTCCAGCTGGGCGCCGAGGGAGAGCAGGAGGCCCTCCTGGTGGAGCCGGGCGGTGAGCATCACGCCGATCGGCAGCCCGTCCGGGGTCCAGTGCAGCGGCAGGCTGATCGACGGCCGGCCGGTGAGGTTCGCCGCCGGGGTGCGCGGGGTGACGGCGAGCATCCGGGCGAAGGTGCGCTCCGGGTCGGCCTGTCCGGTCGGGTCGGCCGGTTCGGCTTGTCCGGCCGGTTCGGCTTGTCCGGTCGGTTCGGCTTGTCCGGTCGGTTCGGTCGGTTCGGTCGGTTCGGTGAGCGAGCCGACCGGCAGCGGCGGCCGGTTCGTCGTCGGGCTCAGCACCGCGTCGAAGCGGTCGTAGCGGTGGCAGATCGTACGGGCGGTGGCGGCCAGCGAGGCCATCGCCGCGTGCAGCCGCACCGCGTCGTGCTCGCCGCCCCGGGCGCGCAGCCAGCGGGTCAGCGGCAGCAGCCGGTCCTCCCGCTCCGGCGGGACGGGCACGGCGGCGGCCAGCACGCTCCACAGCACGGTGAAGTCCGGCAGGTACTCGTCGGGGTCCAACGGCGGGGCCTCCTCCACCCGGTGGCCGAGGCCCGCGAGCAGGTCGGCGGTGCGGCGGCAGGCCAGGGCGGCCTCGGGGTGCCAGCCGTCCGCCGGGGGCAGGACCCCGATCCGCAGGGGGCCCGGCTCGCGTTCGGCGCAGGCCCGGAAGTGCCCGGCGGGGACGGCGGGCAGGGTGCTGCCGTCGCCCGGGGTGCTGCCTGCCATGGCGTCCAGGAGCAGTGCCGTGTCCAGCACCGTCCTGGCCAGCGGACCGGCGGTGGCCAGCCCGAAGGCGTCCGTCCCGGGGGCGGGGGTCACCCGTCCCCGGCTGGGCTTGAGACCGACCACGCCGCAGGCGGCGGCCGGTATCCGGACCGAGCCGCCGCCGTCGCTGCCCAGGGCCCCGGCCGCCAGCCCGGCCGCGACCGAGGCGGCCGCCCCGCCGCTGGAACCCCCGGCGCCGCGGGCCGGGTCGTAGGGGGTGCGGGCGGTGGCGTACGCCGTCTCGGTGTACGAGGAGCAGCCGAACTCGGCGGCCGTGGTGGTGCCCAGCAGCACGCCGCCGGCCGCCCGGAGGGCGCCGACCACGGCGGCGTCCTGCGGGGCGATCCGGTCGTCGAAGGCGGCGGAGCCCGCGGTGAACGGCAGCCCGGCGACCGGCCAGGTGTCCTTCACCGACAGTGGTACGCCGAGCAGCGGCGGCAGGTCGGCGCCGCCGGTGCCGCCGCCCCTCCCGCCGGTGCCGCCGCCCCTCCCGGCGCCGCCGGCCAGCCGGGCCTCGGCCGTACGGGCGGCCCGGCGGGCGCCGGGCGCGTCGACCGTGCGGTAGGCGCCCAGTACGCCGTCCAACTCCTCGATCCGGCGCAGGTGGTGGTCGACCAGTTCGGTGGGCGAGACGGCGCGGGCGCGGATCGCGGCGGCCTGTTCGGCCAGCGTCAGGGCATGGAGATCTGGCATGCTCACTCCCTAAGTTCTCAGGTCCTCAGGTCCTCTGAGGACTTTCACCCTAGGGGCGGGCTCGGCCAGATGGCAAGGCAAGCCTTACCTGAATCGGATTCGCGGGGGTCCGTGCTCCACGGCCGCGCCGGCCGGCCCTACCAGAACCACCAGCAGGGCATGGAAGACCCTTGCCCTGCCCGCCCGTGCGACGGCCTGGTGCTCGTCAACACCCGCTACCCGCACGTCGCCCTGGCACGGCTCCGCGCCGACGTCCGGCACGAGGACGCCGCCCGGCTCTCCCCGCTCAAGGACCGGCGCATCGCCCTTTATCTGGACGATTTTGCGTGCGTGAAAGTGGCTGGGTCAGTGTCGGCGCCTCTCGCGCTCGTCAGCAAGGGCGTCGCCGAACGGGGTGAAGCCCATGCTCGCTCCGAACATGTCGTCACCGCTCCGGAAGGCGAGCAGGCGTGCCGATGGGGCGTCTCCCGCCTCGCCGAAGTGGAAAACAGCGAGCGGATCGGTCCGATCACCAGAGGCGTACCCAAGGGTCTTGGCCGAACCCAGATCTTGGTCGCCAAAGATCGCGGAGGGACGACCATAGACCTGCAGAACATCGTCGAGCGTGCGGTCGGTCTCGGCCCAGCCTTCGGCTGTCTCGACGAGGCTCGTGTAGTCGTGAGTCGGCAAGGCTCGATCGAGACGGAGCCAGCCACGCTTGTGAGCTGCGGCCCCGTACTCCGCGGCGACCACGTGAACCTCCGGCTGGGGAAAGCAATAGCGCAGCAATGCCGCCATGTCCAACCGCGCGTTGTCGTCCACGATCCACCGCGTGCCGTCGGGCCGGGGCTCGTCCTCGGCGAGGGCATCGAGGAGGGGCGGCAAGCACGCGAGCCCGCCGTGCGCGTAGGGGCACCGCACGGCGGCGTTGAACTTGTCGAGCACGCGCACGCGTTCCGCCTTGGCGAGCGGGGTCCGGCGGCGAACTGCGTGGGGGATGCTCCGAAGGGACGGCATGCGGACCACCTTGAGCCGTTGCCGTCTGGCTGTCCACCCTGTTCCTCAATCCGTGAGGGCCAGGGTCGGTTCAGCAGTGGTCGCCAGGGGCGGGTTCGGGGCTCTCACCGAGTGTGGCTGTCCTGTGACAGCGGGTCTTGACCGTCTGCCATTGAAGGTTGACGACCGCGGGTTCGTGCCATCGAAGATTGACCGTGCACGCCTGCCCGTGGACCCGGCGGCGCGATGCGGGGCCATGGGCAGACGCGGTTCCGACGATTGGCCGCGAACCGTTCGCTACAGCAGTCCGACCAGAAACCGCACCGCCAGCACGCATCCAAGCAGCAGGAAGCCGCCCACGAGCCACAGTCCCACGCGCAGCGCGAGGCCGGCCAGACGGTCACCGACGGTCCGAGGACCCCTGTCCCACGGCTCATCCCGGAAGGGCTCCGGAGCGGGAAGCGGGCCTGCGAGATCCAGACGCATGTGGTCCTCGGAGCAGTACGTGCGGTAGAGCACCTGGGCGCCCCGGCGGTCGATCTCCAGGGCCACCCAGCCCTCGGGCAGGTCGAGGCCCCTGCCGTATGCGGTCCTGGCCTCCCAGCTGCCGCAGAAGTCACAGAGCTCCAGATCCTGACATTCCGTAGGCCCGTCCGGCTCGCTCGCCGTTCCGCCGGCGGTCGCGGCCGGTGTCACCACCGGGGTGGGCTTCGCGGTGGCGGCCGCGCCGGTGTCCGTCCGGGCGTTCTCGGGCTGCCGCAGCTCGGACAGGACGTACAGGACGAAGGCGACGCAGAGGGCGCCCACGGCAGCGCTCGCGTACTGAGGCCGGTTGTCCTTCACGAAGCCGAAAGCGCCTCCGCAGATGAGGAGCAGGAGCCAGGTCGCGGTCCGGAAGCCGCGGAATTGGAAGCGGTGCATTCGGCGATCCTGCCAGGCCCCCGCAGGGCGCACACCATTCGCTTCCCGATGTCCCGCTCAACCTTCGATGGCACGAACCATCGGTCGTCGACCTTCAATGGCAAACGGTCATGTCCCGTGACAGATGATCTTGACGACTCCGATGGGCGGTTTTGAGAGGGAACCACGGGTTGCCTTCAACCACGAGCCGCTATGTGCGTCAGCTTGTCGGCTCACTGCCCCAGGGATCGTCGGGCGCCGCTGCGGGGACCTTCGCCGTGAGCATTTCGTCGATGCAGCTGCGCAGCGCGAAACCGGGAGTGTCGCACCAGGTGAGCCACGGCACCGACTGGAGCAGATCGTCATACCGGCGGATGCCGGGGCCGGTGAGGAGGGCGCGGAGCTCGTCGGGGGCGGGGCCGGTGACCAGGCACAGCCAGGCCAGGCCGGCGCCGATGCGGATCTCGGGAGCTCGTCCCGGGTCCGACCAGAGGTCCCGGGCCCACCTGGGAGCGTGGTCGTCCTGGTGTTCGCGGGCGAGTTGGGCAATTGCCAGGATCAGGCTCACCCGGACCACCGCGTCGTCTTCGTTCGCCAGCCTGGACCGCAGGGCCGAGGAGACGCGTGGGATCTCGTCGGTCGCCGCTGCCAGGACGTAGGCAGTCATGGAACGGACCTCGGGGTCGGGGCCGTCGAGAAGAGGGAGCAGGAGAGGCAGGTCGTCCGTGACGGCCTGCCGGGCGGCCTGGATCGTCCAGTCCACCGGGCACATCGTGCTGCCCTCGACCATCAGCGGTTCCTCGGCGACCTGGAGCAGGCCCTCGCGTGATCCGTCCCCCATGTGCTGGCACCGGCCGATCTCGGCGATCAGGCGAAGCGTTTGCGCGCGGAGCCCGGGGTGCCCGGTCGTCGCGATCCGGAGCAGGAACGGCACCGCCAGTGCTCCTACCGCGATCGTGCCGCCCTGATGGTGCAGATTCGTCCAGAGCTGCCGCAGGGCCCTGTCAGCGGCTTCGGCGTCCCCGGACGCGAGCGTGGCGAGCAGGCCGGGGATCTCCTCGCCCGGGCCGTAGAAGTGCTGGAATCGCCGCCAGGGGACCTCGTCATACCTGAACCCGTCCTTGACCTCCGGCGGGATCGCGCCCACGGCGGTCCGCACGTCGCAGTCCGTGTCGGCCCACTGTTCTGGCCAGCCGGCCCAAGGGTCGGCGTCCATGACTTGGCCTTCCCGTCCACCGGCAGCATCCGAACCCCGGAGTCTAACGACTGGTGATCAAGAGGCGGACCGCTTCTGGCTACTCCTGGGTGGCGGCGGACCGCTCCTGGGTGAGGAAGGTGTTGAGGCCGCTGTAGGTGAGCGGGGTGTCGTGCTCGACCATCATCCGGGCCCAGATCTCTGTCGTGGTCAGACCATCGGCGGCTATGGACCTTATGAGTTCGCGGTGCGTGGTGTCCCAGCGAGGGACGTTGCGGGAGAGCTGGCGGGGTTCCTCTTGCTGCAGGGCTTGCGGAGGTCTTTGGGGCGGAACCTATAGCGCTCAGCGGCGAGCCGCAGTGGGATGCCCCGGTTGTAGAGGTCGGTTGTCGCGAACAGAAGATCGACGCCGCGCCACGGCTGCGAGGCGATACCCAAGACGTTCGGATCGCGGTCCAGCAGGATCGGCCGGTCCCGCTCCAGCCACGACTCGTAGCCCACGTGGTCGCCGACCGTCGCCGAGAAGTACCAGCCCGCGAAGCCCTGCCCGCCCTTGGCCCACCGGAACTCCCGCACCGGATCGCCAGACTCGAACCGCCGGTTCCAGGCCTGCCCGGGCGGCAACCGGCAGCGCTCGCCGGCATCAACGGAGTCCAGCTCGAACGCCGACAGCGCCGGGCAGTCGTACACGAGCGAGGCAACTGCCACCGGGACCCCCACCACCGATCAAGATCAAGTGGCGGAAACCTGCTGTCCGCCAAGATCATCTGGCAAACGGGCAAGATCATTTGTCACGGGACAGGTCAAGATCCGATGTCACAGCACATGTGACGGAGCACCACAGTGTGCGAGTGATCATTGAAGAACCGTAGGTCTGCGGCCTGGCGGTGCGCGTTAGTTTGCGAGTTCGCGGCCGCCTTGGTTGCCGATGGTGATGGTGGGCAGTCAGCGAGGAGGGAAGCGTCTGGCCAGTGCGGGATAGGGGAGACAGGTCCGTCTGGGCATTGACGGATGTAGGAGCCGAACCCGCGCCCGCAGCGGCCCGCCGGTTCCATCGGCCGGCTCCGCCGCTGTGGGCGCTGGCGGCCTACACGACGTACGCCGCCTCCGGCTCCGCTTCCGGGCAGCAGACGGTGTCCTCGTCGGCGATCTCTTTGAGGCAGCCCCCGCAGAGCCACGTGGTCTCGGGCTCCACGGGCCCGGTCGCGGAGTCCTCGTTGTCACGAACCGTCAGCTGCCAGGTGTCCCAGGACTCCTCGCCCTGTGCGTCGATCACGCCGTCGAGCACGTGGTCGAACGTGAAGTTCTCGAACCCGGGCTTGCCTTGGGCGTGGGCGGCGGGCTTCAGGAAGTGGTCGACCAGGTAGGCCATCCACTCGGGCGAGTCGTAGAACTTCTCCTGCCCGTTCCACGCGATCGCGGCCCCGTCCTCCGTGGGCTCCCACTTGCACCACAGGCCCGGCTGGCCCGTCGGGGGCGTGTTGTAGTCGCGGATGTCCGCGTCGTGGCCCTGTCCCGCGAAGCCGGTGCCGTCGACGTAGTAGGGGCCGTTGTCACGGTCCATGCGCCGGGTGTCGGCGAACTTCCGCAGGTAGGCGATCTCCTGCTCGTTGAGCGGCGGCTCGACGGCGATCCGACCGGTGAATGTCGTGGTGTAGCCCATGCTCGGCATCGTAGCCACGCCATCCGACACCCCGGACCGCCCGGCCAGGCCGGGGTTGCCGGCGCGACCTTGGTGAACCTTCTCGGTCACAGCACTGGTCGGAGGTCTGCCGAACGTTTCTGCCGGCCAAGATCATTTGCCGCAGGCTGTAACTCATCGTGATCTGACCGGGGCTCTCAAACTACCGTGCACCGTGTCCCGTGTCAGATGTTCTTGACCGATTCTCAAACGATCTTGACCGAGGTCCTTGAACGCCCACCTGGCCGCCGGCATGAAAGAGTTCATCGCCGCCCAGGACTGGCTCGCCGTCAACCAGATGCTCCTGTACGGGGCCGCCCTCAAGGGGTGTTGACGGGTAGGGCTGACATGGCTCGAACCGAGCGGTTCGTAGATCGCTTTCCGAGACGCGCGTGATCGTTTCCCGTCCGACAGGCAGTGGCTCTCCGTGACTTCGGATCTTGACAGCGTCGGGTGGCGGACTGAGATCGTTGCCGGATGTTCACGACACCTGCCCGGCCGGTCGACATCCTCACTGTCCTGCCTGAGCTCGCGGTCTATGCGAAGAATGCGACCCGCCTGCACCCGCGGCGTGGGGTACCGGAGTCGGCTGCGAGTTCCGTGGCCGGGCCGATGCTGTGGCCTGCGGGTGAGCCGTGGCCGACCTGCCAGCTGCCCCATATGGTGCAGATTGATCGAGAGGCCACCGCTGAGGAACTGGCGATGTTCCGGCACTCCGACGAGGTCCGCGAACAGCGGTTCGCACAGATGATCTCTCAGTTCCCCGATCAGGTTGCCGACCCGGACTCGCCCCTGGGGAGGATGCTGGCCAAGCGGCAGGATTTCCTGAACGCGGCCGGGGCCAGGGCCCCGCGTGGGACAATCGTGAAGACGTGGGCACCGGCCACACCTAACGAACCGGTCGTCATGGTTCCCGTCGTTCAGCTTCACGCTGCCGACATACCCGAGGCCCGTTTCCCAGCCGGAACGGACCTGGTTCAGATCTTGTGGTGCCCGTATCGGCATCCTGACGTTCCAGGGATGCACGAGCATTACAGCGGGCCGGCTCCGAAGGTCATCTGGCGGGCCGCCGGGTCGCTCACGGACACGACTTTCCCGGCACGCGGTGCCCTGGCGGACGGCGGCTGCGTCTTGGAGCCGTGCGTTCTGAATCCCGAGCGCATCATCGAGTACCCCGACATCGAGGATCTCCCCGAGTCGTTGCAGTCGCGTATTTACGCCTGGCAGGAAAGCCTCGGGGAGGGGCCCGGCTACGACTACCGCAACGATCTTTCCGTGGCACCTGGGCTCAAGGCCGGTGGATGGCCGTACTGGCCACACTGCCCTCGGCCGGTCCAGTGCAGTTGCGGCTCGGAGATGAGCCTGCTTCTGACCATGCCCCACGGAGAACGCGGCGCACAGAGCTGGACCCCGCTGGAGGACCAATTCCGAGCCGCCAAGCGCGGCTACGATGCGGAGTTCCACGATCCGACGGGCTTCAGCGGTGCCCGCGACGAACTGCTCATCTTCGTCTGCAGGCAGGACCCTCTCCACGATGTCTGGGTTTCCATCGAGTAAGCGCCTTCGCTCGGCAACTACTGTCGGTCAGTCCCTGCGAGGACGGCGCGGATGCGGCTGATGGTCTGCCGCCACTTCGGTCCGTCCACTGTCTCGTCCCAGAGATCGGCGAGCTCGGACTCCTCGGCGACCACTCGGTCGAGCGCCTCGACAGCGAGTGGCCGAAGGTCGGTGGCGAAGATCGGCAGGGCCTCGTCGGGGCCGTAGCTTGTGTTGAGTGGTTCACCGCCCGGGCACTGCGCCGCGATGAGAGCGGCGGCGGCAACGACCTCAGCTCCCTCAGGACTTTCAAGGTAGTCACGGGTCTGGATAGCGCGGATCAGCGTCGATCGGACAAGGACTTCGCGCTCGTTCTCAGCTGCTTCGTCCAAGGCGTCGGCGAAGTCCGCAGCCATGTCGTTTTCGAACGGACCGATGTCCCAGGTGCCCATGATGATCTCCTCGCGCCGTAGTGGGGCGATCATCGCAGCGGCCACCGACAGGCCACTCAGCGAGGCGGGAAGTGTCCGGCCAGTGCGTCGTGGATCTCGAAGCGGAGCGACGTTGAGCGGTGGGCGGTCTTGGTCCAGTCGAAGATGCCGCCCCAGTCGGCGTGGTGCCGGCCTGGGACGTGGCCCAGCAACTCGGCGAGTTGCTTCTTGAGGTCGGGGCCGGGCAGGTGCAGGCAGTGGGTGGCTATGGCCAGGAGGGCGGCTGTGGCCGGCGCGGAGTTCGGCAGAGCCCTCCACCCGGTCGGGCTTCGTCGGCCGGGAGTCCGTTGTCCGTACGGGAGAAGCGCGCTCTGCTCCTCGGCGTGAGCGTTGAAGGCATCGAGTAGTTCGGCTGGAGCTGGCAGCTCGGGGAGGTTGGGCCAGGCCGCGGAGATGATCGCGGCCAGGACACTCAGGTTGTCGAAGAACTCCGAGGAGGCGGCCGGGTCGGCGGCGGGGTCCAAGGCGGTGGAGCAGGTCCTGCTGGAGGACGGCGATGGCTGGGGTGACCGCGGGGATGTCGGTCGGAACAGGTACTCGGGCATGGTCCCGGCGGTGAGCATGCCCGGTTTGGCCTTCATGAGCCGCAGGTGGACTTCGATCCCGCGCAGGTGATCGGTGAACGCCTCGATCTGCGCGGCGGTGCTGTAGTGGAAGCGGTCCAGCTCGACCATCTCGAAGCGGCGCTCGGTCTGGGTGACCTCCAGGCCGTGGACGCGGGTGGTCTCCAGCGGCGGCAGGATCCACTGACGTTTCCCCGTGTCCCACTTCGCTTGCCTCAGCAGGCCCATGCCGGGGATGTTGACGCCGGTCAGAACCAGGGTGACCTGGAAGCTCATCAGTGAGCGGATCAGGTCCAGGACGTCCTGGTCGTCTGCCCGGTGCATTCGCAGCCGGTTGATGTCGCCCAGGATCAGCGCGCGCACTCCGTGGTCGTGCAGTGAGGCGGCGACCTGCCGGATCAGCTGGGGGAGCGTCAGGGACCGAGCCGGAGGGCCGAAGAAGTTCAAGATCGCATGGCAGAGGCTCTTCGGGCTGGCGGTCACCGGGGTCTGAACGTAGACGACCGGCGCGTGGAGGTCCAAGGTGCCTTCGACCGCGTTCGGGTTGAGGTATTGGTGCAGGTTGAGCCAGGTGTCCTCGAATGCCGCGGTGACGCTGCAGACGGTGGCGGTCTTCCCGTGGTTGCCAGCGGCGCTGATCATGATCCCGGACAGCCTCGGGTCATCCTGCTTGAGCGCGTTGCCGTTCAGGCGTCGGTTGATCAAGCGGGCGACCTTCGCCGACATCGGGGTCTGCTGGAGTGGCAGGTTGACGTTCGTCAGCCGGCGGAACAGGTCGTAGTCCGCCCGCCGGTCCGGCGGCAGTGATGCCCGCCTGGCTGCGGTGAGCAACTCCGGCGGCGCCAGGGTGCCTCGGCTGGCGCGGAAGTGCTGCCAGCCGTCGAAGGTGTCCCGGTGGGGGCGGGGGCGAGGGATCAGCTCGGCGATCTGGGCCCGCGTGGGCAGTTCGGCCAGCGAGTCCCGGCTAACAGGTCCTCCTTGGTTGTGGCGGGGGCGTCCTCGTCGAGGCCGCCCGGAAGCAGGAACAGGTTCCGCCGATGCAGGGCGTCGTCCAGCAGTGGCGGAGCGGCGGGCTCGCGAACCCGGGCGGCTTCCCGGCGTCGGCGCCGGGAAGCGTCGACGGCCCGCTCGATCGACGCGGGCGCGGTGGCAGCCGGGTCGTCGGCGGTGGGCTGCCTGCCGGCCATCCGGTCCGCGGCGGCGCTGTGGCCGCGCGAGTCCTCGCGGGCCCACGAGGCCCGGCGCCGCTTGCCGGTCTGAGCGTTGCCTTTGCCGGCCTTCTGGGTCGGCCACTGCGCGACCGGTGTGGTGGCCGTGAGGAGCTCGACCAGGACCGGCAGCAGGTCCTCCTCCGAGCGCGGCGCCAGCCCGTGCTCCCGGATGTGCTCCATCACCTGCGTCACGCTCGTGTCGGAGAACGCGGGGACCTCGCCCTCGGGCGGCAGGCCGGTCCAGCGCAGGACGTGCCAGCTGTCGTGGTCGTCGGGGTCCTGGAAGTAGACCTGGCGGCGGTCGCGGCGGTCGCTGCGGACCACCCACTTCCCGGCGTGCTTGCCGCCGCGCTGAGACGACCCGCAGAAGCGGTCCTGCTCCAGGACGTCGTCGTGGTACCAGAGGTTGAGGATCTTGACCCCGCGACGCGGATGGATCTTCACGTGGTGCTTGCGCAGGACTTTGTAGTAGAGCTCCGGCTCGGGGATCTGCATGGACCAGCCGCCCTGCTGCATCGCGGCGGCGAACAGCGAGTTGGGGCTGTGCTCCTCGCCCGGCCCCCAGACCGGGGCGTACTCGCCAAGCTTGCGCGTTTGCCAGACCTGGACGATCCAGGCCGCGATCAAGCTTTCCATCTGGCTGAGCGTCAGGATCGCGTCGGCTTCTGGGTCGGCGCCACGGTCGGCGACGTCCGCGCCGCTGAAGCCCAGCAGGTGCTCGAAGAGCAACGTCTTGATCGCGCTGAAGACGCGCTCGACTGCGACCTTGTCGGTCTGGCGAAGAACCCGCGCGGGCGGATGTTGCAGCCCAGTTCGCGTTCCGCCTCGACCAGGGCGTGGTTCTTGTAGGGGCCGCCGTGGTCCGTGGTGACTGTCTCCGGCGCGAAGAACGGCAGGCCCGCGACCTCGTGGCCGGCGAACTCAGCGATGATCTCCGCCGGGACTCCCGGGTAGGGCCAGGCCATGTCCTCGCCCCAGCCCTCGCGCATCGGCAGCGGCATCATCACGTCCCGCAGCAGCATCGCAACGTCGACCGACGTGTCCGAGCCCAGGGTGAGCCGGAACGCCGGCAGGGAGTGCGTGAACAGGTCCAGGCCCAGGGTCAGCGTCGCCGGAGCCGGCTCGCCGAACACCGTATCGCGCAGTTTGACGGGCAGCGGCGTCGAGTCCAGTGCGAGGACCTGCCCCGGCCGGTGGACGAGGAACCGGTGCCCGACGTCGGCCTGTGCCGCAGCTTCGGCGGTCCGCAGGTAGCGCTGTCGGCCGCCGCCCGGCCCGAACCACTGCTCCCAGACCCGGGCCAGCGTCCAGCGCGAGGGGATCTTGTCGACCGGGAAGTCGGGGAACGTCTCGCGGACGTACTGGTGCAGCAGCCGGTGCTTCGCCCGTAGCCCGATCCGGGACCGGGGCCCGCACTCCTTCTTGACCGCGAAGATCGCCTGGCGGATCTCCTCGGTGACGCTTCGGTGGCCGGTCCGGCGCCGGGTCCAGCGGCCGTCCGCGCAGGCCAGAAGCAGGCTCTCGCCCTCCAATGCGGTCAGGCCCTGCAGGGTCCGCAGGCCCAGACCCTTCAGCCCCAGCATCTCCGCTTCGTGTGCGGGCATCGCGCTCAGCTCGTCGACCTTGGCCCGCCGCCGCTGGGTCGGCGTCGTCCGGTCAGGGGCGTAGGCCGGCCTGGGCTCCCCGGGCCGGGCCCGGGACGGGTGGCCGTCGCGGAAGCCGGTCGCCGCCTCCCTGACGTGTTCGGCCCTGATCATGGCTTGCCTCAGCCGGGTGTCCGTCAGATCAGACTGGCCGCGGGGCTGCCCCGCGGCTGGCGGCCGCTGATCCGGCCTTCTGGCGCCAGCCGGCCGGATGTCCGGGTGGTGGATCAGCCAGCGGATCGTCCGTTCCTCCGCCCGTCTGTCCTCGTGGACCAGGCGGAGCCGGCCGTGCTGGGGCTCGACCGACTCGACCAGCCACTCGGCCCCGTTCAGCAGGAACCGGCCGCCGACGGCGAGATCGCGAAGCCCCCTGCCGCCCGTCACGGGTGCCGCCGAAGTGGGGAACCGAGCCAGACCGGTGAGCCGTCGCCCATGGGGCGGCCCAGATCCGTGCCCAGTTGTCGGTGCCAGAGCAGGTGGGCCGCGTGCGCGCGGGCGACCGCCGGCAACGACGTGGCTTCCGCCGCCTCCCCGAAGGTGACCTCTCCGGCCCGCCCGACGGACGTCAGCAGTTGGCGCTGGAGTTGCATCGGATCCCGCAGTGGGCGGCGCTGGGACGACAGGAAGTCCAGAACGCTGGGGGCGTGCGGCCGCCATCCGGCCACTACCGAGTACTGCCAGCCGCAGGCCTCTGCCACCTCCCGGGCCGCCGCGAATTTCACGGCGTCCAGCGGTTCGATCAGCCGCTCGGGCCGGACATCGAACAACCAGCGGCCCCCGCCGGGCAGCACCGCCAGGAAGTCCGGGGTGTGCCGACTACGTCCTCCCTCGTGCTCGAAGTCCAACTCGAACGGCTGGCTCAGCACGTCAGCGACGCGGACGAAGTCCAACGCGAGCAGCAGACGCTGTTCCTCCAGGGACTCGAAGCCGTGGTGGCGGCCCGTGGAGACCATGAACTGCAGCCCTGGCCGGTGCCCCTGCCTCGCCCTCCAGGTGAACCGGCGAACCGGTGACGACGAGCCGATCGGCTCCGAGCCGAGCTCGCTCACCGGCCACGCGACCGAACCTTCACCGACCTGCCACGACGTGACCCACCGCCGCTGCCAACCCTCGGGCAGTCGCAGCCGGTCCCGTACCGCCTCGTCGCCCGCGTACGCCACGAACAGCATGTCCAGCCCGCACGAGTCGGACCGGACCACCGCCTTTGTCGAAGAACCCATGCACCCGCACGACCAGCACCGCGTACGCGCCGGGACCGGTTCACCGGAACTGTTCGTAACTCAGCGTCATGTGACCAGGTGTCCTGTGTCAAATGATCTTGACCGTTTCCCAGGCGATCTTGATCACATCAGAACGGTTAGCTGTGATCACGAGGTTCGGCTTCACCGGAGCAGGTGGGGGCTGACGCCCTGCTCGTCGGCCAGGGCGGCAGGCTGCTGGCCCGGGATGCTCCAGTAGGCTGCGCTGGTCATGGATATGCATGCCGAAGCCGAGCAGGTCCGGTGCGGCGCGGGTGCTTTCGGTCCGCCGATCCGCCAGCTCTTCCGGGACGTCGTCGCCGACCGCCTGCCGGGCCGCAGGCCGCCCCAGGCCGCGATGCTGTTCGACGCCGGGACCGACTCCTCCTGGGACGACCGGGGCTTCCTCGGGGACTTCTACAACGAGATCCTCCACCAGGACGCCTGTCAGCCGACTACTGCCGACGGCCTCGCCCTGCTCGCGACCCTGGCTGTCGACGACCGGGTCCCTGCCCGACACCGGTTCCAGGCCGTCGGCCTGCTGTTCAGGGCCGCCACCGTCGCCGAGCGCCATCTCGCCGAGGCCTGGCCGGCCACCCCGCGACATGCCGATCCCGACAGCGAGGCCCGGGCCCGCGGCGCGGTTCAGGCCCGCACGCCGGATCTGCTGACCCGTTGGCCGGCCGAATGCCCGGCGGTTCGGCTGGCCCTCGCGGGCCTCGCCGTTGTCCTCCCCACCAAACGCACCCTGCCCGCCCTGCTCCCACGCCTGCAGACCTTCATCCACCAGCACCCGCAGGGCAGCGACATCGGTGACTACGTGCGCCTCGTCCTCGTGCTTGCTACTCAGGACGAGGACCGGATCCTCACGATGACCGAGAACCTCACCGACACCTACTGGACGGGAACGGCGCGAGGAGCGCCGACACGGGCACGGGCCCTCCACCTCCTCGGCCAGATGCTGACCAGGGTCGGAGCCGGACTCAGCGGGCTGCGCGCCGGGCGGTGACACCCCGTGGGCAGTGCGGGTCCCGTGCCCAGCCTGGAGTGATTGGCCACTACTCCACGAGTCCGAACCCGTCCGGGAACGCTGCCAGGAATTTACGGCAGCCGGGATCGGTCTCGGCTTCGGTCATTGCGTCGATCACCTGCTGGAACTTCGCGCGCTGGGTGCTGGACAGGCGATCCACCACTGCGCCGACGCCCTCCAGCGCCTTCACCGCATCGTCCTGATCCATGAGGTCGTCGTCCGCGCTCTCGACGAACCTGGTGAGATCCACGAGCGCGTCCGCCAGGGCACGGGTCAGCGACGGGTACTGCGACATGGACGATCCTCTCGAAGGCAGTGGCCGCGGAAATCTGAGCGCACCCAATCACATGTGGCGGACACGCTGGAGGAAGGCGTTGATGGCGGAGTAGGTGAGCGGTGTGTCGTGGTCGTCCATCATCCGAGCCCAGATCTGCGCCGTCGACCGGCCGGCCCCGGCCAGAGCGCGGATGCGGCGGCGCTGGGTGTCGTCGGCAGGCACGGCCCGGGCCAGCCGACGGACGGGTTGCTGCTGAAGGGCCCGGCGCAGGTCCTTGCGACGTAGTCCGTGGCGCCGGGCGGCCAGCCGCCAGGGGACGCCGTTGCGCGGCGGTGCCAGCGCGAGAAGCAGGTCGATCCCGCGGATGAGCTCACTCTGCCCGGCCTCGCGCAGGTCCGCGGGCTTGTGCTGTTCGGGCTGCGGCCTGCCGGGGGCATCGGAGAGGGCACGTCGCAGGTCGGCCGGGCGGCGTCCGGCGAGCTGGGCGAGGAGGGTGATGTCGGGCTTGCCGATGTTGGACCTCGGACTGGTCAGGGCGTTCAGATAGCTGGGTTTGAGGTGGTTGGCCCGCGCGAGGCGGCGGAGGTAGCTGTCGGTGCCCTCGCCGAGCCGCGGAGGGACACGGACCGGCAGGGGCCGCAGCGGCGGCCGGGTGCTCGGGTCGGTCATCGGCGGCGGCCGGAGGGCGGGGTGCTGGCACTGGTCTGGGCGGCGTGGTCGAGCGGGATGGCGTCCAGGCCACTCTTGGTGATCTCCTCGGTGCCGGTGAGGATCGCGTCGATGGCGGCGCCGCGGATCTGGTGGGACAGGGCGCCGATCATGCCGCCGGTGCGGTGGTGGAGGTGGCGGTCGAGGACGGCGAGGGTGCCCGGCCGGTGGTCGTGGAGCAGGAGGTGCTGCTCGAAGGTGGCGACCAGGGCGGTCCATTCCTCGCCGTAGGGGAAGGGGCTGGTGGGCAGCAGGGTGAAGCGGCCGGCGATCTGTGCGCCGCGGGTCCCGGACAGCAGGTTGCTGCGCTCGATGTCGATGCCGGCGTAGACGAACGTGGCGGGGATGCGCTCGGAGAAGTACTTGAGGGTGTCGGCGACCTCGGCACCGGAGCGGCTCGTCAGGGAGATGTTGTGCAACTCGTCGACCAGGACCAGGCCGGTGCGGGTGTCGGTGCAGACGCCGACGACGGCCTCGGTGATGTCGGTGATGTTCGCGCTCCGCGTGACCGGCAGGCCGAGGAAGCGGGCAAACTCGGCGGCGAGCATCCGCGGGCGTCGCGGCGGGCGGGACGGTGATGTAGACGACCGGGATACGCTCGCCGCGGCCGGGGTAGCGGGCGCGGTCGAGGAGTTCGTGGGCGCGGCCGAGCTGGGTGATGGCGATGGTCTTGCCGGTGCCGGCCGGACCGGAGAGGATCAGCCCGCGCCGGGCGCTGACGGCGTGCCGGTTCAGCAGGACCAGACGCCGCCCGCAGGTGACCGCGTGCCGGACCGTGGAGGTGGCGACGACCCGCCGGCGGGCGTGGTGGTCGAGGCGGGCCTCGTCGTAGAGCGTCCGCTCCAGGTCGCCGAGCGCGTCGTACCGCCGCCGGGACAGCAGCCTCGGCGGGCGGGGGCGGATCGGCGGTGAACTGCCGCCAGCCCTCCAGCGTGGTCAGGTGCCGCCCGGCCGCCTCGTCACCGTCCCGGTCGGCGGGGTCGGTGATGGTGGGGCGGGCGGTCACGTGCGTCTCCAGGGGTCTTCCAGGGGGTCGAACAGGCCGAGCGGGATGACCTTGTCCAGCGGCCGGCCGCCGTCTGCGGGCTCGGGCTCCGGAGCCGGTGCGGGCGGCGTGGGGGAGTCCCTCGGCGGGACGGCGGCCGCGGTGGCGGTCGCGCGGGTGCGGGCGGCGACCCGCCGGTCGCGCCGGCCCGACTTGCCCGCGGCGGGCCGGTCGGGTCCGGCGTGGGCGCGGGTGAGCAGGGCGGCGACCGCGTCGGCGATCTCGGGCTCGGTGGCGCCGGGGGCGCTGGTGGCGGACATGGTCCCAGGCGAGTTCGCCGAAGGGGACCGGGGCCCGGTGCAGATGCTTCCAGGTCGCTTCGATCCAGGGCCGGCCTCCGGCGCGGTGGTCGCGTACCCAGATCCGGGAGACGTCGTAGGGGTCGCGGTGGATCTCCCACGGGCCGCGCTTGGCGGTGATGCCGGAGCCCTGGCGGCGGAGCGCGTCGAGGCCGGGGGTGTCGTAGACGCGGTGCTTGAACTTGATGCCGTAGTCGTTGACCGCGCGCCACTCGGTGGGCAGCAGCTCGATGTAGTCGTCGCCGGCGAGCGCGACGGGGACGTAGCCGCAGGCCTCGACGAGGGTCGCGTACTTCTCGTTCGGGGTGAACGTGCGGCTCGGGTGCGCGGGGTCGCGCAGGCTGTCGTGCGGCCGGTTCTGCCAGCCGTGTTTACCGACCGCAGGAGCGCGCAAACCGGCTCTGAACTGCGACGATTCATAGACTACATGTCCGGGACGGGGAGTTGGGGTCGTTGTCGTAGCTCGTCAGGGTGATCTCATGGGACGGCCCGTCCACCGGGACGGTGGACGGGCCGTCCCATGAGTGCCCAGTCTTCCAACCGTCGCACTCAGTCGAGCGCGGCGAACATGCCGGGCTCGTAAGAGCCCCCCTGGTTGTGCAGGATCACGCTCATCCGGTTGGCCGCGTTGATCATGGCGACCAGGCACACCAGCGCACCGACCTGGTCGTCGTCGTAGTGCTTGCGTACCTCGGCCCAGGTCTCGTCGGACACGCCCTGGTCGGCGTCGGCGAGCCGGGTGCCCTCCTCGGTGAGCGCTAGAGCGGCACGCTCGGCCTCGGTGAACACGGTGGTGTGGCGCCAGGCGGCGACCAGGTTGAGCCTCAGCGGCGTTTCCCCGGCGGCCGCGGCCTCCTTCGTGTGGATGTCGACACAGAAGCCGCAGCCGTTGATCTGGCTGGCGCGCAACTCCACCAGTTCCTGCACGGTCTTCGGCAGCGTCGACTCCCGGAGCGCCAACGAGGCGTTGTAGAACCGCTTGGCGACCTTCGCGGCGGTCGGGCTGTCGAACAGGTTGAATCGGGGTTCCATCGGTCGGTCCTCACTCGTGGTGTCGTGTGCAGCCGCACGGGACGGACACAAGATGCCGATAGCCCGGTCCTTGTGACGACGCGGCGATGTGACGTGCACCACTGGCTGCGGGTGTCACAAAGCGGTGGGGACCGGCGTCTCGTGTGCGGTACATCCGAGAACGGAAGGGCAGGAGCCGACATTGAGTGAGCACACCACGGACGCCCCCGAGCCGCTCCCTCCGGGCGGCCGCATGGACTCTGCCACCGAGACGTTCATCGCCCACCGCAACCTGCTCTTCACCGTCGCCTACGAGATGCTCGGCTCGGCCGCCGACGCGGAGGACGTCCTGCAGGAGGCCTGGCTGCGGTGGGTGGGCGTCGACCTCGACACTGTGCGGGACCAGCGTGCCTACCTGGTCCGGATCACCACCCGCCAGGCGCTGAGCCGGCTGCGTACGCTGGGGCGCCGCAGGGAGTCCTACGTCGGCCCCTGGCTGCCCGAGCCGCTGCTGACCGCGCCCGACGTGGCCGAGGACGTCGAGCTGGCCGACAGCGTCTCGATGGCGATGCTGCTGGTGCTGGAGACGCTCGCGCCGACCGAGCGGGCGGTGTTCGTGCTGCGCGAGGTGTTCGACCTCGAGTACGACGAGATCGCCGAAGCCGTCGACAAGAGTCCGGCCGCGGTCCGCCAGATCGCCCACCGGGCACGAGCTCACGTCGCCGCGCGCCGGCCGCGCGGGATCGTTTCCGTTTCCGAGACCCGCCGCGCGCTCGAGGCGTTCCAACAGGCGATCGAAACGGGCGATCTGCAGAACCTGCTCGGCATCCTCGCGCCGGACGTTGTCCTCTTGGGTGACGGCGGCGGAGTCGTACGGGCCGCGCTGACGCCCGTCGTGGGGGCCGAGCCGGTGGCTCACGTGTTGGGCAGGATCGCTGCCGCGGTGTCGCTGCGGCCGGCATCCGTCAACGGCTGCCCGGCGCTGGTTGTCCGCCTCGACGGCGAGCTCGACACTGTCATGGCGCTGCGCATCGACGACGGTCTCATCACCGGGCTCTACGCGGTGCGCAACCCCGAGAAGTTGTCGCGTATGGATCGGGAGACCGCCCTGCGACGCTGAGTCTTGGGCGCCATGGCATCATCACCCAGCTAACGACCGGACCGAGGGAGGAGACCACATGGAGATTACGCTCGCAGACCGCTTGGCCATCGCAGAGCTGATCTCGTCACATGGGCACGTGGTCGATGATGGTGACCTGGACGGACTGGAGAAGCTGTTCACCTCCGACGTCATCTACGACCTGACCGACTTCGGTCAGGGCCGACTCGCCGGGGTGGTGGCCGTCAGGGAAGCCGCGCTGGCACTGGGCGACGCCAATCCTGTCGCGCACCACGTCACCAATATCGTCATCGCCCCTCCTCAGGACGACCAAGTGTCCGTCCGATCCAAGGGGCTGGGCATCAAAGCAGATGGGACGTGCGGATCCGTGACCTACGACGACACTGTGGTGCGCACAGGCGACGGCTGGCGGATCTGCTATCGCAAGGTGTCACCTCGACGCGTTCCCTTGAATGGCGTGACGCGACTGGGGTGACGCGGTAGCGATGCGAGCCATGAATTGCTGAGCCTGGCCTCGCCCACTTCGATTGATCCCTGTCCCAGTGTCCGAAAACACCTACTCATGTTGTCGGTCCGATTCTGCAATGCGGGCTTCGAGGTCGGCGACGCGTCGGTCTTGGAAGCGGAGGTTGGAGCGGGCGGCCTTGAGCCGCTCGTCGAGGGTGCGGTTGTCGACGGTGAGGTGGCGGACGCGCTGTTTGAGTGTGGTGTTCTCGGTGGTGATCCGTTGGATGGCTTCCTCGGTCCATTCGGCCTGCAAGTCGCGGATCTGGCCGAGGAGTTCGCCGATGCGGGTGCGCTGGGTGAGGATCTCGGCCTGGGCGGTCTTGAGACCTTCCTCAGCGTTGAGGGCACGTTCGCGCCAGGTCGCCTCGCGCTCGTCGTCCTGCTCGGCAAGAACCTGGGTCCGGCGTTCGCCAGCCTCGGCCATTGCCGCGGCGACCGCTGCTCGGGCCTCGACGTTGTCATAGAGGAAGGTCCGCGAGACATCCGCCCGGCGGGCGACGGCGGCGACGCTGATCTGGGCCTTCTCGCGTCGGAGCTTGCCGATGGCCTGGTGGACCCGCTCCAGTGCGGTCTCGGTCTTGCGGCGGCGGGCGACCAGGGCCGCCGCGGTGCGGGGCTCGGGAATGGTGGTGGTGCTCATGGAACTTCCTGTTCAGGGTCGTCGTTCGCGGCTGTGCAGGTATCGCTGTACTCGTCCTGTTCGTCGTTGCCCGCGTCGGCGAGGTCGGCGGCGCGGAAGGCGGTGGACCAGATCCGGTGGAAGTAGTCCTGTGGTTTGCGCAGGTCCAGGGCGAGGGCGTCGTGAAGGAAGCCGAGTCCCGCGAGGGCTTTCTCCAGGCCGTCGATGGCGCGGGCAGTGGGCTCGAAGTAGCGGTGGAGGTAGTCAGCGGTGGCGTCGTCGGGGGCGCCTTCGGCCAGCAGCCGCCACTGCTCGCGCTTGCGCCGCCAGTAGAGCAGGTCGGCGCCGGAGAGCACGAACTTGTCGCAGTTGTGGCAGTCGAGGTTCCAGGGGCAGGCCGCGCCGTCGACGACGGGCTGGAAGGTGCAGAAGCCGCCCTCGGCCGGGGTGCTGCGGCGAGAAAGGTCGACGGCGATGGCCTGGGCCTGCTCGCGGGTGAGCGAGGTCGTCGGCTCGGTAAGGAGTTCGCCGGGGTTGGCGCTCCCGGGGCCGGCGACCCAGACGTGCTGGAGGACGTCCTCCAGGTCGGACTGGGTCAGGTGGATGTAGCGCTCGGCCATCCTCTCGGAGACGTGGCCGAGGTAGCGGCGGACGTGGGTCAGGCTGGCCCCGGCCAGCAGGCTGGTCGCCAGCGAGTGCCGGGCCTGGTGAGGGACCCAGCGGCCGATGTCGAGCTCGTCGATCCAGAGCTTGAAGCCCTTGTGGAACCACTTGTAGGACAGCGGCTGGCGCCCGTCGCGGTTCCGGATGTTCGTGGGGAACAGCGCCATCTGGGCACGTTCCTCGACGGTGGGTGGCCGGTTGTTGCGGGTCTCGAACAGGGTCAGGGTCTTGCGCTGGCGTGCTTCCAGGAGTTGGTGGACCCGCTCGGGGATCCGCAGGGCCTGATCGTAGTTGCCGACCTTGGTCTGGTCGTGCCAGAGCATCGGCAGTCCGCCGTAGCGGCCGAGGCACTCCAGACGGAGCTTGAGGACCTCGCCGCAGCGGCGGCCGGTGACGATGATCGTCTCCCAGGCGTCCCGCAGGCCGCGGTCGAACGGGTCGTAAGACTCGGCGAGCCTGCGCAGGTTGGTCTCGTCGGCGAGCGCGCGAGCGACACCGTCGGCGAACGGCGACCGAGAGTGGCTGACCATCCGCCCTGGGGCAGGCATGGCGGCGATGAAGGCCCGGTCCAGGCCGAGGCGTTGGGCCTCTCCCGACTCCAGGGCCCCACGCAGGAGCCGCCGGGTGCGGTGGAAGACGCGCTGTCGGGTGTTGGCGGTCACGATCGACGGCTTGCCGTGGACGCCTCTGGCCGCCAGCGAGACGAGACCGTCCCGCTCGCGCTGCCGCTGGTCGGCGACGAACTGGTGCATGTGCTCGGCCGTCAGCACCTGCGGGTCGTGGCCGCCGGCGGGAGCATGGAGTTCCAGGAAAGTGCTCAGCTCCAGACCAGCGCGGCGCATGTCGTCGAAGGTGCCCCCACTGCGCGGGCAGCTGGGAGAACGCAGGATCGCGACCAAGTGGTCCCAGATCAGATCGCGCAGCCACCGCTGGGAGATGCCGGTGAGGTCCATCTGGACCGAGCGGCCGGTGAGCTTCCGCCCGGAGTGCTCGGTGAGGATGTATCCGAGCTCGCGCGTCTCGGCCGGCGTCACGTAGAGGGGGTGCAGCCAGCCGGTCACGGCCCGCACGATGTGGACCGTCTCACGGCTGACCGCGTTCTGCAGAAGCCGTTCCTCTTCGGGGCCTGCGTCTGTCAGCGACCGGAGACCGTGCTCGCGGGCGAAGTTCGCCAGGCCCTGCCAGGTGACCAGTTCCCAGCGGCCGTGTGCCTTCTGGGTGTGGGCGAACAGGCCCCACTTGATCTCGGCCCGCAGCAGCGGATGAAGCCCCCGGAGGTTGACCTGCGCGGGCCGGAGCACCGCCGGGGCACTCGCGCACCAGCGCTCGAAGGCGTGTTCGTCATCGTAGCTGGCCGGCGCGGCCAGGCCGCGCCGGCCGTAGCGGTTGCCCCACTGAGAGGGCAAGGTCGCTCCCCCTGGCCTGCCCTGTCGGCGGTAGCGGCGGTCGTGGCGGAAGCACAGACCGAGCGGGGAATCCGCCAGTTCCGGGCAGACCTGGACCCGGCAACTGCCGAAGCCGGGCAGCGAGTTCTGATCGAGGAGCCAGGCGTCGAAGTCAGCGTCGTCACCGTGCCGGTCGCGATGGTGATACCAGCGGTACTCGTGGTAGTGGCAGAGCTCCAGCGTGAGGTGACGGGCGGGCCGCCCAGGGCAAATCCGGCACGACCGTTGCTCGACCCCCTCACCGGGACCGACGGGCGGCGCGGCGCGGAAGAACTCGGCTCGCGTTCCTCCACGGTCGCGGTGCTCGCGCCAGAGCATCTCGTGGGCCGAGCACAGGTCGCCGTGCCCCATCGTGGACCTCTCGCAGTCCGCGGCCAGGCAGTTCCACCGGTAGACGGGATGGTTCGGCGGGACCTTGACGATGTCGGGGCGGAACAGCGGGTCGAACGATGGGGCACCGATCAGCGCGGTGAGGACTTCCAGCCGGTCCCGGCCGGTGCGGGTGTCCTGCTGCGGCAGCAGGGACGTCACAGTCACTTCGGCTCACCCCAGACCGTGCGCAGGGCCGCGTCGAAGGCGGGATCGTGGATGTCGACGTGGCCGTAGACCTCGTCGACCGTGGCGGCCGAGGCCCAGCCGCCGGCGTCCCGGGCGATTAGCAGGTTTCCGTCGGCGGCGTCGAGGACGGCGGAGGTGAAGGTGTGCCGGAAAGCATGGGGCTTCACGGTGCCGAGTCCGGCGCGCTTCCCTGCACGGCCGAGCATCCGCCGGGCCCCGACCGGGGCCCAGGGCCGGCCCGCGTCGGCGCCGTGCAGCTGGACCAGGAGCATGCCGTGCCGGGCACCGCTCGGGTACTCGCCGGTGAGGTAGTCGAAGTAGGTGTGCACCATCGCCGGGCTGACCCGTTTGATCAGGCCGCCGGTGATCGTGCCGTGCTCGATCCGCCAGGGGTGCTTGGTCTTCGCCTCGGCCCGGTTCAGGTTGTCCGCGCGGTGGCAGACGTGCAGGTGGGGGCTGCGGCACTCACCGCAGGCCGCGTTCTCGCGCAGGTGGAGGTCGACCAGGTGCAGCCCGCAGAGCTCGCCGATCCGAAGTCCGCCGTCGGCCAGCCAGGTCACCAGAAGCCGGTCCCGGGCCGAGTTCACCGTCTCCAGCAGCCGCTCACGGGAACCGTCCGGCAGCATCTTCGGATGCCGGCGGTGCGGCCCCTTCGGCGCGAGCGGGTTCGCGGGCATGGCCGTCTTCACGTGCCCGAGGAGCGAGCGGCGGCGGTCCACCCGGGACGGCAGCCGCGTGCCGTCGAGCTTCTCGCCGAGCTCGACGTTGACGCCGAGGGACGCCTGGTGCAGGTAGAAGCCCTTAAGGCAGGAGGCCGCCGCCGACACGGCGGACCGGCCGTAGGGGCGCTTGCCCACCCGCCACGGCTCCCCGAGCGGCATACGGACCTCGGCCCCGACCATGCCCATGTACCGCTCCAAGTCGCGCAGTTGGACCAGCTCGAAGGTCAGGCACTCACGCTCCAGCCAGCGCAGATGGTCCACCAGTAGATACGCGTAGGTCCGTTGCGTGCCCGAGCCGTCGTGCTGCCGTAGGAACCGGTCCGCCTCGGCGTGCACCGTGCCCTCGGGCCAGAGGATCGTCCAGGACCGCCGCCCGCCCTTGTGCTCGATCTGCTGGACCCTCAAATCCCTGATGACTACGTGCCGTCCCACTCGTCCTCCGTACCGACTCCGGAACATGACCGACGTCCCGGTCCCGGTCGGTAAACGAGCCCGCGACGTCCATGTCACAGGCCCAGACGGACATCACGGGCAGCACAACTCGCGGTCGGTAAAGTGCGCGACGATCCACTCGTCCAGCAGCTCCTGGAGCTCCAGCAGCGACCAGAGCCGGTCGCGCTCGGGGTGGCGGCCGCGGTGGTCGGTGCTGCGGCCCAGATGGCCGGGCAGGAACTGCACGAACAGCGACGCGATCGAGGCCAGCATCTTCTCGATGTGGCCCTTCTCGAAGCCGGAGCCCTTGTGCGCGGGCTGGAAGTCGATCTCCAGGAACCGGCACGAGGACTTGAAGTTGCGGGAGATGAACGCCTTCCCGTGGTCGCAGACGATCATCTCCGGGACGATCACCGGCCGGGCGGCGGCGTGCTCCAGGCGCTCGTCCAGGCTCAGCAGCCGGCGGTGCGGCAGCACCGAGCGCGACATCCGCAGGGCCTCCGCCCAGCCCGGCCGCTGCGGCTCCGGTGTGACGGTGCGGGCCAGCAGCACGCTCGCGTCGACCGCCTTTGTGGTCGTCCGCAGCACCGCCGCGGTGAGCGTGCGCGTCGCCACGTCGATCATCGCCGTCAGCTCGATCCGGCCGGGGACACCGTCGTCCAGCAGCACCATCACGTCCATCGGCGTCGAGTCGATCGGCATCACCTCGCCCGGCGCGAACGCCGGCAGCTCGCCGAACGGGGTCTTCGCCCCGTGGGCCCGGGAGCCCCGGGCGCGGCGCAGTGTCCGGGACGGCGTCCGGGCGGTAGCCGTGCAGGACTTCGAGGATGTGGCCTTCCCACCACAGAGCCTTCTCGACCGCCTGCGGCGGGAACGTCTCCAGCCGGGACTGCGCTGGCAGCGGCGTGCGGACCGGCAGGTCGACCACGGCGAGGTCGGGGTCGGCCGTCAGCGCGCCGATCGGCACCTCGACCTGGCCGCCGTCGGCGTCCGACAGCGTCGCCGACTTCGCAGTGACGCTCACGATCGCCCGGACCTGCCCGGCGAAGCGCACCCACGCGCCGACCACGATCCGGGACGGCCGCTGCATCCCGCTCATCGCGCCCGCCTCCCGGCGCCGACCGACGTGGTCGACGACAGCGGCGCGCTCTCCAGGTCCGCGGCCAAGTCGCCCTGCCACAGCAGGTGGAACAGCACGGGCAGCACCACCAGCGGATCGCCCGCCCGCGCTGCCCCGGCCCGAAGCGGCGTCCCGACGGCGAACACGTCGAGCAGCCGCGCGGCGATCTCCGGATCGGCGCACCGGCGCCGGCGGTAACGCGACAGCCAGCGCACGTTCTCCATCAACACCGGCTCCGGCTCGCCGACCCGGACAAACTCCCAGCCCACCGCTCGGCAGGCCCGTTCCGTTGCGGCAAACGCCTCCGCGTCCGTCCGGTCGATCCGGTCGTCGGCCCTTACGTCCACCACCCGGCCCCGGCCGTCGGCCAGCCGCACGAAGTAGTCCGGAGCGTGTCGGCGCTGCCGCTGCCCGTCGTGCCAGCGCAGCCAGAACGGCTGCGAGGCGATCCCCACGACCGCAGGCTCGCGGTCCAGCAGGATCAGCCGGTCCCGCTCCAGCCACGATTCGTAACCCACGTGGTCGCCCACGGTGGCGGAGAAATACGAGCCCGCGAACCCTTGCCCGCCCTTGGCCCACCGGAACTCACGCACCGGATCGACCGACTCGAACCGCCGGTTCCAGACCTGCCCGAGCGCCAGCCGCAGGCACTCGCCGCCCTCGACGAAGTCCAGCTCGAACGCGGACAGCGCCGGGTCGTCGTACACCAACGAGGCAACTGCCATCTGGACCCCCGCCACCGATCAAGATCGAATGACAGAAACCTCGTCCGTCAAGATCATTTGACAAACAGTCAAGATCATTTGAGGCGGGACATCAAGATCCGATGTCACAGCACAGGGGCCCGCCGGGCCAAGATGCAGTGAGTGCTATATGAGGTCACTAATGCGTTGCTTATGCGATGAATAATGTTGCGTTTCGGGAGTTGCTCCATGCTACCTTTCGGGATAGGAGGCATGTGATGTCTGAGATCTTCGCGGCGGTGGACGCGCTGCTGGCCAAAGCCCGCGATGGCGGGGACCTGCCGGAACCGGCCGAGCGGGAGCGGCTGCGCAAGGCCGCCGGCCTGACGCAGGTCGAGGTGGCCGCAGCCCTGGCTACCCGGCGGGAGACCTTCGCCAAGTGGGAGAACGGCACCGCCCAGCCCCGCGCCCCGAGGCGCGGCGCCTACGCCTTCCTGCTCGCTGGCCTGGCCGACATCCACGGCACCCAGGGCCCGGACGGCTGGCTCGCCCTCGCCCGCCAAGCCCGCCCGCTCGACTCCAGCACCGATGCCACGGAAGGGGAGTGACACCCTGATGGACCGCAAGACGTACACCGCCGAGCTCGCCGGTCTGCGCGAGCTGCGCACCGAGATCACGGCCGCCGAGAAGCAGGTCGTGGCCGCGCAGAAGGGCCTGGACAAGCTCACCGCGCAGCGCGCGCGCCGGGTTGCCGGGCTCGCGGGGTACGAGGGCGCCCAGGCGCCGGCCATCGCGAAGGCCTCCGGACTGTCGGTCGGCGACGTCGTGCGGATCGCCCCGCTGCTGGACCCGACCCCGGCCGCCGTCCGCGCCGCCAAACCCGACCACCAGGCCGCCGACGCCGTGCCCGCCCCGGCGCCCGTGGCCGCGCCCGCGCCGGTCGCCGAGCCCGCCGTCGCTGTCGCCCCGGCGCTGACCCGCCCTGCCGCCGTCGTCGAGCAGCCGACCCCGGCCGCCGCGGGCGTCGAGGAGTCGGCCGAGGTCGAGGGCCAGGCCGTCGGCGAACAGCCCGCCCCGGCCGTGCCCGTCGCTGCTGCGCCGGTCGTTCCGGCGGCTCCGGTCGCTCCGGTCGCTGCCGGTCCGCGTGAGCTGCCCACCCTCCCCGAGGGCCCGGCGGGCGCCCGGTTCGAGGCGGTCACCACCGGGCTGGCCTCCAAGCGCCCCAACTTCACCCAGCAGGCCCGCTCCACGGTCTTCCTGGACGCGGCGACCGGCCAGCTGGCCGTCCGAGACCGGACCGTGCGGCTCGACCTCGGCGCCCGCACCCCGGGCGAGGTCCTGGACGCCGTCCTGGCCGCCGTGCCCGGCACCGAGCGCGTCTACATCACCGCCGGCGCCCCCTGGCACGACGGCGCCGAGCGCTACTCCACCCTCAAGGACGCGGTCGCGGCCTGGCTCAACACCCCGTCCGAGCGGTGGACCACCGCCGTCGGCTCCGGCCGCGACAAACTCGCCGGGCACTTCGTCCACCAGCGCCAGCCCGTCGGCCGCTACGCCCCGGCCGCCGCCCCGGACGGCCCGGTCACGGAGATCCGCAGCATGGGGGAGTGGTTCGACCCGGACGGCGCCGACGTCGTCACCTGCCGCCAGGCGTTCACGCTGCTGTGGCAGGCGCTGCGCCGCCACTGGGACGACGCCGTGCTCATGGGCTCCCCGAGCCAGACCGGCCGGGACCTGTGGTCGCGCACCGTCCCGACCAGCGGCAAGTGGGCCGGCGGCTACCCGGTCCTGTCCGAGGAACTGCGAGGCCTGCTGCACGCCACCGGCGGCCAGGGGCGCACCGAGCTGATCCTGCCCCCGCGCGTCCCGGAGCAGCTGCCCGCCCTGGTCGAGTACGACCGCACCTTCGCCTACGCCAAGCACCTGTGGAAGTCGCCGGTCGGCACCCCGCGCCGGATCACCGCCGCCGCGTTCGCCGCGATGACCGAGCAGGAGCAGGCCAAGGCCCTGATGTCCTGCTCGCACTGGAACATCCGGGTCACCGTCCCGGCCGGCTGGAACCACGTCGGCCTGCTGCCCGCCCCCGTCACCGGGGACCGCGCCTGGGTCTACCCCGCCGAGCCGGGTGCGACCTTCACCACCTGGGCGGGCGGCGCCGAGGTCCACCTCGCCCTCGCCAACCACCTGGCCCCGTGGCGGATCGAGGTCCTGGGCGGCCTGCTGTTCGAGGACGGCAAGCCGCTGGACGAGTGGGGCAAGCGGTTGAAGGCGGCCTGGGCGGAGCTGACCAACCTCTCCCGCGTCCACGGCGACGAGCGGCAGCGGCAGGCCGCCTACCTCGCCTCGCGCGCCGTCCGCAGCGTGCTGCTGTTCGGCCTGGGCGGCTTCGCCCAGCGCCCGCGCCTGGTCTCCGGCACCACGCCCGTCGGGGAGGCGCTCCCGGCCGGGGTGGAGATCCTCGGCCAGGACGGGACGGTGGTGACCTGGCAGCGCCAGGCCGGTTTCTCCCGGGACCCGTACGCCCACCCCGAGTGGGCCGCGTACGTGTGGTCGGGGGCGCGGGCTGCGCTGCTGGACATGAAGTACCGCCAGGGCAAGGAGGTCATCGGCCACGCCGGAGCCCTGCACGCGAGGCCCGGCACGGTCGTCTACTTCGGCACCGACGGCATCGCCCTGACCGAGCGCCAGCCCTGGCCCTACCGCGGCGAGCCCGGCGACTACCTCCTCAAGGGCCACCTCACCGGCCCCGTCCCGCACCCCACCAGCCAGGAGCAGTACCTGGAACTGCGCGCCCGGGGCCGCGCCGAACTCGCCGCGAAGGGGAACGAGCAGCAGTGAGCCCGGCCGCCTGCGCTCACGTCACGGCTGAGAGGGCGGGGGACCAGCAGGTACGGCCGACCGGCCCGGGCCGCCTGCCAGGGGTCGCGAAGGCCGGGTCCTCGGTGCCGGTGGCTCGTTGAAGCGGCGTGGAGGACGACAAGGACGGCGAGAACGGCGAGCCCGGCGAGGACGGCGAGCGGGCCCGGGCGCCGATGGTGTGGGCGCTGGCGGTGCGCGAGGTGGCGCAGGGGCCGCCGTTCGCGGAGCTGATCGTCGAGGTCGGGCCGGACCTGTACCCGGAGCTGGTGGAGGCCGCGCTCGACAGCGGCTTCACGCTCGCGGCGGGGGATCCCCCGGACACCAGCGCGGCCGTCGAGGTCGCCGACGGCCGGGTGACGCGCCTCGCGCTGGTCGGCGGGCGCCAGAACTGGGAGCCGGACACGCGCGTCGAGACGTCACCGGCCTGGCTGTCCGCCGCCGAGGACCGGGGCGCCGTCGAGGGTCGGGGCGCCGCCGTGGTGATCCTCGTGCCACCGGACACCTGGCCGCCAGGCCTGATCGAACTGGGCCCCGCCGGCCTGGACGTCTTCGCTCAGCGACTCGAACAGGAGCGCCGGGCCGGCCACGTCCTCCACGGAACCGCAGCGGTGCAGGTGGGAGGGGTTCGCTCCTGACGGCGGCCGGCGACCGGCGACCGCGTCGACGAGGCGGCCGAGCAGGCCCGCTCCCGTCCCGACGGCGGCACCCCCTGCGCGGCCGCGCAAGGACGTCCTGGTCAGCGGTGGCGCCGACCGCGCCGACCGGTGAGCCGAAGGCGTGGGGACGGCAGAAGGAAACCGACGAAGCCGGCTTGGAACAGGATCAGGCCGATCAGCCACCACCAGCCGCCGAAGAGCCCGAAGAGTATCGCCGGTCCCGACAGCGCGACGGCGAGCACGGGCCTGTGATACTCGCCCTCCCGTATCGGGGCGGACAGCAGGAGGAGGACCAGCGACGGGAAGCCGACAAAGAACAGCAGGGCCAGTCCTAGAGCGGCGAACTCCCCGTCCACCCCTCCGAGGAGAGCGAACCCGCCGACCACCGCTGCCCAGCCGCACGCGAGGGCGATCAGGTATCCGGCTGCCGCGCGAAGGAACCACACCAGGACGCTCTCGGCTCTCAGCACCATCCCCATCGGTACCTGCCCCCCTGTTCCCTCCTGCGGTCGATATCGTCGCAGGAAAACTGAACGCGTTCAATATTAGCTCGCCCCTGCTCGCGGGCGCCAGTGCGCGAGACGTGAGCCCAGGGCGGCGGCGTTCGTCAGCCCCGGCATGCTCCGCCACTCAATCGAGGGGTCCTGTCCATGAAGAATGGAAAATATCCATTCCTCATGGATAGGATACGTGGTGTGGTGTTCAGTACCTTGGAAACCCTGCGGCTCACCGTGGCCGCGATCAGGCAGCGCACGGGGGAGAGCCAGCGCGAGCTCGCCGACGCCGTCGGGCTGACGCAGGACAAGGTCTCGCGCCGTCAGTCCGGCGCCCAGCCGTGGACCCTGGACGAGGTCGACGCCCTGGCCGGGCACTGGGGCATGGGGCCGCTGGACCTGCTCGCCGGCCCGACCCACGCCACCCAGTCGCTCACCTGGCCCCGCCCGGGGGCACAGCCGGAGGTGACCGATGAGTCCCGCTGACCCGTCCCGGCCGAACGAGGCCGCCCGCCTGACGCAGGAGCTGCTCGACCAGGGCTTCACCAAACGCCAGGTCGCGCGGATGCTCGGCCGCGACGCCTCGCTGGTGAGCCAGTTCTTCACCAAGGGCAAGGGCGCGGCGTTCGTCGGCGCGCTGCGCCAGCTGGTCCGGGCGGTGCGCGGCGGCGAGCGCGACACCGAGGCGCTGTCCGGCATCGCGGAGGCGAACACCACCCGCCGCCGCACCAAGACGGGGCAGAAGGCCCGGGTGCGGGGCAAGGACACCGTCGGCGAGGCCGGCGGGTCGATGGCCGGCCGCGCCGGGAAACAGGCCATCAGGTCCGGCGCCTCCCACCTGGCGCCCGTGGTCCACGAGACCGGCCGGGTCGGCGGACGCCTCGCCTTCACCGTCCGGATGAAGGCCGACCAGTACGTCTACTCCGCCGGATCGGAACAGGACTCCGGCGGCATCCGGCGCGGCTTCGTCCCGCGCTCGGACGGCACCGAGGAGCGCACCTACGGCTCCGCCTCCACCGGCGGCTTCGACGCCGCCGAGTGGTCCCGGCGGGTCGCCGACCACCACGGGGACGTCACCGAGGCGATGCGGGCCTGGCTGGTGGAGACCGGCCGCGCGGTCGAGGACGCCGACATCGCCTATTTGGAAGTCCGCGGCTGGGTGCCGCCCGAGCAGCAGTAGAGAGTCCGGTCGTGTGACTGACGCGCTCCGGTTGGCCCGTGTGCGGGTGCGGCGGCCGGTTGCGTGTTCGGCTCGCTGTCAGTCGTCCTCGGGCCGAACGCGGCCGCCTCGAGCGCATGCCAGCACCGTCGTGGCTGCGGCGTTGAAGAAGAGCATGAACGCCCAGGCCCCATCCGCCGTCCTGATCCTGCCGATGCGCAAGGGTTCCTCTCCTGCTCGTTTGAGGATCCCAAGGGTCTCGGTGAGGCCGAGTGTCGCGACTCCGCGCCTCTGGGTGTTCCGGAGCCGAAACGAGTAGGTGCCGAAATGCCGACTGGCGGGGATCAGACCGTCCCAGACATCGAAGGTGCCTCCGGAGAGCAGGGCGTCGCGTGCGGGGCCGCAGGCCGGCGTCTGGTCGGCGAGCATCTCGGCGAGGTCGTCGCGTGTCATGCGCCGAACTCTTCCAGGCGTCGCCCGACCGGCCAACTGAAATGCTCGGTCACAGGTCGGCCTCTCCTCATCCATGACCTGGCCCCGGGGAGAGGCCCGCCCCGACCCTCCCACAGCACCGCCCGCACTGCCCGCCGTCTCAGCATCTGAAGGAGAAGCACCGCCGTGGAGACCACCATCGCCGGCCAAGACGTCCCGGCCGCGTTCAGGACTGACGCCGGGCTGGTCCCGGCCCAGCCGACCGGCACGGCGGTGAACCCGCTGCCGCTGCACTGGTTCCAGAAGGACGCCGTCGCGGCCGCGGTGCGCGAGGTGAAGGACGGCGGCCGGGCCACGGTCGTCGCGGCGACCGGCTCCGGCAAGACCCTCATCGCCGCGGGCTGCGCCCGGCGCCTGGCGGCGAAGGGTCGGGTGCTGGTGCTGGTGCCGACGATCGAGTTGCTGGAGCAGACCGCGGAGGCGTGGTCGCTGCGGGGCGCCCGGCGCGGGTTGGCGGTGGCGGCGTGCTCCCGCGAGGAGGCACTGGAGAGCGCGGAGGCCGGCGGCCGCGTCCACGCCCAGGTGACCACGCAGGCCCCGCGGATCGCCGACCTCGTCAACGGCGCCCCGGACAACCAGCCGGTCACCGTCTACGCCACCTACGCCTCGCTGGAGCGCATCGTCCAGGCCCACAACGACTTCGGCCTGGCCCAGTGGGACCTGGTCGTCATCGACGAGGCACACCGCACCGCCGGTTCGGAGGGGAAGGCGTGGGCCGCGGTCCACGACGACGCCCAGGTCCCGGCGAAGCGCCGGCTGTACTTCACCGCCACCCCGCGGATCGCCGACGACCGGCGCGCGAAGGACAGCCTGGCCGACCTCGCCGCAGACGCTGACGGCCAGGCGCTGCCCGCGCTGTGCTCCATGGACGACGAGGCGGTCTACGGCAAGACCTGCTTCACCTGGACCCTCGGCCAGGGCATCGAGCACGGCTACCTCGCCGACTACCGCGTCCTGGTCCCCGTCGTCACCGACGAGGACCTGCGCGAACTCCTCAACCTGCCCGCCGTCGCCGACCTCCGCTCCCAGCGCACCAACGAGGAACTTCTCAGGCTGGCCTTGCAGATCGCGGTGCTGCGCGCGGTCGCCGACCTCGGCCTGCGGCGGGTCATCACGTTCCACTCCCGCGTCAGCGCGGCGCGGGAGTTCGCCGGCAGCCTGCTGGACGCTTCGGAACTGCTGCCTGACGCGGAGCGTCCGGAGCGGATCTGGGCGAAGGCGGTGGCCGGCACCGACCGCCTCAGGGACCGCCGGGCCGCGTTCACCGAGTTCAAGGCCCACACCGGCGAGGACGGCGAGGAGTGCGGGATCCTCTGCAACGCTCGGCTCCTGTCCGAGGGTATCGACGTCCGAGCCGTGGATGCGGTGTGCTTCGCGGACCCGAAGTCCTCCGTCATCGACATCGTCCAAGCCGTCGGGAGGGCGCTGCGCCAGACCTACCAGCAGGGCAAGGTGTCCTGGGTCATCATCCCGGTGTACCTGCCGACGCCGGAGGTCGGCGACGATACGGCGGCCGCGGACCCGGCCGAGGTCCACGACGCGGGCGAGGCCGTGAAGGCGGAGGCCGACGCCGAGATCGAGGCGTCCTCGTTCCGTACGATCTGGCGGGTCCTGCGGGCTCTGGCCGCGCACGATGCCCGGGTGGTCGGCCGGATCACCGAACTGCGCGCCGGCCGCTTGCAGCCCGCCGCGCAGACCACCGCGACCACGCCTGCCGAGGTCGAGGCTGCCGGGGCCGCGGAGGGCGAGCAGCAGCCGGCCCCGGTCGAGTCGCCGATCGAGTGGCTCAAGATCAACGCCCGCCAGCATGCGGCGCGGATCCTCCAGACCGTCAAGCTGCGGGCGTTCAACCCGCGCGCGGTCGAGTGGCAGCGGATGCACGCCCTCGCTGCCAGGTTCCACATCGAGCACGGCCACCTCGACCCCACCGACCGTGCGAAGCACCCGGAGCTGATCTCCTGGCTCGCCCGTCAGCGCCACCTCCACGGCCAGGGCCTGCTCGATGCTTCCCGCGTCTCGGAGCTGGACGCGCTCGGCATGATCTGGTCGAAGAACGCCAACGCCTGGGAACGCGGGGCCGCCTACGCCGCCGCGTTCCACCGCGCCCACGGCCACCTTGCGATCCCCGCCACGGCGAAGCTGGACGACTACGCGGTCGGCGCGTGGATGCGCCGCCAGCGCAAATCCGACAACCTCACCACCGAGCAGGCCGCGAAGCTCGACGCCCTGGACGAGCTGTGGCGCCTGGAACCGGACTGGAACCGCTCCTACCGCCGCCTGCTCGCCTACCTCGCCGCCGGCGGCACCCTCGACGGCCCCGCCAACCGCACCGGCCTCGCCGACGACCCGACCTTCCGCCCCGGCACCTGGCTGCGCAAGCAGGCCAAGGCCCGCACCGAGGGCAAGCTGACCGGCCAGCAGACCGCTCTGCTCGACGCCCTCCAGGCCTGACCGACGCCGCCCCGAGAGATACGAAGCGAAGGGCGACGCCCATGCGGGCCAGCTCGGCCAGCGTCTGCGCGACGGGCTTCCTTGAAAGCCTTGGTGTTCCTCACACGCAGCAGGTTACGGCCTTGCCGACGCCCTTCGGAGCCGGAATCGGCACCCACGACGCTCATCTCACGCCCCGTCACGGAAACCACTCAGCGCTACTCGCCACCTGGCCGTAGCTATCCGCGTCAGCCGATGAAGTGATCCACCACCTTCGCCGCGAAGCCGAGGAACGCCTTCACGAGGCCGAGGCGGAAGTCGTGGCGCTCACGCGCCCGCTCCATCTCAGTCCTCGCCTGGGCGTCGGCCGCGAGAGTGTGGACCACGTCGACGACGGGATCGGCACGCCGATCCGTCTCACCGTGCTCCGCCTGGTCGCCAACTGTTTGGGTTCGCAAGCGGAGCCCCCCCTTTCTCCTGGACGTCCGTCCGTCCGGACGTCTCGCGAGTCCGCCCGGTGCCGGGAGAAGGGTTGTGCAGCTCCACGGTATCGCCTGAGCGGCGGTGTGAGTGGGGCCCTGACTCCGCGTTGGTTCCACCGCGGCCCGCGGTGGTGCCCAAGCGGATACGACGCACCGCCGCGGCCGCAGATGCTGTCCCGCATGCCGCCGGCCCCGCAGGATCCGCAGGGCCGGCGAGGCCCGTAGAAGAGGCGCTACCGTCGGCCCACGATCGCGTTGACGATGGCGTGGTGGGAGGCCGGGTCCTCGATGCCGCCCGGCGTCCTGGCGACCACCGTGTCCGGCGTGACCGGGTCCGGGAGGCTGGTCGCGTACCGCTCCAACGGCACCCGCGCGACCGCGAACCCCGAGCCCTGCCCCTGCGGCACCGCCGAGACCTCGCTGACGCTCGGGCTCCGGCCCTGGTGCGAGGCCGCCAGCCCGTCGAGCACGCCCTGCGCCGCGCCGCTGCGCAGCGGCCGCCCGGGAACCGAGGATGGTGTGAGGCCCGGATCGCCGGGTTCGCCCAGGCTCACGACGACCAGTGCCGCCGTGGGGTTCACCGGATCCGCCTTCGTCGCTGCGGCGGCCAGGCCGCGGGCGGCGGCGGCGTCGGCGGCGAGCGTGCCCGCTGCCGGGTTCGGCGGTGTGTAGGCGGCGATGTTGGTAGCGGTGTCGGGGTTGCCGTAGGCGAGGACGGCGCTTGCCGAGGTGTACGGGCGGGTCGTCGGGTCGCCGACTCCGAGCAACAGCTGGGGTGGGACCGTCTTGGTGTCGACCTGCTTCTGCAGGGCGTCCAGGGCGTCCAGGCTGGCCTGGGTCGTGTGCGGCTGCGGGTTCGCGTGCAGGGACGGGTTCTCGTCGCTGAGGTCCTTGGCGATCTGCTCGCGCAGCTGGGGCAGGTAGAGCCGGTTGGCCTGGTCCCGGGTCGCGGCGGGCAGGCCGTTCAGGCCTCCGATTTCTCCCGGGTGGTCCTGGATCAGCTGCTGGCGTGTGGACTCCGGCAGGGAGGCCCACCACTTCGCGTTGCCTGCGGGGTCCAGCGCGGACGGGACGCCGATCCGTCCGTCCGTCGCCTTGTCGATCGCGGCCGCGTCCTTGTCGGCCTCCGCCACGACATCAGTGGGCAGGACGGCCCACCCGGTCTGGAAGGTGTGGCCGATCCTGCCCAGGGCGGCCGCCACCGAGTCGTCGACGCTCTTCACCTCCGTCGAAAGGTCGCCGACCTCCTTGGCGAGCCGGTCACGGGCTGTCTCCATCGCCTTGAGCCACTCCGGGTCGTGCCGCCCGCCCTCGTCGCCCTTGCTCGGCGGCAGGATCTGCACCGTCGGCACGGTGTCCACGTCCCCGTCGAGGATCTGCAGACCGCTGGCGGCCGCCGACTCGACGAGCGTCTTCTGCCGCGCCTGCAGGATGACGAAGCTGTCGGCAGCGTCCGTCAGCATCACCCGCAGGTCCTCGATCAGCTGCTCCAGGACGTACAGCTGGCTGGTGCGGGTGCGCAGCGCGTTGTCCGCCGCCTGCTGGGCCTCACCGTGCCAACCGCAGTCGGCCAGGTCCCGCAGCATCTTCTGCCAGTCCGTGATCCGGTGCTTGAAGTGCCCCTCAAACGTGGCCAGCGCGTGCGCGGTCGTCGTCAGGCCGCCGAAATCGGCCGTCTTGAGCATCCCCCAGTAGTACGCCATCAGCCCTGGCCCTCCGGCGCCCCCAGCGATACGGCCGCCTTGGTATCAGCGTGCTCGTACGAGTCGGCGATGCTGCCCAGCGTGTCGGCCGCGTCCTCCAGCGTCGTGGTGGCCACGCGCTCGACATAGCTGGCCAGATGCTGGATCGCGTTCTTCGCCGGGTCCACGAACTGCCAGTTCGGCAGGACCAGCTCCGGCACGTGCGCGAAGTCCTGCTTCCAGTCCTGCCGGACCCCCGCGGCCACCGCACGGCCGGCGGTGTTCGCGTTTCGCAGATCCTGTGGTTTCACTCCGAACCCTGGCATCCCCAAGACCCCCCTCAGTCACACCAGTTGTGTGATCGTTCCGGCGCCCAGGGTAAACGAACAATGCCGACATGCCCAGGACACCGCCCTCGGCCGCGGAGCGCGGCCGCCATGCTTCCCCAGATGAACTCCTCGTTGAAGACCCGGTGTCGCCTCGATCAGCGCGGACCGGGATGTGCGACGCCCACGTCGAACGCGCCCTCCCCGGGCCCCGGGCCGGCTCGGGGACGTGATCCGCCCGCTCGGCGCAGGCCTCGTCACCGCCCGGGGCGGGGGTCGTTAGCCGGTGCACACCGATGAGGGAGACACGATGGGCCGGACCAAGCAGGAACGCCTCGACCGGGCGAAGCACACCGCGGCCTCACGGCGAGCAGCCCTGCCTCAGCCGCGCCCGGCCGGCGCCGACGAGGTCTTCCAGCACATTCTCGGACTGGAACTCGACCGCGCCACCGACCGCGCCACCGACCGCGCGGCGGACGGCATCACCGGTCTCGGGACTGGTGAGCTCGCATGTTCAGGTGTCCCGTATTCGCGGCTGAGCGCGGCGAGGCTCACGGTGGGTGATCCGCGCAACCTAGCTGCAGGCTGCTGATCCGGACGGCGCCGAGCTGGCGCTGATCAGCCTGATCGCCTCCCAGGGTGAACAAACCGCGACCCCGTTGTGACTGAGCGGTGCAGTTGGCCCGCCTGGCCAACTGCACCGCTCAGGCGGCGTCGAGGGTTCGTCAGCGGACCGCGTGGCTGACCCATGGCCGGTCCAGGAGGTGAGGAGCTGATTTCAAGTTGTGCGGCCAGGGGCCGCTGTTCCCCTCGAAGTCGCCCAGGTTGATAAAGCTCACCCGGTCCTCCCAGGCGTCCCACGTCACATGCTTCCGAGCGCCCCAGTAATAGGTCTCGTAGCTCAGGAGGTCGCCATATGCCTCATTCTCGTGTATTCGATCAGGCGGGCCGAACGCAGTCAGAAACTCCTCGTACGAGGTCAAGTGCGCGAAGTGGGACAGATGCGGGCCGCTGATCGCGAAGCCGATCACTGCTCCGGCGCGCACTTTATAGTTGATCTTGTCGGCGCCGTAGAGGACTCCGTCCGACCGAAGAACGTCTTCGATGACCTCGTCCAGCGTCAGCCTCCGTCCATCAGCGTCGTAGTACTCGCTTTCGATGGTGGTCCCACCGCGGTACCGGGCGATGACGGAGGACAAGCCGCCCACAATGCGCTGCCGCGGAATGGCGGCGGCCGGCGCCCCCAGGGCAATGCCGTTCACCTCAACACTGGCGAGGTCGAGGTTCGGCCGGGACAGCAGGTCCATGTTTTCGAGGATCTCGATCATCGTCGGAGTCTAGATGCCTCCAAACCGCGCGGGCCCGTCTCGTAGGCGGGGACCGGGGCCGAGCGATGCCGCCCCATCGCTCCCGGAACACGATTGCCCGGTCGATCTCCGCAGCTGGTATCCCTGCGGTCCACCCCCGACGCTCAACGGGCCAAGTCAACCTCGGCGCCACAGGCGCTGACGAGCAGCGACAGTCATCGACGCTCACCAGCGGCGTACCGGCTCCAGGTGACCCCGACTTCCGTTGCGGCCTGCTCAGTGGTGAAGTCGGTGTAGCCGAGCGCCTTCGCGGCCACGGGCGGCGGAGTGTGCGCGACGAACCGGCGCAGCGCCTCGGCACGGCCGGCAGCGGGCGCGATGCCGGCGTCTCTGAGGATCGTCTGGAGGGCTATGCGCCTACCTGGCGGAACAGCCCCGGCTCGCCCGCGCCAGCAGCCGCAGCTCGGCCTGGCTGTTCCCCGGCCGGCAGCCCGGGCTTCCGATGGACCCGACCAGCTTGCTCGACCAGCTCCGGACCGCCGGAGTTCCCGTCCAGCGCGGCCGGGCCTCAGCGATCCGCCGACTGGTCCTCCAAGCCCCCACCTGTGATCGCTCGGGCCCTTGGCTACCACGACAAGACCACCACCCGCCTCGTCACCGAAGCCGGCGGGACCTGGAGCCGGTACGCCCCGGGCGATCACTAAGCCTCGGTTGCGTGCTTACGCGGGATCCGACGAGCCGCGCTTGTCCTCGACATGGACGACATGCAGCTCGGTGCCGTCCTGATGGCGCTTGGAACGTCCGCAGAGTCCGACAGCGAAATCCTCCTGACCACTGGGTTCACCGGGCCCGACATACGTGAGGACGTCCTGGTGGTGACCAGTGACTACCCACCCGTCGGCATCCTTGACGTTGATCACTCCGAAATCGCCCGCCGCAGAGCCTGCATGAACAGGACCGAACTCACCAAGGATCTTCGTAGCCTGCTCGGCAAGGTCACCATCGGGGACGGTCAGCACGACACAGGTGCCATGTTCGAACAGCACCCACGATTTGCGGGGATCGGTGAGAAGGCGCTTCCAGACGTCGACGAGTATCTCGGTGTTCATGGCGAGCATCATGCCGCAGAACACTGACGCACGGTCACGGTCGACTGATGACATCCACGCATACGTGACACATCAACATGCGAGCTCACCAGTCGACCGTCGCAAGTCGCAGCAGATGCGAATACGCGACGGTCTGAACCGGAAGGTTGCTGGAAGCGCTCCTGGTCGTTGGCCTGGAGGAAAGTCAGCCGGCCGGTGCAGGGGAGGAGCGCGTCAGTCTGCCGTGCGCTCGCTCCATCGGGCGATTGAGCTGGGAAAACGCCGCTTGCTCGCATCGGATGCGAGAAACTCGCATCCGATGCGATGTGCGGAGAGTGATGAGACGTGGCCGAGAGTTCCTGCCCGCCCGGCTCGGTCGGACTACAGCTGGTCGAGGGCCTCCCGCTGCTGCGACCCGAGCAGCAGGTGTTCGAGGCGATGTTGGAAGGCTGGCGCAACCAGCAGCTCGCCCGGAACCTGTCGCCCGGGTACATCCAGGCCCACGAGCGGGCAGTCAGGGCCTTGGCCGATCACGCCGACGCGATGCCGTGGGAGTGGACTGCGGCGAATGCGGACGACTGGTTCGCCGACCTGCGGGCCGTGCACGGCTGCGTCCGCGGCACGCTGCGGAACTACCAGACGACCATCCGTCTGTTCTGCGACTTCCTGACCGACCCGGCCTACGGGTGGGCCGAGCGTGCCTGCGCCACTTCGGAACCCACCCCGTCCAGGTGATCCACGAGTGGAACTCTGCGGTACACCGTGACGAAGCCGAGGGGGAGCCCGAGCGGCGTGCCTTCACCCGACCGGAGCTGGAGGCGTTCTTCGACCACGCCGACGACCAGGTGCTGCGCGTACGGGGGAAGGGCCGCAAGGGGTGGCTGCCGGCCTTCCGGGACGCCGTGCTGTTCAAGACCGCCTACGGCTACGGCCTGCGCCGCAACGAGACCCGGATGCTCGACCTCACGGACTTCGGCCGCAACCCGCACGCGAAGGAGTTCGGCGAGTACGGCACGCTCCTGGTCCGACACGGCAAGGCCAAGCGCGGCTCGCCGCCCAAGCGCCGCAGCGTGCTCACCGTCTGGCAGTGGACACCCGACATCCTGGACGAGTGGGTCACCGAGGTCCGCCCGAGCATGCGGCACGCTGACGCCCCCGGGTTGTGGCCCTCGGAACGCGGCCCACGGCTGGGACTCCAGCGACTCGACTCCCGCTTCGCGGCCTACCGCGACGCCCTCGGCCTGGACCCCGCCCTGGAGTTCCACTCTCTCCGCAGGTCCTACATCTCCCACCTGCTGGAGGACGGCTACGACGCGCTGTTCGTCCAGCAGCAGGTCGGACACGAATACGCCTCCACCACCGCGATCTACACCTGCGTCTCCTCCGACTACCGCACCCGCACCCTTCGCCGAGCTCTCGACGCCGGAATCGCGGCCGCCCTTGGAACGGGGAGGACTTCCTGATGGCCCGCCGGATCACCTACCACTGGCGCCTGCGCGAGATCATGGCCACCCGCGGCATGTTCACCGTCACCGCCCTGCTGCCACACCTCAACGAACGCGGCATCACCCTCTCCTCATCTCAGGTCCACCGCCTGGTCTCCGGCGCCCCCGAACGCCTCTCCCTTCCGGTGCTGGCCGCCCTGTGCGACGTCCTCGACTGCACGCCGTCCGACCTGATCACCACGACCGCCGAGAACCTCTCCGCCCGCCGCGTCGTCGGCGCGGACACCCCGCCCGATCCGAGTGCCCGCCGCCCCAAGCGGGTCCGGCTCACCGGAGACTGACCAGTGGGCGCCGCCCAGGCCTGCGCCCGCTGCCGACAAGTCAAGAGCACGAGCCACTACTTGGAGGGCCCGATCTGCCGCAGCTGCTTCGGCAAGGCCGTCCGAACCCGCGGCCGATGCCCAGGGTGCGGCACCGAGCGCCTGCTTCCCGGACGCGACGAGCACGGAGCGGCCGTCTGCCGCGACTGCGTCGGCCTCCACCGGGACTTCTCCTGCACACGGTGCGCACACGAGGGCGATCTGTGGCCGGGACGGCTGTGCGAGCGGTGCACCCTGCACGACCTGGTCGCAGGGCTTCTCGCCGACGCCGACGGCCGGCCGCAACCCTTTCTCGAACCCGTGATGGCCGCCGTGGTGGACACCGACCGGCCGCGCAGCCGCCTGATGTGGGTTCGCTTCCCTCACGTCTCCCGCCTCCTGGGAGACCTGGCGGCCGGGCGCGTCCCGCTCAGCCACGACGGCCTGGACACCGCCCCCGTGCGGACCGCGACACTCCTGCGCGACCTCCTCATGGACACCGGCGTCCTGCCCCGGCGCGACCGCCAGCTCCTTCTCTACCAGCGGTGGCTGGCCGATCGGCTCGCCGTAGTCCGCAACCCCGAGCACCGACAGCTCCTGCAGCGATTCGACACCTGGCACGTCTCCCGCCGGCTCCGTACCAAAGCCGCCAAGGAACCGCTCAGCCAGTCCCAGATCAAGTACGCCCGCAACCAGATCAGCCAGGCAGCCACCCTGCTGGAGTGGCTCGGCCGACGCGGACTCGACCTGCGGCAGTGCACACAGCCGGACCTCGAAGCCTGGCACCGGGAGCACTCCAACACGGCCGCCCAGATGTTCCTGCGCTGGTCCATGCACAACGGCCGCATGCCCAAGCTGAAACGAGCCGCGCAGACTCCCACCGGCCGACCGCGGGCCGCGTCCCCACGCGTGCCGGAGGGGCAGCTCGCCCGCGTCCTCCGGGACGATGACCTGCCCAGGCGCACCAGGGTCGCGGGAGCCTCGTCCTCCTCTACGCCCAGCCGGTGACCCGCATCGTCAAACTCACGACCGAGCACATCGCCGACCACGGCGCCGCGCTCACGATCAGGCTGGGCGAGCCACCCATGCCGGTCCCCGAACCCGTCGCCAGCCTGATCCGGGACTACCTGAACACCGACCATCCCCGCCAGCCCTACGCCAGCGCGCGAAGCCGGCGGTGGCTCTTCCCCGGGCGCCAGGCCGGCGAACCCATGACGGCGCGGGCCCTCCAGACGATCCTCAGAGAAGCCGGCATCGCGCCCGGCGTCGGCCGTGCCGAGGCGCTACGCCGGTTCGTCGAGCACACTCCGCCGCCCGTGGCCGCGAAGGCGCTCGGCTACACCGACTTCACTACCGAGCAGGCCGCGACCGACATCGGGGCCACCTGGAGCCGGTACGCCGCTGAGCGTTGGCGATGATGGCGCTCTCCGAAGCTGGCTCTGACCACGACTGCGTGAACGGGAGTCACACCCCGTCAGGCCGTGGACTGGCCGTTGACGTGGTACTCCTCGGAGGGCAGCGAATCCCATTCGGTATGCGCGCCGTCGCGCGTCACCATGAACAGCGGGCGTGATCGGAGGTCCTGCCCGACCCGTTGGCCACGCATGAGGACTCCGGAGTCACCCGGTCCTGGGTAGCCCTCGGGCGTGTAGCGGAGGTGTACGTCCATTGTCTCGGCGTACGCGATCAGGTCGTTCTCCAGTTCCGACAGGTCACGCCCGGCCAGCCGGATTCCGCCGTACGCGACCTGGGGACCCTGCACGGCGTCGGTAGCGATGCAGAACAGTCCTGCGGCCTGGCTCGCGTAGGCCGTGACGGCGGGCATCGAAGGGGCCGCTCCGCGACGGTGGACCTCGACCTTCCACGTTGGCGAGAAGACCGGGTAGTCCCGTGGGAGTTCGGTGACCTTCGTCTGGCCGAGGATCTCGGCCGCCTCGACCACCTCGTCGACGGTCATACCGAACCGGAGCGGTCCGACGCCGACAGTCGGCGAATAGGACCACTCGTCCCGTTCGACGACTTCGGAATCGGCTTCGGTCTTGAACGCCATAGTCGTTCCTCCAGAGACACCTGAGACTTGCCGCCACTCATCATCACAATCACCGCAGACAGCCAGAGGCCGCTGAGGCTGCGCAGATCACCCACCGTGAGCCTCAACTGCGCTCAGCCGCGAATACGCGACACCTGAACATGCGAGCTCACCAGTCAAGTCATGCAGTAACGGCCGCTCAGCCGTGAGCATCGGGCCCCGTCGCTCGCCCGATGGTTCGCAGGCGTGGTTGGGGCGAGGCGGGCCGCCTCGGGTCAGGGGCTGGACGCCACGTCGCCGACGAGCGCTTGGGTGACGGCCGCGAGCTCGGCTTCGGCGGCCGGCCCAGGTCGGTGGTTCCCGGCGTGGCATGCTGCCTCGCATGATCGACACTCCCGATTTCGACGCCTCGGGCGGGACGTGGTCGTTCGCCACCGCGCGCGAGCCGGCCGAGTTCCCCGCGGCCGAGGTCGAAGGCGCGCCCGGCGTCGAGCACGCCGGGGCAGCGGCCGTACCCTGTGCGGGGTCCGCGGCCGCTACCTGACGTTCCTTCTGCACGACTTCCGGCCGCGCGCTCTGGCCTCGTGCCGCACGTGCCGGGTGCTGGCCGAGGCCGCGCCGTCCCGGCCGTGCGGGCAGGAACGCCTGCACGACCGCTCCTCCAGGAGGCCGACGACGGGCCGCTGCGCACGGACCTGCTCGCCGCGCTGCGCCGGGGTGCGCGGATCGCGATCTGGATCACCGGTCCGGCGAAGGACCTGACCCGTTTCCACTCGCGGATCGACCGGATGACGGAGGAGGCCGGCCCGGCCGCCGAGGCGCTCGCGACGGGAGGCACCTCCATCACGCGGCCCGCGTCGAGGACGCCGACCGGCAGTACCTCGTCGTCCTGCCACCCGAAGGCCGCGCCCGCATCGCGCGCGGGGTGATGGCCTCTCCCAAGTCTTAGCCGAGCCCTCCTCCGACTCCACCGAGCCCCTCGAGGCACTACCCCTTCGTCCGGCCGTACGGCGAATGCCTCGCTGCGCCCGTGCTGGACGTGCCCGGGCTCGATCGGCGGAAGGAGGGCTCGAAGCTGGAGCTGCGGGAGGAGGCCGGCCCCAACCGGCTGGAGCGCCCGGGCTGCGAACCGGTCCTCCGCCCCGGACGACCAGTGTCAGGTGGTCAGACGGGGGTCTTTGGAATGCGGGTGATTCCGTCGTCGGTGATGAGGAGGATGTCGTCATCCTCGAGCCCGGAGCAGTCTGGGTAGCGGTCTTCGGGCGCGGACTGAGGCTTCGTCCGGTGGGGCCGGTCCGTGTGTCGGTGGAGGGTTCTAGGGTCGGCGGGTGACGACGACTTCCAGCCCGCACCCGGGTCTTCCCGGTCTCGGCCGGCAGTCCGATCCTCGGCACGATCTGCTTGGCGCGGACCGGCCGGCGACCGTCTCCCGCGCAATCCGCAGGCGCTCCGGCCCATCACGGGCCGGCTCAACCTTCCCCGACAGCTCAGCAAGGTTGGCTTCCAGTTCTTCCATTCGAGCCCGAGCGGCTGCCTCGCGGGCTTCCGACTCCTCGAACAGTGAACCCTTCTGCCACGCTCCTCCGCCACCACGGTAGAGACGAGAAGCTCCGGGCGCAGCCCGGGCGGAAGTCGGATGTCGGCGGCAGGCGCTAATGTCCCGTGATTGCCGTCGATAGGAGAGCCGTGAACACGCACGTGGACTGGTCGGGAGTCCGGGAACGCGTCATCGCCGTGGAGGAGGCCGAGCGTCGGGCATGTGGCCTTGGGTCGGTTGAATACCCGGTGTTCGAACCTGTCCTGACTCCAGCCGAGATCGCCGAGGTCGAGGCACAGTACGGCGTCGTGCTGCCCGACGAGTACCGCACGTTTCTGGCGGAGGTCGGGGCCGGCGGCCCCGGACCGGCACTCCGTCTCACCTCGTTGCGCCGGATCGACGGGAAATGGGGATGGCTCTGGGACATCGCAGGGCACCACTGGCTGCTGGACCCCAGCGCGCCGTTCGTCGAGACGGAGGACTGGCCCGATCAGCAGATGGCGACGCTTCGCGCCGCCGGGCACGAACCCGCCACACGGGACGAAGACGACGACTACCTGGACGACTACTACAAGGTATTCGGCGACGCCGGCGACGAAGTCTGGCACCTGGAACGCGGGCGGGGCGCGATCCTCATCAGCGACAACGGATGCGGGATGACCGGCTGGCTCATCATCGTGGGCCCGCACCGTGGGGAACTCCGCGACCGGGACTGCGCGAACAACCCGCCCTACGAGCCGTATGTCGATGCGAAGGGAAACCGTCATACCTTCCGCACCTGGTACCTCGAGTGGCTTGAGCAACGCGAGAGAGCAGCTCGGTGATCAAGAGACGGTGATCCTCGCTCTATCCGCGTGCTACCGACGCCAACCACGCACGATGCGAACCGCTTCCCTTCAAAGGAACTGCACCCTACGGAGGTCGGCCGGTACGGCGGCGGACGGGCGCGGTGAGGTGGCGCACCGAGAGGTGTTCGTCCGCCCCGACCACACCTGACCGGTCGCCACCCGACAGCACGGAGGCGGGCCCCGGGGAGCTCCCGGGCGGCGCCCCCCCGGGGGGCGGGAACGCGGGGGCAGCCCGGGCCCCCCAGCGGGCGCGCGCGGCCGAGCGGGCCG
>NZ_JBEZXE010000044.1:0-7452 GCF_040637885.1 Kitasatospora sp. NPDC028055 | reverse complement strand
GGCGGGCCCCGGGGAGCTCCCGGGGCCCGCCTCCGTGCTGTCGGTCCTGCGGGTGGCTGCGGTCCGCCGTCGGCCGGGGAGCGGTCAGTCCCGGGCCTGGGCGACACCGAGGGTGTGGAGGTAGTCGAGGGCGGCGTCCCGGGGCACGTACCAGGCCTTGCCGGTCCGCATGGCCGGCAGGTCGCCGGAGTGGACCAGGCGATAGACGGTCAGCTTGGTCACCCGCAGTAGCGCGGCGGCGTCCGCGATGGTCAGGAACCGGATGTCGTCCGCTGGCGGTGGCGTCACCGGGTGCGTGAGGGCGGGCCCGGCAGGCCGGGTAGGTTCGTGCATCCAGGTGGTCAGCCGGTCGAGTTCCCGCTGGACGTCGCTCTCGCTCGGCGGCGGCACGGCCTGCTCGATGCGCCGGAGCAGGTCGGGCAGCGGGTCGGTGTTGTCGGCGGAGTGCCAGATGATCGTCATGATGCCCTCCTCTTCTGTGCGGTGCCCTCTGCGGCGGGCTGGGCGAAGGGCAGGTGCTCGCCGACTTCGGCGCCCAGACACAGGCGGGCTTTGTGGAGATGCACCCGCACGGTGGCGGGTGAAATGCCGAGACTGCGGGCGATCTCGGCCGGGGCGAGGCCCTCGCGCCAGGCCAGGACGGCGACCGCGCGCTGGGACCGGGGCATGGCGGAGATCGCCGCCCAGCAGCGTTCGAGAGCGGCACGGGCCACGGTGACGTCCGCCGGATTGTGCGGGGCGCTGGTGTAGTGCTCGCACACCTGGAAGTGCAATTCGTTGAAGTGGACATCGTGGCGAAGATCGTCGATGAACCGGTTGCGGCACACCGTCCTGAGCCACGCCTTCTGGCCGTCCAGCGAGCGGGAGCCGACCTCGTCCCATTTCAGCGCGGCCTTCTGGAAGGCGTACTGAACGAGGTCAGGGGCGTCCGCCGCACCGGCCAGCACGGTGGTGCTGCGCAGCACGTCGCGGTACGCGGCGCGGTACAGCGCGGTGACGGCGTCGGCGACGTCCGCCGGGATGCGCCGGGTGTGCTCTGTCGTCACTTGGCCCCCTGGGTCCGCTCGTCCATGTCCGTTCCCCCGGTCGGCCGGGCGCCGACCTGGACCCGCATGCCGGGCCCGCCCATCCCGCTCTCCTGTTCCACGACGGTGCCCAGCGGCGACCGTTCGACCAGCGCGACCAGGGTGCGTCGGCGCTGCCACTCGGCCAGCTGCCGCACTGCCACCCCCAGGGCCCCGACCAGGGCCGGCACGATCCATGACGACTGGTGAGCACCCAGCGCCACGAACGGCACCGCCGGGGTCCAGCCGAGCAGTTGAGTGAGCCCTTGACGCTTCATACCCAGCAGACGAACGGCAACCCCAAACCGTTTACATCTGTGACGTGTCGGTGATTTGCTGATTGATCTTATTGGTGAACTGGGGGTTTGCAGGTTGGTTGAGAAGCGTGGGGTGGGGTTGGGCTCGTGTTCGGGGGTGTGGGTCGGTGCGCCGGTGTCGTTGGCTGACCGTTCTGGCTGTGTGGCCTGTGTGGTTGGTTGAGAATCAGCGGATGGCATGAGAAGTAGTGGGACTTCCGCAGTTTGGTTGAGAGCCCTGTATGCGGGTGGACCGGCATGGGTGGTATCGGGCGTGGTTCGTCTTGGCCGCCACCACGGTCGCGGTTGACAACCGCGCGTACCCGGTGATCCCGCTCGACCCATCAGCGCCCCGTCCTTGCGCCCCTTGTCGCTTCGGGCGGTGGCTTCGGTGTCGGTGGAGGGTTCTAGGGTCGATGGGTGACGACGACTTCCAGCCCGCACCCGGGTCTTCCCGTGCCGTTGCTCGATGTTCTGCCGGATCCGTGGGTGGTGCTGCGGGGTACGGACTGGCCGTCGCTGGGCACCGCGTACGGGACCGCGGAAGGGCTGCCCCGGGTACTGGCCCCGCTCCTGGGCCCGGACCTGACCGTCGAGGAGACCGGGAAGGCTCTCAATGCCCTGGAGCCGGTGCAGCACCAGAACACGATCTACGAGGCAACCGCGCCGGTCGCGTTGTATGTCGCGGCGGTCCTGGGCCGCCGTGCCGAGCACCGTCGCGGGGCGGCGGACAGGGTGAGTGCTCCGCTGCTGGGCCTGCTGGCCGGTATCGCCTACGACAGCGACGATGCCTGCGTGGCGGCCCATCAGCGGTACTTCGAGGAGGACTTCCTGGAGGGCTACCCGCCCATGGCGGCCGTACGTGCCCTGAGGCCGCTGCTGTTCCAGGCCGTCGTCCCTTTCCTCGACGACCCCGACACCGCGGTCGCCGAGAACGCGCTGCGCGCCGCCCTGGCATTCGCGGAACACCCCGACCTGGCCGCGCACCGTGACGGCCTGGCCGGCCGCGCCCGCCGCCTCCTGGCCGTCTGCGACACACGGTGGCGCCGCTGGCAGGCCCTTGACGCCCTGACCGCGTGGGGCCACGACACCACCGGCCTCGCCCGGCCCGGCGACGACGACCGCAACCCCTACGTCACCAGCTCTTCTTGGCCCCGCGGCGACGGGGACCCCGACAACCCGCCATTCTGACCATCAGGCCCCAAGCCAACCGACCTCCACCGGTTCCTGGCCTCCTCGCCGGGCACGGGCTGTTCGGGCCGGCGTGGTGGCGCGACGGCCGCCCTGGACGGCACGCCCTCACCGAGGCCCTGGACAACCCCGACGGCTCGACCCCGAGGTTGCGCGCGGATGTCCTTGGCGCGCTCGGCGTGCGGAAGGTCGCCAGCGCCTGCTGCGGCCCAGGGCGGCGTCGAACAAGGCAGTCCGGCAGGCACTGGGCGACCTCACGCTGCACGGCCTGGCAGCCTCCGACGGCAGCACCGCCGCTCGGCGCAAGTCGTGGCGGCCACGCTGCGCTCGGTCACCGACCACTGCCCGCGCGGTAGGCCGCCACGGCGGCCGGCAGGACGGCTTCCACCCCGACCACGGGCGCCTGCTCGATCAACTTGTCCACTGTCAGCAGCACATCGCCTTCCCGGACAAACGCCCGCTCGATTACCCACGGCTGCGTGTCGTCCGCGGAGGTGACGGTGATCCGCAGCACCAGGCCGTCGTCCGCCGGCACGCCCGGATCCTTCGTCGAGACGGTGTTGTACGTCGCGGGGCCGCCGAGAGGAAGCGCGTCCGAGTAGGAGGCACAGCGCTGCGCCGCGCCGCGGACGGCGGTCATGACGGCGGCCGCCTGGCCTGGCCCGTAGCGGTCGAGCGTCTCCTCGCCGTACCAGCCGTCGGCGAGGCTGTGAGGGTCGGTGGGCGGCCGTTCCAGGCTGACCCACGCCTCGTCCAGGACCTGTGTGTGGGTGGCAAGGAAGCTGTCCGTCACCAAGTCCGAGCACGGCATTGACATGATCGGGGCGCGAGGAGCGGGGGAGCGGGGAACGTCGGGCAGCAGCTTGAAGCCGACCGGAAGCTGAGCGGACGTCAGCAGACCGGCGGCCAGTCGCGGCGGCACAGGCCCTGCAGAGGCCGGGGCCCCACCCCCCGACTGCACGCCGGAACACCCAGCCAGCCCCACTGCGACCCCCGCAACCAGCGCGACAGCACGCACACGCACCGGACAACCCCCTCCGTAGCCCCAAGATCGCGCGCATCCTCTCACGCGCCGGTGTGGCCCCGAACCGTCGGCCCACGCGTTCCCGCACGGCAGAGGGCTGGGCCCGCTGGTGCTGCCCGCTCCGACCAAGCGAGAGCTGGTGGCCGCGCTGGCCTCCACTCCAGACGATCCGTGGTGGGAGGACCGCGTGCTCCACGCCAGGCTCTACCCGGTGAGGGACTGGATGTGACCTGTTGGTGTTGTGGGACGTGGAATGGCCTCATATGCCAACTTGTCTGGACCTTTGGTTGGACCTGTTGGGGGTCTCTAGTGGGTCGGGCCGGTGGTGGGTTGGTGACTGTGTGTGGTGGTGGGTGGGAGTCCGGGGTCCGTCGGTCTCGCTGGGTGGGGTTGGCGGGTGTTAGGCCTGTATTCGGGTGTGAATTCCGCCGTGTATTCAGTGCTGCTGCTTTTGTGGATTCGCTGCCGGTGGTGATGTTAATTCGGGAGTGGTTTGGTCGGGGCGGGCTGGTGGCCGGGTTGGTGTTCGGTTTCGGTGGCTGGGTGCTCGACGGGCCTGGTGCGGCTGTCCACAGGTGGCTGGTCGGATGGTGGCGGGCATGGTGACGAGGACTTGTCCGGTTGTGTGCCGGGACCATGCGCGGCTGACTGCTGGTGGTCCGGGCTGTTGCCCGGTCGGCGCCTACGGCACCGTTCAGGGCGGGCTGCTGGCTCTCCTCGCCCGTCAGGGCGATGGTCAGGTGCTGTGCCTGGGGAGTGGGCTGCGCCGGGACCGGGCGGCCGCCCGGGCGGTTCGGCGGTTGGCTTTCTGGCCGGAGGTCAGGCCCGGCGCGGTGTGGCGGCACGCTCGTGGCACCCGCTGGCCTGCTGGCGCTCGGCTGCGCCGCGCGGTGGTGGACCGGCTGCGGCTGGAGTTCTGTGTGGGACCGTCGATGCGCTCGGCTGCATACTGGCGGGATGGGCTACGGGGTGGGGTCCGGCGAGAGCAACTGGGGCGGCGGGGTGCTCGGGGAGATATTGGGGCGTGCGGCGGAGGGCCTCGGGGTGGTCCTGCCCGAGCAGGACGGGCAGCGGAGCGGGAGCGGCACAGCGGAGTACGTCGACGCGGGGCTCGGCCGGCGGGTGCGGGTGCAATCGGCCGACGAGCAGCGTCGGGCCTTCTGGGTGTACCTCCAGAGCAACGGAAAGCACCTGGCCTGCGGGTGGACCGCCGATCCGGCTGAGGTGGTCAGGGCGGCGGTGGCCTGGACCGGCGGAGCGGGGCTTGAGGAGACGAAGGGGCAGGCCCCGTGCATTGGGTTCCGTCCTTGGGCCCTCGCGCACGAGCGGGAGCCGCTCGGTGCTGTCGAGTTGGCGTGGTGCCTCAAGCTCGACCGCATCCACATGCCGTCGATGAACCGTTTCCCGCGCGTGCATGCGCTGTTGGCGGCGGCGTACGCCCAGCCGGTTCTCCGCCAACTGATGCCGGTGACCAGCCACTTCAACCTCTGGTTTTCCACCAGTACCACGGCGCGATGGAATACGACACGGGTCGGATACATGATCCGGCCGCACGACGAGGGGTTCTACGGCGTACGGAACGGGAGTGAGTTGCTCGCGCGCTTCGAGACGCCGCAGGAGGCCGTCGCCTTCGTGGTGGCCGTCCTGCCGGAAGGGATCGGGCCGGCGTGTTAACGCGTCGTTCGAGCGGTACTGGCAGCGATCGTGTTCATCGCCATGTTCGGCTGCACCTGGCGCCAGCGCTCTTGATCGCCAGGAAACCGCCTAGCGGCCGGTCAGGTGGCGGGATGTGAGGTGGACTTCACTGAGTTGGGCGGTGGTCAGGTGTCGGGCTTCCCAGATGACGGCGGCCACGTCCGCTGCCCGAGGGTGCGGTGGTGGCAGGTCGTCCGGCAGGTGGATGCCGCCGAGTACCGCGAGGTCGGCAGCGGCAAGGCCGAGCACACCCGCGAAGCCGGCCACCAGCTCGGGGGTGGGTTCGATGGTGCCGCGGCCCACCCCGCCGACGGTCGAGGCCGATAGGTAGATCCGCCCGCCGGTCACCGCGTGCAGGGCCTGCGCCGTGCATAGCCAGGTGAGGTTCCGGTTGTGCGTGAGCGTCAGGAGCACCGCACCGAAGCCCGGCTCGTAGCGGTGGTACGGCCGGTCGACCCCGCCCCGCCCCTCCCGCAGCAGCAGGGGCTGCGCCCGGATCGCGTCCAGCAGCAGGGTCCGGTTCTCGGCGGGCATGCCCATCGTGTTGTAGACGACGGATCTGATCGACCAGTTCGGGTTGCGGGTGACCGGCGTGAGGTCGTCGGGGACCGGTTGTCCGGCGAGGATGAACAGGTCGGCGGTGTGCAGCCCGAGTATCGGCCCGAGGTCCCGCAGCAGCCGTCCGGTCGGCTCCCGCCCGTCGAGTACGGCCTGCAGCTCCGCCGGGTCGGCGCCGGCCACCGCCGGGAGCGCGGTGGCGTCGAGCGCCCGTCGGTCCATCAGACGCGCCAGCAGCTCACCGAACTCCAGTACTCCTGTCATTCCGTTAGCCTAGGCACCTGCATGGAGGCCGCCAGGCCGCCCTCCCCTGCTTCTCCGCTATGCCCTTGCCACCGTCCGGTCCGCCGGCCTCGGCCGCTCCCCGCCGCCGTGCTGCTCGTCCCGCCCGGTGCAGCGCTCGGCTGCTGGGCCTGGCCGCCGTCCTGGTCGGCCGCCAGGCCGTCCCGCTGCGCCTGGTCCAGCTTGTCCTGCCGCCGGGCCCTGGTGACGCCGTCAGGGCCGTGCCCTGCCCGCCCGGGGTGCCCGGCTTGTCCGGCCGTCTCGGGCCTCGTCCTTCCCGCCGCCTTGGCCCGGTGTTCGGTTTGGTGTCGTTGCCGGGGGAATTGTTCCGGGGGCGTCTCGCGGGATTTCTGGAAGGCCAGGGAACGGCTGGTGTCGTGTCGGTCGCGAGGGCCGTAGGCCCCTTTCTTGTGTGCCTGAATTCTGTTTCTCGCCGTTGCGCCTCGCGCGGCTTTTCTGTTTCACTCGGAGAAATGGGAGAAATGCAATCTCTATCCGGCGTTAGAATGCCGCCGAATGGTGTGGTTGAGAATGGCGCAACGGGGCTCTTCATTCGCTGTCCGTGCGTCTTTGCGGGTGGGTTGGATAGGGCGTACGTAGCCCTGGTGATGGCGTCGGAAACGCTGCCGGAAGCGCTCCGGGCGCCGGTTTCGGATTCTCGTGTTGAAAGCCTGTCAGGGACCGTCGGACAGGGTGCCGGTGAAGGCCTGTCGCGGGGCTCCGGCCGGGGCGGTGGGCCGGGTGTCCGGGCGAGGGCCGCAGGCCCACCTCCGAGGGCGGCTGTTGGGCCGACAGCCCAGCAACCAGGCCGTAGGCCGGTCACGGGTGGGGGACGGGAGGGGGAGGGTTGTGGCTGATACCCGAAGTCCGCGACACATTGTCAACGCCCGGGGCCGCAGGCCCGGGCCGGCACCCCGTCCGATCGGGGGAGGGGCCGCTACCCGAATTTCGCGTCACATCGTCAACGCCCATCCCCGGGCGCAGCCCGGGAATGCTGCCTGCCGATCGGCCCGATAGGGCCGTGAAAAAGGCCCGCCCAATCAAGCCAGAATGCCAACGGATTGACGGGCCGTAGGCCCGGGGGAAAGCCACCGCTCGGCGGAGCGCAGCGACGTCCGACGCCCGCCACGATGGCGCGTCACGTACCCGAGAATTCGCCACCGGCGAATTTCCCCCGCCACGCACGGCCCGCCGAGGCGCAGCCGAGGCCACACCACGCATGGTGACGGCGTAGCCGGCACCCCCGCACCTGGCGGTGCGTCAGCACCGCTGCTCTCTCGTCAGAGAGAGTCTAAGCCGCAGGCTTCCGCCCCCGATCGGACGGGGTGCCGGCCCGGGCCTG
>NZ_JBEZXE010000043.1:0-65727 GCF_040637885.1 Kitasatospora sp. NPDC028055 | reverse complement strand
CGCCCGGTTACATTCCGAACCCGGAAGCTAAGCCTCACAGCGCCGATGGTACTGCAGGGGGGACCCTGTGGGAGAGTAGGACGCCGCCGAACAATCATTCAGAAAAGCCCCTGATCCCTTCGGATCAGGGGCTTTTCGCATTTCCGTTGACGTATTGTCAGGGCATGGACGATCAGACAGCGGTCATTGCGAACAACGTGCTCCGCCCCGAGCAGCGCGACGGCGCCCTGCGTGTTCTGGCGGAGGCCCAGGCGGTCGACGGCCGGGCCGCCGTCTCCGAGCAGGGCCGGCTGCGGCTGCGGAACGCCGAGACGCCCCGGTCGGGCGTCACCCACCTGATCCTCGACGAGACCGAGACCGAGACAGAGACCGAGACCGGCACCAGCACCGGCACCGGGAGCACGACCGTGGTCGGCTACGGCCAGGTTGAGGTGCCGGAGGCCGCGACCGCGAACCCGTCCGCCGAGCTGGTGGTCGACCCGGCCGCCCGCGGCCGCGGCCTGGCCCGCCCGCTGGTGGACGCCGTCCTGGAGCAGGCCCACCTGGCCGGCCGGGACGCGGTGGACTTCTGGGTGCACGGCGGTCACCCGGCGGCCCGGCACCTGGCCGAGGCCTACGGCGCCGAGCTGGTCCGGGAGCTGCGGCAGATGCGCCGCAGCGGTCCGCAGACCGAGGCCGTGGCCGTGCCCGAGGGCATCGAGCTCCGCACCTTCCGCCCGGGCGAGGACGACGCCGAGTGGCTGCGGCTGAACGCCCTGGCCTTCGCCCACCACCCCGAGCAGGGCTCCTGGACGGAGCAGGACCTGGCGGAGCGGATCGCCGAGCCCTGGTTCGACCCGGCGGGCTTCTTCCTCGCGACCCGGGACGGCGAGGTCGTCGGCTTCCACTGGACCAAGGTGCACCCGGCCACCGCCACCGAGCCCGAGCTCGGCGAGGTGTACGTGGTCGGGGTGGACCCGGCCGAGCAGGGCAGCGGCCTCGGCCGCGCGCTGACCGCCGCCGGCCTGCGTCACCTGACCGGGTCAGGAGCCGGCGAGCGTGGACTGGAGACGGTCCTCCTCTACGTCGACGCCGACAACCCGGCCGCCGTCCGGGTCTACGAGCGACTGGGATTCACCGTCCACGAGGTGGACCTCATGTACCGCGCCCGGTACCAGGCGGTCCGGGCAGCCGACCGGTAGGCCGAGCCGGAGCGGTCGCGGGCAGGGGGCGGCGAGGCCCGCCGCCCCTTGCTCCGACCGACTCAGCTTTCCTCCTGGCCATGCGGTGTTTACCGTGGATTCAATTGCTGCCGCGAAGATCACAGGATGAAGTCCGTAGTGTCTCGCTCGTGCAGAGTCGACCGCCAATCCCCGGCCGGTCCTGTACGGACCGCGCCCGGTGGGTGGGCGCTGTCCCCGGGGGCGACCCGGGGCGAGGACGACGGCCCGCAGAGCCATTCGCGTCCGGACGCCGTCCTGCTGGAGGAGCTGGAACCCATGAGCATCCCCCGCCCCGTCCCTGCCCCGCTGGCGCCCACGGCGCGGATGTCCAGTGCGCTGGGCGTCCCGCCGGAGCTGCCGGCCACGGACGAGCAGGAGTTCGAAGCACTGCCGCAGGGCCGCTTCCTGGACCGTGAGCGGAGCTGGCTCGCGTTCAACGAACGCGTCCTGGAGCTGGCCGAGGACCCGGGGATCCCGCTGCTGGAGCGGGCGAAGTTCCTGGCGATCTTCGCGAGCAACCTGGACGAGTTCTTCATGGTCCGGGTCGCCGGCCTCAAGCGCCGGATCGCCACCGGCGTGGCCCAGCGCAGCGCGTCCGGCCTCCAGCCGCGCGAGGTGCTGGACCTGATCTGGACCCGCTCGCGCGAGCTGATGGCCCGTCACGCCGCCGCCTTCCAGCAGGAGGTGTTGCCGGACCTCGCCGCCGAGGGCATCGAGGTGGTCCGCTGGCCGGAGCTGGCCGAGAAGGAGCAGGCCCGGCTGCACACCCTGTTCCGGCAGCGGATCTTCCCGGTGCTGACCCCGCTGGCGGTCGACCCGGCGCACCCCTTCCCCTACATATCGGGGCTGTCGCTCAACCTCGCCGTGGTGGTCCGCAACCCGGTGTCCGGCCACAAGCACTTCGCCCGGGTGAAGGTGCCGCAGTCGCTGGCCCGGTTCCTGGAGGCCTCGCCCCAGCGGTACGTCCCGCTGGAGGACGTCATGGGCGCGCACCTGGAGGAGCTCTTCCCGGGGATGGAGGTGCTGGCCCACCACGCCTTCCGGGTCACTCGCAACGAGGACCTGGAGGTGGAGGAGGACGACACCGAGAACATCCTCAAGGCCCTGGAGAAGGAGCTGATGCGGCGGCGCTTCGGCCCGCCGGTCCGGCTGGAGGTCGAGGAGTCGATCGACCCCTACATCCTGGACCTGCTGGTGCGGGAGCTGAACATCACCGAGGCGGAGGTCTTCCCGCTGCCCGGTCCGCTGGACCTGACCGGCCTGTTCGGCATCGCCGAGCTGGACCGGCCGGAGCTCAAGTACCCGAAGTTCGTGGCCGGTACGGCCCGCGGGCTGACCGACGTCGAGTCCGCCTCGCAGCCGGACATCTTCGCCGCGATGCGCGAGCGCGACGTGCTGCTGCACCACCCGTACGACAGCTTCTCCACCTCGGTGCAGGCCTTCCTGGAGCAGGCCGCCGCCGACCCGGACGTGCTGGCGATCAAGCAGACCCTGTACCGCACGTCCGGCGACTCGCCGATCGTGGACGCGCTGATCGACGCCGCCGAGTCCGGCAAGCAGGTGCTGGTGCTGGTCGAGATCAAGGCGCGCTTCGACGAGCAGGCCAACATCAAGTGGGCGCGCAAGCTGGAGGAGGCCGGCTGTCACGTGGTCTACGGCCTGGTCGGGCTCAAGACCCACTGCAAGCTGTCGCTGGTGGTCCGCGAGGAGGGCGACACCCTGCGCCGCTACTCGCACGTCGGCACCGGCAACTACCACCCGAAGACCGCCCGGCTGTACGAGGACCTCGGCCTGCTCACCTCCGACCCGCAGGTCGGCGCGGACCTCTCGGACCTCTTCAACCGACTGTCCGGCTACTCGCGCCGGGAGTCCTACCGCCGGCTGCTGACCGCCCCGCGCGGCCTGCGCGACGGGCTGGTCTCCCGGATCCACAACGAGATCGCCCACCACCGGGCCGGCCGGCCCGCGTACGTGAAGATCAAGGTCAACTCGATCGTCGACGAGGCCCTGATCGACGCGCTCTACCGGGCCTCGCAGGCCGGGGTGCCGGTGGACGTCTGGGTCCGCGGCATCTGCGCGGTCCGTCCGGGGGTGCCCGGGCTGAGCGAGAACATCCGGGTGCGCAGCATCCTGGGGCGCTTCCTGGAGCACTCCCGGATCTTCGTGTTCGGCAACAACGGTGATCCCGAAGTGTGGATCGGCAGCGCCGACATGATGCACCGCAACCTGGACCGCCGGATCGAGGCGCTGCTCAGGATCACCGATCCGGCGCACCGGGCCGAGCTGTCCGGGCTGATCGACCTCGGGGTGTCGGACGAGACCGAGTCCTGGCACCTGGGCCCGGACGGCGCCTGGGAACGCCGTTCGCAGGACGCCGAGGGCAAGCCGCTGCGGCACGTCCAGGACCTGCTCATCGACTCGCGCCAGCGCCGCCGGGCCGCCACCTCGCGCTGACGCGTCCACTGATGCGAGCCGCCGGAGCAGTCGGGGCCCCCGGGGCCCCGGGGGGAGCTGCTCCGGCGGTCGGCCACCAGCCCCGGGGAAGGGCCCCGGGGGAACGGGGATCTACCACGCCATGACCGAAGCGCCGATGACGGCCCAGGCGGCCTCCACAGCGACCGCCGGGGACATCCTTTCCCGCCAACTCACCGCCCAGGCCGGCGCGTTCCTGCGCGCCCTGCCGCTCGCGGTGGGCGAGGTCGGCGCCAGACCGGGGTCGGCCGCGGCCGTTCCGGCGAGCGGCACCGCCGACCTGCTGCGGGCCGTGCGGCGGATCGGCGGGCTGCTGCACACCTTCGGGGCCGTGTTCGAGCAGTCCTGGGCGCAGGAGTCGCGCACCGAACTGCGCTGGCTGCTCAACCTGTTGGCGCTGGAGCCCGGTTACGTCCGCCGCTCGGCCCGGCTGCTGGGCGCGGTGGACTCGCTGAGCGGCACCGACCCGGAGGGGACGGGCATGCTGGCCGGGCACGCGGGCGCCCCCAAGGCGCGGGCGCTGCTGGACCGGCAGCTGACCCTGGCCCGGACCAGGGCGCACTCCACGGTGCTCCAGGAGCTCCGCTCGGCCCGGCTGCACGCGCTGGCGGACCGGATGACCCTGCTGGTCGGCGAGGCGCCGCTGCTGGAGGCGGCCGGGGGCCGGGCCTCGGCGGTGCTGCGGCCGCAGGCGGCGGCCGCGTTCACCGCGCTGGCGGTGAGCGCCCAGCAGCTGCCGCTGCAGCGGGCCGCGACCCCGTACGGCGGGGACGGGCTGCGCCGGCTGGGCGCGGTGCCGGCGGCGCGCGGGGTGGCGGACGCGGACGCCGCGCTGGCGGCCGACGACGCGCCCTGGTCGCGGCTGCGGATCCTGGTGAAGCGGGCCCGGTACGCGCTGGAGGTGTGCGCCCGGCCGTCCCCCGAGCTGGACGAGCTGGACGCGGTGCTGGCCCGGCACCAGGAGGCCGCGGACGCCGCGATGACCGCCGCGACCGCGGCGCGCACCCCGCGGATCACCCCCGCGACCGCCTATGTGCTGGGCGTGGTGCATGCTGATCAACGACTGGAGGTCGAGGCGGCGCGGTACGCCTTCGGCCGCCGGTGGCCCGAGCTCCCGCCGTCCCCGGACGGGTGGCTGGAGCTCCCCCCTGCCGAGGGCTGGGGGCATTCCCCCGCACCACGGACGGCTTGAATTGCACGATCGCCTGAGCACCGGCCGGGCAGCGGACCCGGCAGCGAACCCGCCGGCGTCTCCCGCAGTGGGTCCTGCGGTGAACCCCGCGGTGGGCCCGGCGGCGGCCGCACCGGTCCGCGGCCCGGTGATCCTGGCGGCGGGCGCGGTGCTCTGGCTGCCCGGCCGGCCGAAGCCCAGCGGCCGACTGGGGCGGCCGCGGATCGCGGTGATCCACCGTCCGAAGTACGACGACTGGAGCCTGCCGAAGGGCAAGCTCGACCCGGGCGAGGGCGTGGTCGAGGCGGCGCTGCGCGAGGTGCGGGAGGAGACCGGCTTCGACTGCCTGCTCGGCCCGGAGCTGCCCACCCAGCACTACCCGGCGCAGGGCCGCCCCAAGGAGGTCCGGTACTGGGCCGCGGTGCCGACCGCCGGGGCCTTCCGGCCGAACCGCGAGGTCGACCGCCTGGACTGGCTGCCGGCGGGCAAGGCCCGGGCGCGGCTGACCCATGACCGCGACCGGTTGCTGATCGATGCGCTGCTGGTGATCCTGGGGGCGAGGCCCGTACGGACGGGCGGGTCGGCGTCGGTGGAGGAGCGGCGGAAGTGATCTCCCCGCGCCCGTGCCGTGACGCAACCGTTACTACGTGACGTAGTTTCCTGTCATCCGTTCGAGGTTCACTTCCCGTTCACTTGCGACCGGCTGTCGTGTCACCTACCCGGCCTAACTTCGGGACTACCGGCGGGCCGAACGGGCCCCGGACCACAGCAAAACCCATGCTCAGCCGTACTCCTACGGCCTGCGCAGCGGGCAATGCCACAGAAAGGGACACCCCTGTGAAGCTCCAGCGGAACGGCCGCTCCAAGGCCCTCGCCATCGGTGCCATGGCGCTCGTCAGCTCGCTGTCGCTCGCCGCCTGCGGGTCGGACAACAACAACAACACGGCGTCCAGCGGTTCCAGCGGCTCCTCCGCGGCCGGTGCCGCGATCAACTGTGGCAAGGCCGGCACGCTCCTGGGCGCCGGTTCGACCGCGCAGGCCCCGGCGATCGACGTGTGGAAGACCAACTTCGGCGCCGCCTGCTCCGGCACCACGATCAACTACAGCGGCGGCGGCTCCGGTGCCGGCGTCCAGCAGTTCACCCAGGGCAAGGTCGCCTTCGCCGGCACCGACTTCGCCCTCAAGCCGGCCGATGTCGACGCCTCCAAGGCCGTCTGCACCGGCGGCAAGGCGATCGACCTGCCGATGGTGGCCGGTCTGGTCTCGCTGGTCTACAACATCGAGGGCGTCGACAACCTGGTCCTGGACGGCCCGACCGCCGCCAAGATCTTCGACTCGCAGATCACCAAGTGGAACGACCCGGCCATCGTCGCCCTGAACCCGAGCGCCAAGCTGCCGGACGCCGAGATCCAGAGCTTCCACCGCTCGGACGACTCCGGCACCACCTTCAACCTGACCTCCTACTTCGCCAAGACCGGTGGCGGCGCCTGGACCGCCGAGCCGAGCAAGGCGTGGAAGGGCAAGCTCGGCCAGTCCGCGAACGGCAGCGCCGGCGTCGCGGCCCAGATCAAGCAGGTCAAGAACTCGATCGGCTACGCCGAGCTGTCCTACGCCCAGACCAACAACCTCAAGAGCGCCCAGATCGCCACCGGTGCCGCCAAGCCGGTCGAGGCGACCGCCGCCAACGCCGCGCTCACCATCGCCTCGTCCACGGTCACGGGCACCGACGGCGACCTCGCCCTCGCCCTGGACTACGGCACCAAGGCCGACAACGCCTACCCGATCGTCCTGGTGACCTACGAGATCGCCTGCGACAAGGGCAACAAGGCCGAGACGCTGGACACCCTCAAGTCCTTCCTGAACTACACCATCAGCGACGCCGCCCAGAAGTCGATCGGCGACAAGGGCTACGTCCCGATGCCGGCCGCGATCGGCGACAAGGTGAAGGCCGCGGTCGGCACCCTCGCCTGACCCGACAGGACCCCCGGTGGGACGGCCCCGTGAGCGAGGGGGGCCGGGGCCGTCCCGCCGGAACGCACCAACCCAGCACCAACGTCCGGGGCACCGCCGCCATGGTGCCGACCCCCTACCGGGGCGGCACCACCAGACCGGAGTAGACCAATGACTTCATCCTCCCCTGCCGCCCCGCGAGGCAGGGAAAGCCGACGGCGCGACAGCCGCGTCGGCGACAAGATCTTCATGAACCTCGCCCGCGGTGCGGGCGTCCTGCTGCTGGTCATCATGGCCGCGATCGCCGGCTTCCTGGCCTGGCGCTCGGTCTTGGCCCTCGGCAACAACCACGGCAACTTCCTCACCACCTTCGAGTGGACGCCGGACGCCCCGAAGCCGGTCTTCGGCATCGCCGTGCTGGCCTTCGGCACCATCGTCAGCGCCGTCATCGCGATGGCGATCGCCGTCCCGGTGGCCATCGGGATCGCGCTGTTCATCTCGCACTACGCGCCGCGCCGGATCGCCCAGCCGTTCGCCTACCTGGTCGACCTGCTCGCCGCCGTCCCCAGCATCGTCTACGGCCTCTGGGGCGCGCTGTTCCTCGTGCCGCACATGGACGGGCTGACCAGCTGGCTCAACCAGTACCTGGGCTGGACGTACATCTTCGACCAGACCAGGACCGGCACCCCGCGCAACCTGTTCACCGTCGGCATCCTGCTGGCGATCATGATCCTGCCGATCATCACCGCGGTCTCCCGCGAGGTGTTCCGCCAGGTGCCGCGGATGCACGAGGAGGCGGCGCTCGCCCTCGGCGCGACCCGCTGGGAGATGATCCGCACCGCGGTGCTGCCGTTCGGCCGCCCCGGCATCATCTCGGCCTCGATGCTCGGCCTCGGCCGGGCGCTCGGCGAGACCATCGCGGTCGCGGTGGTGCTCTCCGCCAACAGCATCCTGTCGCTGCACATCCTGGACGCCGGCGGCGGCACCTTCGCGCAGAACATCGCGCTGAAGTTCGCCGAGGCCGGCAACAACGGCCGCGACGCCCTGATGGCCTCCGGCCTCGTCCTGTTCGTGATCACCCTGCTGGTGAACGGTGCCGCGCGACTGATCATCGCCCGCCGCAAGGAGTACTCGGGGGCCAACGCATGACCACCGTCACCGTCCCCGAGGACGCCCGGCCGCAGGTCGGCCCGAAGCTCACCGCCAACCGGCTGCCCAAGTGGACCCCGCCCGTCGTCGCCGTCGGCGCGATCGCGGTCGGCTGCGGGATCGGCGCCGCCGCCGGCCTGGAGAGCCACCTCCAGTGGGGCCTGCTCTCCGCTCTGCTGTTCCTGGCCGGCAGCTACCTGATCTCGGCCCAGGTCGAGGGCCGCCGGCAGGCCAAGGACCGCTTCGCCACCTCGGTGGTCTGGGTCGCCTTCATCCTGGCCGTCGTCCCGCTGGCCTCGCTGACCATCTACACGATCCAGCAGGGCATCGGCGTGGTGAACGGGAACTTCCTGAGCCACTCGATGAAGGGCGTGATCCAGAGCGGCCCCGGCGGCGGCATCTACCACGCGCTGCTCGGCACCCTCCAGCAGGTCGGCCTGGCCACTCTGATGGCCGCCCCGCTCGGTCTGCTGACCGCCGTCTACCTGGTGGAGTACGGCCGCGGCCGGCTCGCCAAGGCGGTCACCTTCTTCGTCGACGTCATGACGGGCGTCCCGTCGATCGTCGCCGGTCTGTTCATCCTCTCGCTCTGGAACCTCGCTCTGGGGTTCAGCTACTCCGGCTTCTCGGGCAGCCTCGCGCTGGCGATCCTGATGATCCCGGTCGTGGTCCGGTCGACCGAGGAGATGCTCAAGCTCGTCCCGAACGAGCTGCGCGAGGCCTCGTACGCCCTCGGCGTGCCGAAGTGGAAGACCATCCTGCGGATCGTCATCCCCACCGCGATCGGCGGCATCACCACCGGTGTGATGCTCGCGGTCGCCCGCATCACGGGCGAGACCGCCCCGGTGATGATGCTGGTGTTCGGCGCCGACTACATCAACAGCAACCCGTTCGACGGACCGCAGCAGTCCCTGCCGATGTACATCTGGCAGCAGTACTCGGTGGTCAACAACGACTTCGGCTACGCCCGCGCCTGGGGCGCCGCGCTGGTGCTGATCGCCTTCGTGATGGGGCTCAACCTCATCGCCCGGGGCATCGCACGCTGGCGCTCGCCCAAGGCCGGACACTGAGCGACCGACTGACGTACGAAGACAGACGAGAGAAGCAAACGATCATGGCCAAGCGCATCGACGTCAGCGGACTGTCGGCCTACTACGGCACCACCAAGGCCATCGAGGACATCTCGATGAGCATCGAGCCCCGCTCGGTGACCGCCTTCATCGGCCCCTCCGGCTGCGGCAAGTCCACCTTCCTGCGCACCCTCAACCGGATGCACGAGGTGATCCCCGGCGCCCGGGTCGAGGGCAAGGTCCTCCTGGACGACGAGAACCTGTACGCCTCCAACGTCGACCCGGTCGCCGTGCGCCGCTCGATCGGCATGGTCTTCCAGCGCCCGAACCCGTTCCCGACCATGTCGATCTACGACAACGTGGTCGCCGGGCTCAAGCTCGCCGGCGTGAAGAAGAAGGCCGTCCTGGACGAGGTGGTGGAGCGCTCGTTGAAGGGCGCCAACCTCTGGAAGGAGGTCCACACCCGGCTGAACAAGCCGGGCGCCGGCCTCTCCGGCGGTCAGCAGCAGCGCCTGTGCATCGCCCGCGCGATCGCGGTCGAGCCGCAGGTCCTGCTGATGGACGAGCCCTGCTCCGCGCTCGACCCGATCTCCACCCTCGCCATCGAGGACCTGATCGGCGAGCTGAAGTCGCAGTTCACCATCGTCATCGTGACCCACAACATGCAGCAGGCGGCCCGCGTCAGCGACCGCACCGCCTTCTTCAACCTGGCCGGCGTCGGCCAGCCGGGCAAGCTGATCGAGCTGGACGACACCCAGCGGATCTTCTCCAACCCGTCGGTGCAGGCGACCGAGGACTACATCTCCGGCCGCTTCGGCTAGACCGACCCCAGCTGTCCCGTGGTGCTGCATGGCGGTGCCGCCGCGGGACATGAAGAAGGGCCCGCCCCCGAGATGTGGGGGCGGGCCCTGCTTGCTGTTACTCGCCCGCTCGCCTCCGGGGCGCTCGGACCCGGTGCCGACGGTCGGCGGGCACTGCGCCACCTCCTTCGTCGGCGGCTTGGCCCTTCTCCCTTTCGGCACCGGCGCGCCCCTTCGGCTCGGGGCGGGGGCTCGCCCGCTCGCTGTTACTCGCCCGCTCGCCTCCGGGGCGCTCGGACCCGGTGCCGACGGTCGGCGCTCCCTCGCTCCTCCGTCGCTCCCTCGCTTCTCCCTTTCGGCACCGGCGCGCCCCTTCGGCTCGGGGCGGGACTTGCCCGCCTCCGGGGTGCTCGGGCCGTGGCCGTTCGGGGGTCAGCCCCAGAAGAGGTGGACGAACCAGTACATCAGCGCTGCGACGACGGCGGCCGCCGGCATCGTGATGAACCAGCCGAGCACGATGTTCTTGGCGACGCCCCAGCGCACCGCGCGGATCCGCTTGGTGGCCCCCGCGCCCATGATCGCCGCGGTGATCACGTGGGTGGTGGAGATCGGCGCCTTGAAGACGAACGACGTGATGTACATGATCACCGAGGAGGTGGCCTCGGCCGCGAAGCCCTGCGGCGGGTCCAGCTCGATGATCTTGCGGCCGAGGGTCCGCATGATCCGCCAGCCGCCGGCGTAGGTGCCCAGCGAGAGCATGGTCGCGCAGGAGATCTTCACCCAGACCGGGATGTCACCGGTGGTCTGGTGGCCGGAGATGGTGAGCGCCATGACCACGATGCCCATGGTCTTCTGGGCGTCCTGCAGGCCGTGGGCCAGCGCCATCGCGGCGGCCGAGGCGGTCTGGGCGACCCGGAAGTTGCGCTTGGCCTTGTGCGGGTTGGCCCGGCGGAAGATCCACAGGATCGCCAGCATCACGATGAAGCCGCCGACCAGGCCGACCACCGGCGAGACGATCATCGGGACGACGATCTTGTCGATCACGCCGCTCCAGATCACCTCGGTGCCGCCGGCCAGGGCCGCACCCACCAGGCCGCCGAACAGCGCGTGCGAGGAGGAGGACGGCAGGCCGAAGTACCAGGTGACCAGGTTCCAGGCGATCGCCCCGACCAGGGCCGCGAACAGGATCGCCATCCCCTGGTTGCCATGGGGGGTCTCGATGATCCCCTTCGAGACGGTGTGCGCCACCCCGCTGCCCAGGAAGGCACCGGCCAGGTTCATCACGGCGGCCATCGCGAGCGCGGCCTTCGGGGTCAGCGCCCGGGTGGAGACCGACGTGGCGATCGCGTTCGCCGAGTCGTGGAAGCCGTTGGTGTACGTGAAGAAGAACGCAACGCCGATGACGGCGATGAGTGCAGCCATGTCCACGAGGGTCAGGACTCCTTGACGGCGATGGTCTCCACCGTGTTGGCGACGTGCTCGAACGCGTCCGCCGCCTCCTCAAGGACGTCCACGACCTGCTTGAGCTTGAGGACCTCGATGGCGTCGTACTGACCGGAGAACAGGTGGGCGAGCAGCTTGCGGTGGATCTGGTCGGCCTGGTTCTCCAGCCGGTTGACCTCGATCCAGTACTCGGTCAGGTTCGACATGCTGCGCAGGTTCGGCATCGCCTCGGCGGTGAGCTCCGCGGCGCGCGCCAGCACCTCGATCTGCTGCTCGATGCCCTTCGGCAGGGTCTGGATGTCGTAGAGGACGACCAGGTCGACGGCCTCCTCCATGAAGTCCATGATGTCGTCCAGCGACGAGGCGAGGCTGTAGATGTCCTCGCGGTCGAAGGGCGTGATGAAGGAGGAGTTCAGCTGGTGGAAGACGGCATGGGTGGTGTCGTCCCCGGCGTGCTCGGCGGCGCGCATGCGCTCGACGATCTCCGCGCGGGCCGACACGTCTGATCCCAGCAGTTCCAGCAGGAGCTTCGATCCGACGACCAGGTTCTCCGCGGCGGCGGCGAACATGTCGTAGAAACTCGTCTCCTTCGGGGTCAGGCTAAAACGCACGGAATTCTCCGATGTGCGGGGTACGGACTGAACGATGCTAGGTGCAACCGAGCGCGATCGCGCAAACGGGGTGGTGACCGGGGAGGCGGAACCTCCCCTTCCGTTCGGCTGCCGCACCGGCTGTCCCGGACCGCACCGCCAGGTGCGGACGCAAGGACTCAGTCTGACGGAACCTCGACGCGTTTGCCCCGTCCCGCGTGCGGAAGACCGGGGCGCCGCTCAGACGGGTTAACCCCGCCGCGACCCCCACCAGGCCGTTCGGCACATGCCGGGTGGGCCGTCGGAACACCACGCGGGGCCCCGGTGTTGGACACTGGAGGCCGACGCAGCCACCAGGCACTCAGACGAAGGCGGGCCGATGACCACGACGCAAGCGCGCACCGAGCCGGACCACGCGCCCGGGACCGGGCCCGGGGCCGCCACCCCCGCCGCCGCGGGCCACGGCGGACACGGCCCGCACGGCTACAGCGCGCAGAAGGACGCCCACCTCAAGCGGCTGCGCCGGATCGAGGGCCAGATCCGCGGCCTCCAGCGGATGGTGGACGAAGACGTCTACTGCATCGACGTGCTCACCCAGGTCTCGGCCAGCACCAAGGCCCTGCAGTCCTTCGCGCTCTCCCTGCTGGAGGAGCACCTGCGGCACTGCGTCGCCGCGGCCGCCGAACAGGGCGGCGTCGAGCTGGACGCCAAGGTGGCGGAGGCCACGGCCGCGATCGGCCGACTGCTGCGCAGCTGACCCCCCGGGGCCGTCGGCCGGGGCCGTCAGCCCTCGCCCTCCCGCTCGGCCCGGGCCGGGTCCACCCGGTCCAGCAGCACCTCGTCGATCCGCTCGGTCGGCAGCCGGTCACCGGCGCTGGCCGTCGCGGCGATCATCAGCTCGCCGGCCAGCTCGATCTCGTCGAGGGCCGCGTCGTCGTGGCCGCCGCTGCGGCCGCCCGTGGACGACACCACCTGCACCACCCCTTCAGTGCCTCGCCAGCCCGGGCGGCAGCCACCCGACGTCCAGCCTAGGCACTCCGGGGCCCGTCCACATGGCACGGACGGGCCATCTCGGCGCCGCCGAAACGGGTGGCCGTCGCTCCCCGGACGGCCACCCGCCGCGGCGGCGCCCCGTTCCGCCCCGGCGCCGGGGCGCTACTTCGGGCTCTCCGTCGGCTTCATCTGGTAGATGTCCGAGGCCGGCGGCTCGGCCGCCTCGACCGGCTTGCCGAAGTCCGACAGGGCGGTGGTCGAGGTGACCTTCACCTGGTCCTTGGCCTCCTTCGAGCCGGCCACCCCGGCGAAGGTGAACACCTCCACCACCTTGTGCAGCCGCCCCTGGTCGTCCAGCCAGGCGTCGTACGGGACCTCCTTGACGGTGAAGGTCTGCCCGCCCATCCGCAGGCCGTCCCCGCCCCGGCCGCCGGTGGCGTCGGCCGCCTTGGCCAGGTCCAGGGTGCCGCGGTAGTGGTGCAGCGGGGTGCCGTCCACCGTCTCGGTGCCGACCAGGTCGGCCTTCTGCACCCCGCGCAGCGCCCCCGCCGCCGTGGCCGGGTCGGTGGCGCCGCTGCTGACCAGGTTGCCGTCCGGCAGCTGGCGCACGTCCAGCTTCACCCACTTGCCCTCGGGCACCTTGGCGCCGCTGTTCTGCAGGTAGACGGTGCCCGGCAGGACCACCTCGACGATCTTTCCGGTGGTCGCCGCCCCCGGCGGCACCTGGACCTCCAGCCGGCCGATCCGCTTCACGTAGTCGTAGCCACCGGTGCCGGAGAAGGACGCCTTCTTGTCCGCGGACTCCGTGACCAGCTCGGTGGCCGCGTGCGCGGAACCGGTGCGCCCGGTGATGTCCGCCGCGTTGCGCACCGCCGTCACCGGGTCGGTGGCCAGCTGGTCGGGCGCGTTCGACTGCTGGTCGGAGGAGCCGCCACCGGAGTGGGCCGAGCACCCGGCCGCCCCCGCGGCCAGCGCGGCGGCGAGCACGGCGGCGCCGGCCGCCGAGCGCAGGCGCGGCCCCGGACGGCGCGCCGGCCGCCCGGTTCGCTGCTGGTCGGTCATCTTCATCCTCGCGACAACCCCCTCGGGACCGACTGCCCCGCCGACTGCGGCACCGGCTGGGGTGCCGGGAGGGCAGAGCTCTTTCCGGGCAAACGAGTTGGATCGCGAAGGGTTACGGGTCCGGCGGGAACCGGCGGGTGTCGCGTGCCGGTCGCCCGGCGCGTTACGGTGAATCCCGTGCACAGTGAGCTGCCGGTCGCCCCCGGCACCACCCCGATGCCCGAGCACCGCGTCGCGCTCAGCGAACGCGGTTCCTTCGCCTTCGCGACCTGCAGCTGCGGCTGGTACTCCGCCGCCCGCCGCTCCCGGGACCTCGCCCGCCGCGAGGGGGCCGACCACCTCGCCGAGTACGGAGCCGACGCGTCGGCCTAGCCGGCGCCCGGACCGACCCTTCGGGGGCGTTCGATGCGTGTTCGGTGCGGCCTATGGCCCCCGGGCCTCAGGCCGCGAGGTCGGACTCCGGCGGCCGCTCCTCCCGGCGCGCCGCTCCCCGTCCGCTTCGGCGGCCGCGCCGCTCGGCGCCCCGGCCGGCGGCGGCGCCGCGCTCCGGCGCCCGGACCAGCGGGGCCACCGCCGTCCGGGTCAGCGCGTGGCAGAACGGGACCAGCACCGCCATCGCGATCGGCGCCAGCAGCAGCACCACGGCGACCGCCAGCGCGAAGCCGCCGATCACGTCCGTCGGGTAGTGGACGCCCATGAACATCCGGCAGAAGCCCTGGAGCAGGGCCAGGCCCCCGGCGATCCAGCCCAGCCTCCGGTTCACCAGGAACAGCGCCACCGCCACGGCCATCGTCATGGTCGAGTGGTCGCTGACGAAGGAGTGGGTGCCGGCCTTGCCGTCCACCAGCACCAGCAGCCCCGGGTGGTCGACGAAGGGCCGGGGCCGGTCCACGATCGCGGCGATCGGCAGGTTGGCCAGCTCGGCGACGGCCACCGAGAGCGGCACCCAGAGCAGCCCGGCGATCGCCACCGGCGCGTCCGGCCGGCGTCTGGCCTGCAGCCAGCCCACCAGCCCGAGCAGCGCGAGGCCGATCAGGATGCCGTACTCGCCGATCCACGACACCGCGTGGTCGAGCCACTGCGGGGAGCGCTTGGCCAGGCCGTTGACGGCGTAGAGCAGACCGAGGTCGGGGTTGGTCGTGTCGGCAAGCGGCGTCGACACGCCGCACCTCCTTCTGGTCCGCTGCACCTGTTCGATCCCGCCGGGGCCCGCCCGGCGCGCGAAGCTGACGAGGGACCACCGGACCCAACGTCATCGCCGGGACCCAGCGTTCCACGGAAACGCGCGGTTATGGAAACTTGACTCAGCGTCCACAGGCCGCACACAGATCGGTGGACGACTCAGCCGGTCCCACCGGTTCCGGCGGCCCCGTTGACCCGCCCCGCGGCCGTCGGGGCGGCCGGGGCGGCGGCCGCGGGCCGGCTTCCGGGGGCGGTCGGGGTCGGCGCCGTCGTGCCCGGGCGGCTCGGGGCGTTGACCGCGCCGTTGCCGCCGCCACCACGCGTCGGCAGCGCCTGGGCGCCGTCCGAGGTGACCCGGGTCGCCCCGATGTACTCCCTGGTGTCGATCTTGTCGTAGCGGATCACCGCCCCGGTGTGCGGCGCGTTGAGCATGTAGCCGCCGCCGACGTAGATCCCCACGTGGTGGATGGTGCGCGGGTCGCCCAGGTCCGTCGCGAAGAACACCAGGTCCCCCGGCCGCAACTGATCGCGCGACGGGTGCGGACCGGCGTACCACTGGTCGTTGGCCACCCGGGGGAGTTCGATCCCCACGGTCTCGAACGCGGCCTTGGTGAGCCCGGAGCAGTCGAACTGCCCGTTCTGCGAGGCCAGCCCCTCGCCGCCCCACAGGTACGGCGTGCCGAGCTTGGTCTGCGCGAAGTAGATCGCGGCGGCCGACTGCGCGGACACCTCCACCGGCGCGGTCGGCGCCGCGAAGCTCCGGGCCATCGCCTGGATGTTCCGTACGTACCCCTGGGTCTCCCGGTACGGCGGGATGCCCCGGTTCGTCGTCACCGCGTACGGGCCGGCGTTGTAGGCGGCCAGCATGTTGGCCTGCGGATCGCCCGGCACACCGGCCACGTCCTTGGCGAGCGCGCAGTCGTAGGCCGCCGCGGTGGCGATCGCGTCGTACGGGTTCCAGACGTCCTTCCTGCCGTCCCCGTCGCCGTCCGTGGCGTACATCGGCCAGGTGCCCGGCATGAACTGCGCCATTCCCTGTGCTCCGACGCCGGATTGGGCCTTGGGGTCGAAACCGCTTTCCTGGTACAGCTGCGCCGCGAGCATCGGCGGGGAGATCTCCGAGCAGAGCGAGCCCCACTTCTGGATCGCGTCCTGGTAGGCCGCCGGAACGGTGCCGGGGGAGAGGGCGGAACGATTCGCCGCCAGCTGTGGTGTCCCACCCGCCGCATACGTCCCCATCGTCACCAGACCGAGGAACCCGAACGCGACAACTCCCGCCGCAGCGGCGGCCGTACCGGCCTTCCGGAGTACCATCAGCACCATCCCGACGAATCGTCAGTCGAAGTGTCCCGGAAGGCGTTGCTCACCGCAATCATCAGAGATACAAAGAGTGAGCGCTATCCTTCGTACGGTGGACATCCTCGCGTACGTGTCCGATGCCTCACGACCAATCCGCGAGAAGTAGCCAAGTCGACATCAGATCTGGCCAAGAATAGGCACCGACCCTTCGCGCGGGCGGGGTCCGGGCCCTTGAATTTGCCTGATCGGGCGGTGAGATGGAAATGAACGTGAGCAGCGTGCACACCTATGCGGTCGGCCACCTGGCCGAGGACCCTCCCAAGAAGCCGAACATCGACACCATCATCGGCGGGATCGCCCCCGACTGGGGCCCCTTCGCCAGCCTCGGGTCGGAGGCCCGGGTGATGGTCGAGGTCATCATGGCCGTCGCCATCCTCGTCTGCCTCGGCATCGCGGTGTGGGGTGCGGCCAAACAGCGGATCGGCGCGACCGCGATGCGGGACAGCTTCGGCGCCGAACAGGGCAAGGGGCTGATCATCGCCGGGCTGACCGGCGTGTTCATCATTGGATCACTCGGCACTCTGTTCACCATTGTCTACGGCATGGCTATCTGACGATCGGACAGCAGTGACCCGGCCCGCCTGAGGACAGGTTCCCGCCCGGACCTCCCCAGCGGGCCGACCCGCCAGGAGTCCACCCTCGTTCCCACCCCCCGTCCGCGCCCGCCCCCGGACGGAGGGCCCCCGGAGCCGCCCGGCTCCCCGCACCAGGAGGGCCGCCGTGCCGTTGTCCGACGACCAGCCGCACACCCGTACGCGGCTGCCGGTCGACGAACAGCCCTCCGCACTGCCGACCTCACGTCAGTCCAGGCCGCTGCGCACCCTGCTGACCGTGCTCGTCGTCGTCACCCTGCTCGTCGTCGCCATCTCCGTCGCCAACCGCGGCAAACCGGGCTCCGGCAGCGGCGGCAGCTCCGCCGACCGGGCGGCCCCCAGCGCCGGCTCCGGCGCCGGCCCCGCCCCCAGCGGCGACCAGCCCGTCGGCACCACCGTCAACGGCATCGCCTCCGGCTACCCGCACAGCGACCAGGGCGCCCAGTCCGCCGCCGCCAACTACGCGGTGGCGATCGGCTCCGCGGACATGCTCCGCGCCGACAGCCGCCACACCATCGTCGCCACCATCGCCGACCCGGGCTCCGCCGCGGCCCTGCAGAGCCGGCTGGACCAGGGGTTCACGCCGGAAACGGCGGCTCGGTTCGGAGTGGACGCCCAGGGCAGGCCGCCCAAGGGTTTGACCTTCGTCAGCCGGACGATCCCGGTCGGGACCAGGAGCGTTGGGTACAACTCGGACAGCGTCAAGGTCGACGTCTGGTGCACGGGCCTGTTCGGCCTGGCCGGCGAGCGGTCGACCAAGCCGGTTTCCGATGAGTGGTTCACGCTCAACCTCAGTCTGCGCTGGACCGGGAGCGACTGGAAGCTCACCGACTTCAGCCGAGCATCGGGCCCGGCTCCGGTCCCGCAGGACCAGCAAGCCGCGACCGCGGAGGAGATCACTGGTGCCGTCGAGCAGTTCGGAGGCTTCCGCTATGCCCGCTGACGGTAACTCGGGTCTCGTCCGGAGGATAGTCGGCCGGGTGGCCGGGGCAGCGCTGCTCGGGGCCTCCTCGGTCGTGCTGGCGGCCGGTCGCGCGATGGCCGAGCCGTCGCCCACCCCCAGCACCGGGACGACCAACTCCGCCTGCCCCGGAGTTCCGCTCCCGGGCAACGACGTCTACTGTGCGCCACCCGGCGGTGGCGCCCTCCCCGGCGGCGGCGCCGTCAACAACGTGACCGATCCGCTCGGGTCGCTCGCCAAGGGGTGTGCCCAGGCGGCGGCGTGGGTGGTGCGGAACCTGTCGGGGGCGATCGACGGGACGACGTCGGTGGACTTCACCAACCAGTCGTTCCTGCAGCAGTACGCCGTGGTGTTCGCCGTGTCGACGGTGATCACGCTGGTGCTGTGGCTGCTGGCGGTGACCAAGCGGGCGGTGCGCGGGGCGCCGTTGACGACGGCGATCTCGGAGGCGGTCGGCTTCCTGTGGCTGACGGTGGTGGCCTCCGCGTTCACGCCGTTGATCCTGTTCACCGTGGTGAGCGTGACGGACGGGCTGACGAAGGCGATCGCGGTCGGGACGAAGTCGGACACCGGGACCTACCTGGGCGGGTTCGCCGACACCCTGGAGAAGGGGAACGTCGGCGGCGGCCCGCTGATCCTGGTGCTCGTGTCGCTGGTCGCGGTGCTGGCGGCGGCGGTGCTCTGGATCGAGCTGGTGATCCGGGCGGCGATGCTCTACGTGGGGGCGCTGCTGGGGACGGCGGTGTACGCGGGGCTGGTGGACCGGCAGTTGTGGAAGCACGTGCGCCGGTGGGCCGGGATGATGCTGGCGGTGGACCTGGCGAAGCCGATCATCGTGATCATCCTGGGTCTGGCGGGCGCGGTGGCGACCGGTGCCGGGGCCAACGACGACTTCGCCCGGGTGCTGTCCGGGCTGGCGATCCTGTTCCTGTCGATCTTCGCGAGCGCCGCGGTGTACCGCTTCGTCCCGACCTTCGGTGACGAGATGCTGAACATGCGCCGGGCCCGGGCCAGCGCGGTGCAGGCCGGTTCGGCGATGATCAACGGGACGGCGAACCTGATGAAGCAGGGCATCTCCACCCACGGCGACCGCGGTCCGCAGGGGGCCGGGGGCGGCGGGGGCGCGGGCGGCGGCTCGGTCGCGCCCGGCATCGCCGCGCACGCCGGCCGGACGCCGGCCCCGCCGCCGCAGGCCGGGCCGCCGCCGCAGGCCTCGGTTCCGAACCGCGACAGCAATCCAGCGAAGGGAGGGTGACGGGAAGTGAGCAGCGAACCGCTCGGCCAGTACGGGGCCCAGTACGCCCAGCCGTACGTGCACCAGCGCCGCACCTACCTGATCGGCAAGGCCCGCCCGAACGCGGTGATCGGCCGCAACCGGGAGTCCGGGGAGATCCTGCTGATCATCTTCGGGGCGTTCCTCGGGATGCTCTGGGGTCTGCTGATGCCTGTCCTGGCGCTGCGGATCGCCGGTCTGATCGGCCTGCCGCTGCTGGCCATCGCGGCGGTCTACGTGCCGTACCGCAAGCGGACGTTCTACCGGTGGGTGGAGATCAACCGCACCTACCGGCGGACGGTCCGCAGCGGGCGCGGGCTGTGGCGTTCGGACGCGATGGACGCGGGCACCCGGATGGACGGCCGGGAGGTGGAGGTCGGTCCGCCGCCCGGGGTGGGGCGGTTGCGCTGGCTGACCGCGCCGTTCGGGCCGGACGAGGTCGGGGTGCTGATGCACCTGGAGCGGCGGACGGTGACGGCCGCGATCGAGATCGAGGGCCCGGGCGTCGGGCTGCGCGATTCGGAGGACCAGGAGGCGCTGGTCGACCGCTTCGGCACGTTGTTGAAGCACGTCGCCAACGGGGACGGCTTCGTGACCCGGCTGCAGATCCTGGCCCGCACCCTGCCGGCCGACCCGGACGCCCATGCCAAGGACGTCGAGCGCCGCGGTGACCACGACGCGCCGCGCTGGCTGCAGGACTCGTACGACCAGTTGCAGTCGATGGTGTCGACCTCCTCGGAGCAGCACCGGGCGTACCTGGTGGCCTGCATGCACTACACCCGGGACCTGGCCGCCGAGGCGCACGCGATGGGCCGCACCGCGACCGGCGGGCGGGCCCGGGACGACGACGGGCTGGCGGCCGTGATGGCCCGCGAGCTGACCGACATCTGCGCCCGGCTGGCCGAGGCGGACATCCGGGTGCGCCAGCCGCTGGGCCAGGCCCGGCTGTCCTCGCTGCTGCACTCGATGTACGACCCGGACCACCCGATCGACCACATCCAGGCGATGTCCCGGCGCAACGCCTGGCCGGCCGAGCTGGACGCGACCCACCCGCAGTACCTGACGGCGAAGACCAGGGAGTCGGCGACCAGGGAGCCGTGGTGCCACGCCACCGCCTGGATCAAGGAGTGGCCGCTCACCCCGGTGGGCGTCAACTTCCTGGCGCCGCTGCTGGTGCACACCCCGGACGTGATCCGGACGGTGGCGGTGACGATGGACCTGGAACCCACCGACGTCGCGATCGAGCGGATGCTGACCGAGAAGACCAACGACGAGGCGGAGGCCAGTCGTGCGGCCAAGATGAACCGCACGGTCGACCCGCGCGACCTGGCCCACACCGGCCGGGTGGACCAGCGCGGTGACGACCTGGCCTCCGGCGCGGCCGGGGTTAACCTGGTCGGCTACATCACGGTCTCCTCGCGCAACCCCGAGGCGCTGGCCCGCGACAAGCGGACCATCCGGGCCTCGGCCGGCAAGAGCTACCTCAAGCTGGAGTGGTGCGACCGAGAGCACCACCGGGCCTTCGTCAACACCCTGCCGTTCGCCACCGGCATCCGCCGCTGAACCCCGCGCCGGTCCTCCGGGACCGGGCCCGTCCACCCACCGCGCCCGTCCGCCTACCCGCCCGACCACCCACCGCGCCCGACCACCCCTAGCCGGCACCAGGAGGCCACCCATGGCGATCGGCAACCTCACCGACGCGTTCACCAGCCTGATGTTCGGCAAGGTGGAGACCACCCGGCTGCCGGTGCGCACCTCCACCGGCCAGGCGCAGGCGGTCTACCTGCCCACCGCCGCACCGGGCCTGGGCGACTCGGGCGTGATCATCGGACGCGAGGTGTACAGCGGCAAGGGGTACGTCTACGACCCCTTCCAGCTGTACGGGCAGCAGCTGCCCGCCCCGCACTGGCTGGTGCTGGGGGAGTCCGGCAACGGCAAGTCGGCGCTGGAGAAGACGTACGTGCTGCGGCAGTTGAGGTTCCGGGACCGGCAGGTCGTGGTACTGGACGCGCAGGGCGAGGACGGCGTCGGCGAGTGGAACCTGATCGCCAACGCGCTGGGCATAAAGTCGATCCGGCTGGACCCGATGGCGGCCCGGGACGGCGGGGTGAAGCTCAACCCGCTGGATCCGGCGATCACCCAGACCGGCCAGCTGTCGTTGCTGCGCACCATCATCGAGGTGGCGATGGGGCGCGGCCTGGAGGAGCGGGCGGGCTTCGCGTTGAAGGCGGCGCACGCCCATGTGGTCGCCTCGGTGACGGACCGCCAGCCGGTGCTGGACGACATCATCGACACCCTGCGCAGCCCCGAGCTGTCCTCGGTGGAGTCGCTGGGCGTGGCGGTGGACGAGGTGCAGTCCTGGGGCCTGGACGTGGCGCTGGTGCTGGACCGGCTGGTCGACGGCGACCTGCGCGGCATGTTCGACGGACCGACCACCGACGGCATCGACCTGGACGCGCCGCTGATCGTCTTCGACCTCTCGCACATCGACCGCAACTCGATCGCGATGCCGATCCTGATGGCGATCGTCGGGGTGTGGCTGGAGCACACCTGGATCCGGCCGGACCGGAAGAAGCGCATCTTCCTGGTCGAGGAGGCCTGGCACATCATCAACAGCCCGTTCGTGGCCCAGCTGTTCCAGCGGCTGTTGAAGTTCGGCCGCCGGCTCGGGCTCTCCTTCGTGGCGGTGGTGCACCACCTGTCGGACGTGGTGGACGGCGCGGCGGCCAAGGAGGCGTCGGCGATCCTCAAGATGGCCTCCACCCGGACGATCTACATGCAGAAGGCCGAGGAGGCGCGGGCCACCGGCCGGGTGCTGGGCCTGCCGCGCTGGGCGGTGGAGATCATCCCGACCCTGTCGCCGGGCATCGCGGTCTGGGACGTCAACGGCAACGTGCAGGTGGTGAAGCACATCATCACCGACACCGAGCGGCCGCTGGTGTACACCGACCGCGCGATGACGGAGGACGCGGTGGCCGAACGGGTACGGGCCGAGCGGCAGTTGGCGTCCGAACCGGGGGTCTGAACGCCCGGCCCCTGCCTGAGGCCGGGGGATCGTCCGCAGGCGGTCCGTCCCGGTCCGACGGTGGTGGTTCGTCAGCAGGTAATCCTCTCGTTACGTTCGACATCCTGACAGCTACGCGCGTTGACCCTAGGCTGCACTCGCGCAACACATTGCGCACGCGCCGGCGCGCTCCGCCGCCCGCGTGCTCCTCCGAGGTGCAGGGGATCCCTCATGCTCACCGTCAGATCCCGACGGGCGGCGTTCGCCGTCGTCGCCGCCGCAGGTCTGTTCGGCACGGTGGTCGTGCCGACGGCCGCTCAGGCCGCCGACGCCAACGCCAAGCGTCACAAGACCGTCAACCTCCAGCTGCTGGCGATCAACGACTTCCACGGCAACCTGGAGCCCCCGGCGGGCTCCTCCGGTACGGTCAAGGAGATCGACCCGGCCACCGGCAAGGAGATCTCGACCCCGGCCGGCGGCATCGAGTACCTGGCCACCGAACTGCGCAAGGCGCGGATCCCGGCCGACGACTCGATCACCGTCGCGGCCGGCGACATCGTCGGTGCCAGCCCCCTCACCTCGGCGCTGTTCCACGACGAGCCGACCATCGAGGCGATGGACAAGCTCGGACTGGACGTCACCTCGGTCGGCAACCACGAGTTCGACCAGGGCGCGGCGGAGCTGCTGCGCAAGCAGGAGGGCGGCTGCCACCCGACCGACGGCTGCTACGAGCCCGGCCGGACCTTCAAGGGCGCCAACTTCAACTACCTGTCGGCCAACGTCACCGACGAGAAGTCCGGCAAGCCGCTGCTGCCACCGTACTGGGTGACCAAGTCGCAGGGCGTCAAGATCGGCTTCATCGGCGTCACCCTGGAGGGCACGCCGAACATCGTCACCGCCGAGGGCGTCAAGGGCCTCAAGTTCGCCAACGAGGTCACCACGATCAACAAGTACGCCGCGGAGCTCAAGGCCAAGGGCGTCAACTCGATCGTCGCGCTGGTCCACGAGGGCGGCTACCCGGCCAGCAGCGTCTACAACTACGACTGCGGGGCGGCCGGCCAGGGCATCTCCGGCCCGATCGTCGACATAGCGAAGAAGATCGACCCGGCGGTCGGCGCCATCGTCACCGGCCACACCCACAACGCGTACGCCTGCAGCATCCCCGACCCCAACGGCGTGCCGCGCTCGGTGACCAGTGCCGCCTCCTTCGGCCGGCTGTTCACCGAGATCGACATGAAGCTGGACAAGACCACCGGCGAGATCGTCCGCCCGTCGGTCAAGGCCGAGAACCACGTGGTGCGGCGCACGGTCGAGAAGGCCCCGGACATGACGGCGCTGATCGACCACTACGCCAAGCTGGCCGCCCCGAAGGCCAATCGGCCGATCGGCTACATCTCCGCGGACATCAACGGCCGCGGCAGCAGCGACCTGGAGAAGCCGCTCGGCGACGTGATCGCCGACGGGCAGCTGGAGGGCCTCGCCCCGGCCGACAAGGGCGGCGCCCAGGTGGCCTTCATGAACCCGGGCGGGCTGCGCTCCGACCTGGTCCACAGGGCCTCGGGCAGTGAGGGCGACGGCGTGGTGACCTACGGCGAGGCGTTCACCGTCCAGCCGTTCACCAACATGATGCAGGTCAAGACGCTGACCGGCGCCCAGCTGGTCCAGCTGCTGCAGCAGCAGGTGAGCGGCCCCAACGACGCGGCGCCGAAGATCCTCCAGGTGTCCTCGAACCTCCACTACACCCTGGACATGCGCAGGACCGGCGCGGACCGGGTGGTCCTGGACTCGATCCGGCTGAACGGCGCACCGGTCGACCCGGCCGCCAAGTACCGGGTCGCCGCCAACGAGTTCCTGGCCGGTGGCGGCGACGGCTTCCCGGCCTTCGCGGCCGGTACCGACAAGCTCGTCGGCGCCTCCGACCTGGACGTCTTCACGGCCTACCTGGCGGCCCACAGCTCGGCGGCCTCGCCGTTGAAGCCGCCGGCGCAGGACCGGATCAAGGTCCTCGGCCCGGGCAGCGACATCGACTGACCGAGAGCCGGACACCGGCCCCGGTAACGGGGCCCTCGGACGGGCGGGGCGCTGTCGGGGCGCCCCGCCCGTCCTGCTGTTCCGGGCGGCTACTCGGGGGCGGGGCCGCCGGGAAGTCGTACGGTCGCCAGCGCGCCCGGTCCGCCGTCCTGGGCCGGGCCGAGGGTGACCTCCCCGCCGGCCTCCCGGACGCTCTGCGCGACGATCGACAACCCCAGCCCAGAGCCGGGGAGTTGGCGCGAGGAGGGGGAGCGCCAGAACCGGTCGAAGACGTACTGGAGCTCGTCCGGCGGGATGCCGGGACCGTGGTCGCGGACGGTCAGCACGCCCTGCTGGAGCCGCACTTCGATGGTGCCGCCGGGCGGGCTGTACTTCACCGCGTTGTCCAGCAGGTTGATCACGGCCCGTTCCAGGCCCGCCGCGTCGCCGTGCGCGTACCAGGGCTCGACGGTCGTCTCGAAGACCAGTCCGGGACCACGGAGCTTCGCCCGCTCGACCGCCCGTCCGGCGATCTCGTGCAGGGCGACCACCGTCAGGTTCGGGCCGGTCTTGGGGGTGTCGGGACGGGAGAGCTGGAGCAGGTCGCCGATCAGCACGGTGAGTTCCTGCATCTGGGCCTTCATGTTGCCCAGCAGCTTGGTCTTGGTCGCCGGGGGCAGCGGGCGGCCGGTGTCGTTGCTGCGGATCAGCAGGTCGACGTTGGTGCGCAGCGAGGTGAGCGGCGTGCGCAGCTCGTGGCCCGCGTCGGCGATCAGCCGGGTCTGGCGCTCGCGGGAGTTGGCGAGGGCGGTGCTCATCGAGTTGAAGGACGTGGACAGCCGGGCGATCTCGTCGTCCCCGTTCACCGGGATGGTGGTGCCGACCTCCTCGGTGCGGGCGATGTGCTCGACGGCGTCGGTGAGCCGGTCGACGGGCTTGAGGGAGGAGTGGGCGACGAGGCGGCCGGCGACGGCGGCGAGCAGGATGCCGCCGAGGGAGACGGCGCCGAGGAGGATGGCGAGGCCCTGGAGGGAGTCCTCGACGGACTTGGTCGGGGTTGCCACCATCACCAGTACTGGGGGGAGTCCGCCACCGGGGCGCCCGACGGAGATCCGGACCATGGCCGGGTCCCCGTTGGTGTAGCTACCGTCACGGATGATCGACTGGCCGTTTCTGAGTTGGAGTGCCTTGACGTCGTCCTTCTGGGTTGCGATCGCCCTGCTGGCGTTCGGTGGCAAGCACACCTGGGTGGGATCTGTCACAACGTACTGGGTGTCCCGGGGAACCGGGCCTCCGGTGACCTCTGGCGGAGCTGTCCGAATCTGCTGGAGCGCTTCCTCTGGTGTGCTGGGGCAGGGAACGTGGAGGAGGACGCGTTGTGGCTGGGGTGCGCTCCGCAGTTCTGATTCCACCTGGCCGTAGAGCTGCCTCTCCACGATGAACCAGCACGCCAGCGCCGACAGGGCGATGGCCACCGCCACCGCGGCCGCCGTCATGAACGTGAGGCGGCCGCGCAGCGAGCGGGAGCGGTACCACTGGACGATGCGCCGGCGCCTGCTGGGCACCACGCGCGGTGGGGCCAGCGGCGGGGGCGGAACAGCGCTCACGCGTTGGTGCCGGCGGCCGGGCGGAGGGCGTAGCCGACGCCTCGGACGGTCTGGATGAGGCGCGGCATGCCGCCCTGCTCGGTCTTGCGGCGCAGGTACATCACGTACACGTCCAGGGAGTTGGAGGAGGGCTCGAAGTCGAAGCCCCAGACCGCCTTGAGGATCTGCTCGCGGGTGAGGACCTGGCGGGGGTGGGAGAGGAACATCTCCAGCAGCATGAACTCGGTGCGGGTGAGTTCGACCGGCTTGCCGGCCCGGGTGACCTCGCGGGTGGCGGTGTTCATCCGCAGGTCGGCGAAGGCGAGGACCTCGCTGTCGTCCTCGGCGGCGGCGCGGGCGGCGGCCTCGGTGGCGAGGGCGTTGCGGCGCAGCAGGGCGCGGACGCGGGCGAGGAGTTCGTCGAGTTCGAAGGGCTTGGCGAGGTAGTCGTCGGCGCCGACGTCGAGCCCGGTGACGCGGTCGCCGACGGCGTCGCGGGCGGTGAGCATCAGGACGGGCACGGTGTCGCCGCGGGAGCGCATCCGGCGGACGGCGGTGAGGCCGTCCATCCGGGGCATCATGATGTCCAGCAGGACGAGATCGGGCTTGTCGCGCTCGACGGACTCCAGGGCCTCGTAGCCGTCGGTGGCGGTGGCGACCTCGTAGCCCTCGAAGGCGAGGCTGCTCTCCAGGGCGTCCCGGAGGGCGGGTTCGTCGTCGACCACGAGGAGCCGGGCGGAGGGGTGGCCGGCCTCGGCGGGGGTGCGGTCGTCGGCGGACGGGGTCATGGGCTGCTGCCCTTTCTCGTCGGGTGGAGGGCTCGCTGTCGGGTCTGCTGGGTCTGCTGCTGGTGGCAATTGTCCGCCTCGCGGACGTTCACCGGTTGCTACGGATTGTGGCTCACAGGCTCTGGCCGGATTCCAGCTTCGGCAGGACCTGCTTGATGTCGTTCATCGGGATGGCGAAGCCGAGGCCGACGCTGCCGGCGCTGCTGCTGCCCGAGGAGCCGGAGCCGCTGGGCGCGTACATCGCGGAGTTGATGGCGATGACCTGGCCGTTGGCGTTGATCAGCGGGCCGCCGGAGTTGCCGGGGTTGAGGGCGGCGTCGGTCTGGAAGGCCTTGTAGGTGGTGCTGCTGCCGCTGTTCTGCTGCTGCTGGGCCCCGCCGCCGCGCAGGCCGGGCACGCCGGGCAGGAACGGGAGGCCGAAGCCGCCGTTGCCGCTGGTGGAGCCCTCGTCGAGCTGGACGGTGACGTCGCGGTTCTCGGCGCTGATGATGCCGGAGGTGACGGTGCCGGTGAGGCCGTCGGGGTTGCCGATGGCGACGACCGGGTCGCCGATGGCGACGGTGGAGGAGTCGCCGAGGACGGCGGGGGTGAGGTTCTTGGCGCCGCTCGCGGTGATCACGGCGACGTCCAGGTTCTTGTCGGTGCCGGTCACGGTGGCGGGGGCGGTGGAGCCGTCCTTGAAGGTGACGGTGATCCGGCCGCCGTTCGACGCGCCGTCGATCACGTGGTAGTTGGTGAGGATCCGACCGTCGGCGTCCAGGACGACGCCGGTGCCGGTGGCGGTGCCGTTGCTCTCCTTGACGGTGATCTGGACGACGCTGGGCGCGACGGCGGCGGCGATGGCGGGCACGTTGGCGGTGCCGTCGGTGCGGGCGGAGACGGGGCTGGCGATCGTTCCGACCCGGGTGTCGGAGGACTGCCGGTCGGCGGCGATGACCCCGCCGGTGACCCCGCCGATGACGGCGGCGATCGCGGCGACGGCGGTCACCAGGGCGAGCCGTCCGCGCAGCAGTCCGCGCCGGGCCCGGCCGCCGTGGTGGCCCGGGCCCTCGGGGCCGGAGGGGTGGCCGAGCAGCGTGGGCGGCTCGGGCGGCATCAGCGGGGGAGGCGGCGTCGCGCCGAAGGCGGCACCGTGGTGGTCCTCGTGGTGGCCGTACCCGGAGTACGGGTCGGTGCCGTCCTCGTGGTGGCCGTACCCGGTGCGCGGGTCGGTGCGCGGGTCGGTGCCGCCGGTGTCGGAGCCCAGCACGGTGCCCTCGATGACGCGGGGCTCGTACGGACCGTACTGCTCGCTGGGGTTGTGCCGCTGTTCGCTCATGCCGACCAAGCTCCGCCCGGTGGATGAGGACCGGATGAGAAGCGGCTCAGAACGGGGCGAGAAGCCCGTTGACTTCTCATAAAGCCTGGTCAGGCAGCTCTTGGGGCGGAACGGGAAGTTCCGCTCCGGCTAGTCCAGCGGGGCCCGGTCGGGCGCGGCCCCGTCGCAGCCGCAGGAACGGCGGATGACCAGGCGGGACGGGAACTTGCGGACCCGCTCGGTGTCCGAGCCGGGCACCATCAGCGAGTCGTCCAGCACCAGGTCCACGGCGGCCCGGGCCATCGCGTCGCGGTCGGAGGCGACGGTGGTCAGCGGCGGGTCGGCGAGCGCGGCCTCGGGCACGTCGTCGAAGCCGGCCACCGCGAGGTCCTCGGGGACCCGCAGGCCGACCTCGCGGGCGGCCCGCAGCACGCCGATCGCCTGGTCGTCGGTGGAGCAGAAGACGGCCCGCGGCCGGTCGGGCGAGCGCAGCAGCCGGAGCGCGACGTCGTACGCGCCGTAGCGGTGGAAGGGGGCGTCGATCAGGTGCGGCTCGGTGGGGATGCCGTGGGCGTCCATGGCGCGCTGCCAGCCCTCGACGTGGTCGATGACCGGGTCGCCGGGGGCGGGGGACTCCACCGGGCCGCCGAAGCACGCCACGTACGGGTGCCCGTGCACCTCCAGCAGATGGCGGACGACGGCCTCGGCGCCGCCCACGTCGTCGGTGACCACCGCGACGTCGTCGATCGCCTCGGGGCGGCGGTGCAGCAGCACCACCTTCGCGCCCTCCATCGCGGCGAACTCCTCGGCGGCGCGCTGCGAGGGGCCCTGGCTGACCAGGATCAGGCCGGAGACCCGCATGCCGAGGAAGGCGCGGACGTAGTGGACCTCGCGGTCGTCGACGTAGTCGGAGTTGCCGATCAGGACGAGCTTGCCGCGCTCGGAGGCGGCCCGTTCGACGGCGTGGGCCATCTCGGCGAAGAAGGGCTGGCGGGCGTCCGGGACGACCATGCCGATCAGGTTGGTCCGGCGGGAGGCCATCGCCTGGGCGACGCTGTTCGGCCGGTAGCCGAGCTGTTCGATCGCCGCGAGGACCTTCTCCCGGGTCGCGGGCGCGACCGGGCGCGGACCGTTGTTGATCACGTAGCTGACGACCGCGGTCGAGGTCCCAGCCAGTCGGGCTACATCGTCGCGCGTCACCTTGGCCACGGATGGAGTCTACGCGTGTGGTCCCCGGGACGGCAGTGGGAGCCGGGGCCGCTCCCGGGCGGGACCGGGAGCAATCCGGACGAGCCGGACGGGCCGACGGCCCGCCCGACCCGCCCGGCTCCTCCGGGCGGGCCCGTCAGGCCTCCAGCGGGGCCGAGGGGCGCTGGGCGAGGTCCGGGCGCTCGCTCTTGTCGGTCTTCTCCGGGACGACGAAGCGGTAGCCGACGTTGCGCACGGTGCCGATCAGCTGCTCGTTCTCCACGCCGAGCTTGGCGCGCAGCCGCCGGACGTGCACGTCCACCGTGCGGGTGCCGCCGAAGTAGTCGTAGCCCCAGACCTCCTGGAGCAGCTGGGCCCGGGTGAAGACCCGGCCGGGGTGCTGGGCGAGGTACTTGAGCAGCTCGAACTCCTTGAAGGTGAGGTCGAGCGCCCGGCCCTTGAGCTTGGCGGAGTAGGTGGCCTCGTCGACCGAGAGGTCGCCGTTGCGGATCTCCATCGGGCTGTCGTCGGTGGCGACCTGGAGGCGGCCGAGCGCGAGCCGCAGCCGGGCCTCGACCTCGGCCGGGCCGGCGGTGTCCAGCAGGACGTCGTCGATGCCCCACTCGGCGGTCACGGCGGCCAGGCCGCCCTCGGTGACCACCAGGATCAGCGGGGAGCCGATGCCGGTGGAGCGCAGCAGCTGGCACAGGCTGCGGACCTGCGGCAGGTCGCGGCGCCCGTCGACCAGGATGACGTCCGCGCTGGGGGTGTCGACCAGGGCCGACCCCTCGGCGGGGGCCACCCGGACGTTGTGCAGCAGCAGGCCGAGGGCCGGTAGCACTTCGGCGGACGGCTGCAGTGCGTTGGTGAGGAGGAGGAGTGAACTCATACCCGGGGGTCCCCTTTCCGGGTCGTCGCGGTCGCGCCCCGGCTGCCGCCGCAGTCGGTGGGCGCAGGTGCTGAGGGCAGGGGGGAGGACGCCCGGGGGGTGCCGCGGGAGCACTCGGCGCACCGGGGGTCCCGCAACCCGCGGCGCACCGTTTCTGCCCTGTTCATCCCGCGAACCCTCCGGTCTGGTCCGGTCCCGGGTGGCGGCCCGGCGCCGGGGTGGCGACACCCCGTCGGCCCGGCACGTCCTTGTGCCGAGAGAGCGGGGCGGTTCCCACGAAGCGTCGGGGGTGGGCCGACGAATCGCACGAACGTCCGTACTGGCGTCCTGAAAGCACAAAAGGACCCGGGGGCGACTCTGCCCGGATCCCTCTTGGAGGTCGAGGATAGCCGACCGCTCTGCGCGCCGGGAGTGCGTGAATCCGACGGTTCGCCCAATCCGGGCGTGCGCCGGGTGAGCCTGGCCACAGCTTCGAGCCCCGCTCCGGGCCGGTCGGGCCAGGGCGATTGCCGCTCGCACCGGCGGACACGCCATCATGGGACGCACATCGGCGGCGCTGCCCGGGTCCATCGTTCGGGTGGTCGGGGCACGCTCCGGTGGCGAGCCGGACCGGGTCACCGGGGCCGGGCGAGGACGAACGGAATGGGGTGGCCCGATGGGCGCGACCACCGAGCCCGCGAGCGGCGCCCGGGCGCGCGGGACGATCCGCTACTGGGCGGCGGCGAAGTCCGAGGCCGGGCTGGCCGAGGAGCCGTACGAGGCGGCGACCCTGGCGGAGGCGCTGGCGGCGGCCAGGGCGCGGCACGCCGACCGGCCGAAGCTCGTCCAGTTGCTCGGGCACTGCTCGTACCTGGTCGACGGCGCGCAGGTCGGCGGCCGGGACCACGCGACGGTGGCCCTGACCGAGGGCGGGACGGTCGAGGTCCTCCCGCCGTTCGCGGGAGGCTGAGCGGCGTGACGGACATGAACGACCCGAACAACCCGAACCACGGCGGCGGCTACGGCAACTGGCCGCAGCAGCCGCAGCAGCCCTATCCGCAGCCGCAGCAGTACCGGCCGCAGCACGCGCCGCAACCGCCGCAGCACCCGTACGGCTACCCGGTGGACGACGCCGACGCCACCGCCGTGCTGCCGCCGGTGCCCGCACTGGACGACGCGGCCGCCACCACCCTGCTGCCGCCGGTGCCCCCGATGGACGACGCGGCGACCACGCTGCTCCCGCCCGTCCCGCCGCTGGACGACGCGGCGGCCACCACGCTGCTGCCGCCGGTGACGGTCTCCGGCGCGATGCCGGTCGCCCCGCCGCCGCAGCACGGCCGACCGCCGCAGCACGGCCGGCCGCCGGTGCACCAGCCGCCGGCGGCGCAGCCGTACCCGCCGCAGGGGCCGGCCCAGTCGTACCCGCAGCAGCCTCCGGCGGCGCAGCCGTACCCGCCGCAGGCGCCGCCGGCTCAGTCGTACGGGCAGCAGGCCCCGCAGCAGGCCCCGCCGCCGCCCTCCCGGGCGCGGCACGCGGCCCCGGCCGGGGCGCCCGCTCCGGCGCCGCGGACAGCCCCGCAGCAGGGCGCCCCGCAGGGCGCGCCGCTCGGGCACCCCGCGGCCGCGGTGCCGCCCGTGGGCACGCCGCCCGTGGGGGCGCCCGGTGCCGGGCCCGGCCTCGACCAGCCGACCATGACGCTCAAGCGCCCGGACGCGCCCGCGGCCCCGCCGTACGGCGCCGTCCCGGTGCAGCCGGTGCCGGGCGGCCCGTTCCCGGGGGCCCCGTCCCCGGCTGCGGCCCCGTCCCCGGCCCCGGGCGGCCGGACCGGTTCGCCGATCATCGACCCGGGCCTCCAGCCCGCCCTGATCACCGCCGCCGTGGCCGCGCTGCTGGCCGGCGGTGCCGCGCTGGGGCAGGTGGCGCTGGCCCTGGTGGTGGCGGCGCTGCAGCTGCTCACGGCGGCCGGCTGGTTCCGGCTGAACGGCATGTGGCCGGCCCGGCAGGGCATCCTGCTGGCCGCGCTGGCCGGGCTCACCGCCGACGTGGCGGTGCTGCTGGCGGACGCCGGCAGCGGCGTGGCGGCCGTGGTGGGCGCCCTGGGCGGGTTCTTCCTGCTGGTGCTGGTGCTCCAGACGTTCCGTCCGTCGGACCCGAAGGAGCGGTTCTACGCGCTGACCGTGCTGGGTTCGGCCACCGTGGTGACGGCGCTGTGCACCACGCTGCTGCTGGCCGACTGGGTGCCGGCGGGGGTGGGCGCGGTCGCGCTGGCGACCCTGCTGGCGGCGGCTCCGCTGCCCGGGCCGAAGCAGCTGGGCCCGGTGCTGGGCCTGGTCGCGGCGGTGCTGCTGGGCTTCCTGGCGGGCGCGCCGGTGGCGCTGGGTGCGCTGGCCGGGCTGGGGGCGCTGGTCGGCCGCCGGGTCGCGGCGTACGACTTCCCGTCCCGCTTCGTGCACATGACGGCGGGCGTGGCGCTGCCGCTGGCGGTGGCCGCGCCGCTGATCTGGATGGCCACCGGCCTGCTGGCCGGCTGAGTCGGGTACGTCACGACCGCGTCCCGCCCCGGAACCACCTTCCGGGGCGGGACGTCGTACGGTCGTGCGGGAGGGCCGCGCCCGGCGCGGCTCCGGGACGGACGACGGCGACCGGCGACGACGGGGGACACGATGCGCGGATGGCTGAAGGCGACGATCGGCCTGGTGGTGCTTTCCGGGCTGCTGGTGGGCGCGGACCGGATCGCGGTCGGCGTGGCCGAGGACGAGGCCGCCGACCAGTTGGTGAAGAACGGCCGGATGGGCCAGCGCCCGGACGTCACGATCGAGGGCTTCCCGTTCCTCACCCAGGTGGTCTCGAAGAAGCTGGACGACGTCCGGATCTCCTCGGACGGACTGACCGTCCAGAACAACGGGCAGCAGGTGGCGCTGCACTCCTTCAAGGCGAAGCTGTCCGGGGTCGAGGTGAGCGACAGCCTGAACAGCGCGACCGTGGACAGCGGCGCCGGCAGCGGCGTGATCAGCTACCAGGACCTCGCCCAGCTGCTGCCCCCGGCCTCCCAGCTGATGGGCGGCCCGCTGCCGGTCGGCGGCAACGCCCGGCTGAGCCTGTCGTACGGCGGCCCGGGCAAGGTGAAGGCCTCGCTGGGGCCGGTCTCGGTGGGTGAGGCCACCGTGCACAACACGGGCAACACCATCACCGTGGACGGCCTCAAGCTGAGCTCGCTGGCCGAGATGGTCGCCGGGCTGGGCAACCGGAAGATCGAGCCGGCCGCCTTCACCCTGGACTCGATGCCGGCCGGCCTCCAGCTGGCCGCCAAGGACGGCGTGGCGCCGCTGCCGGAGGGCCTCCAGCTGTCCTTCGAGGGCAAGGGCGTCAAGCTGCTGGGCTGACCGCCCTCCTCCTTCGCCCTCCTCCTCCGGCCGCCGCCGGCCGGTCCGAAGAGGCACCCTCCGTTCCGCTCCGCGAGACGCGCTGTCCAGCGCGGCCCGCGGAGCGGCGTCGTTTCCGCCCGTTGTGCGCCGCCGGCGGGGGCCCGCCCGCCGCCCGGCGGGCCGCACCGAGGGCAAATCCCAGCATCCGGTCGTTCTGGTCTCGGCATTCGATACGCTGATGACAGCGGGCCTCCGGTGTCCCTAGCATCGTCGGCATGAAGCGACAGACGGATCTCACGAAGCGGCGGGCGGTCGACCTGTGCCGCGTGGCCGCCTGTCTGTGTCGAATGCGCTGAGTCGGCATTCCGGCAGGGCAGTTCGTGCCCGCCGCCGACCTTCCGGTGACCTCGTCCGGCCCTCGGGGCCGATGGTCCTCCGTACTCCGCAGTTCCCCGCCCGATCGCCCCGGCTTCCCTCCCCCGTCCCATCATTCGGACAGGATTTCGGACCGCCTCCGTTCGGGTACCCCGGCACCACCCCGGCAGCACCCCCGCTGAGCAGCTGAGCAGCACCTTCCGCAAACCGCCCTCGGATGGAGAACACCACCATGAGCCGCAGCGACGTCCTGGTCGACGCCGACTGGGTCCAGGCCCACCTGGACGACCCGAAGGTCGTCATCGTCGAGGTCGACGAGGACACCTCCGCGTACGACAAGAACCACATCCGCAACGCCGTCCGGATCGACTGGAAGCAGGACCTCCAGGACCCGGTCCGCCGCGACTTCATCGACCGGGCCGGCTTCGAGGCGCTGCTCAGCGCCAAGGGCATCGCCAACGACGACACCGTCGTCCTGTACGGCGGCAACAACAACTGGTTCGCCTCGTACGCCTACTGGTACTTCAAGCTGTACGGCCACGGCGACGTCCGCCTGCTGGACGGCGGCCGCAAGAAGTGGGAGCTGGACTCCCGCGACCTGGTCGCCGAGGTCCCGGCCCGCCCGGCCACCGAGTACAAGGCGCAGGCCGCCGACTCCTCGATCCGCGCCTTCCGCGACGACGTGATCGCCGCCATCGGCACCCTCAACCTGGTCGACGTCCGCTCGCCCGACGAGTTCTCCGGCAAGCTGCTCGCCCCGGCCCACCTCCCGCAGGAGCAGTCGCAGCGCCCCGGCCACGTGCCGAGCGCCCGCAACATCCCGTGGGCGAAGAACGCCAACGACGACGGCACCTTCAAGAGCGACGACGAGCTCAAGGCCCTCTACGAGGCCGAGGGCATCGACCTGGCGAAGGACACCATCGCCTACTGCCGGATCGGCGAGCGCTCCGCGCTCACCTGGTTCGTGCTGCACGAGCTCCTCGGCCAGGAGAACGTGAAGAACTACGACGGCTCGTGGACCGAGTACGGCAGCCTGGTCGGCGTGCCGATCGAGCTCGGCAGCAACTGAGCCCCCGGCTCGACCCGTAAGTCAGAAGGAGACAGACATGTGCGGTGCGAAGGCCGGCGGGCCGGACCTGGCAGGAGTTGACGTGGCGAACGAGACGATCATCCAGGGTTCGGTGACCCGCGACGGTGAGCCGGTCAACGGCTACGTCCGGCTGCTGGACGAGAACAACGAGTTCACGGCCGAGGTGCCCACCTCGGCGACCGGCCAGTTCCGGTTCTTCGCCCGCCCGGGCAAGTGGACCCTGCGGGCGCTGGTCCCGGGCCAGACCGTGGACCGTCAGGTGGTGGCCTCCCAGGGCGCCGCCGTCGAGGTCGCGATCGCGGTCTGACCGGCACGGACGATCACGCCGAGGGCCCCTGCCGTGCGGGGGCCCTCGGTCGTACCGTGGAAGACGTGCAGACGAGGCGCCGGCGGCGCTACTACTACGCCATGATGGGCGTGTGCCTGGGCCTGTTCGTCCTGGCCTGGGGCGTGGTGCGGTTCTTCTCGGTGGGAGCCGCGGTCGGCCTGTGCGTGGTCGCGATGGTCATCCCGCCGGCCGCCGCGGTGTTCGCCAACAAGCGGGACCCGGACGACGACTGGTGGAACGACCCGCGCTGGGAGGACCCGAAGTGGGACGAGCCCGGCCACGACCGGAACCGCCCCGACCACGAGGAACGCCCGTAGGGCGTCAGTAGACCAGCGCCTGGACGCCGTCCGCCATGATCTCGCTGACGAAGACCTGCGCGCCCGCGATCCGGACGCCCTCGACGGTGTCCTTCTGCTCGATCCCGCGCCGGGCCGCGCACTGGGTGCACAGCGTCACCGAGCCGGCCGCCAGGATCGACTCCAGCAGGTCCGGCAGCGGTGCGGCGTGCGGCAGCTCGAACTCCGCCGCCTTCCCCGGCAGGGCGAACCAGGAGGACTCCCCGGTCAGCCACAGCGAGACCTCGATCCCGCTGGCGACGGCCACGGCCGCCACCGTGAAGGCCTGCGAGCACCGCTCCGGCGCGTCCGCACCGGCGGTCACCTTGATGACGAGCTTCTTCGACATGGCGCCACCTTAGAGGTCCCGCCGCCCCCGTCCGCCGTCATCGTGGAATCCCATGGGCAAACCTTGAACGGCGCCCCGGGGAGGCGGTGCGGCGCCTGACGCTGCGGCGCGGAAGCCGACGTGGTGGGGCTCACCGCGACCGACCGTAGCCCTCCGGATAGAGTGAGCGCGAGCAAAATCCACCACACTGTCGCCGCCTGGGAGCCCCCCGTGTCCGGTCTGGAAATCTTCTTCGACGGTCTGCTGGCCCTGATGGCCGTGCTGATCACCTGGTTCGCCATCTTCTCGGTGATGAAGCTGTACCAGGGCCAGCGCTGACCCTGCCGTACGGTTGAGGCAGACCGCACCGACCACGACAGCGACCAGGAACATGATCGAGATCCCTTCTGACCTCCACAGGGACGTCGTCCCGCTCGCCTTCCTCCTCGGTACCTGGGAGGGCGCGGGCGTGTACGACTTCCCCGGCACGGAGAAGTGCAACTTCGGCCAGGAGATCGTGATCCGCCACGACGGCCGTCCCTTCCTGGAGTTCCGCTCCCGCACCTGGGTGCTGAACGAGGAGGGTGAGAAGGTCCGCCCGCTGGAGAACGAGCACGCCTTCTGGCGCATCACCAGCAACCACGACGGCACCAGCGGTGTCCGCGGGATCGAGATCTCCTCCGTCCGCGACGACGGCACGGTCGAGATCTGGTACGGCGAGCTGGCCGACGGCAAGCCGCAGGTCGACGTCTCCACCGACGCGGTGGCCCGGATCGAGGGCTCCCCGGAGTACACCGGCGGCAAGCGGCTGTTCGGCTTCGTCAACGGCGAGCTGCTCTGGGTCGGCGAGAAGGCCGCCCCGAACGTGCCGCTGCGCCCGTACATGTCCGCGCAGCTCAAGAAGGTGCTCAGCCCGGCCCAGCTGATCAAGGACATCAACGACCTGCCGGACGACGGCATCGCCTTCTTCAAGTAGGCACAGCCCGAGCGGCCGCGGCGAGCAGCCGCGGTTCAAGACGTTCCGTGCACGAGTAGGGACCGGCCCGCGGCCGGTCCCTACACTTGCCACAGGACCCCCGACCTTGGCAGGGACAGAAACCGTGGCGGACACCGGCACCACCGACTGGCAGCTCTCCGGCGACTGGAAGGCCGACCTGCGCGAGCGCGGCTACCGCCTCACGCCGCAGCGGCAGCTCGTGCTGGAGGCCGTGGACGCCCTCGACCACGCCACCCCCGACGACATCCTCTGCCACGTCCGCAAGACCGCCAGCGGCATCAACATCTCCACCGTCTACCGGACCCTGGAGCTGCTGGAGGAGCTGGGCCTGGTCTCGCACGCCCACCTCGGCCACGGCGCCCCGACCTACCACCTGGCCGGCCGCCACCACCACCTCCACCTGGTCTGCCGGGACTGCGAGAAGGTCACCGAGACCGACACCGAGATCGCCCAGCCGCTGATCGACCGGCTGCGCGAGCAGCACGGCTTCGACACCGACCTCAAGCATTTCGCCATCTTCGGCCGCTGCGCCGACTGCGCCGCCGGGCCGGCCGCCGAGCGGTCGTAAGCTGGCCGGTATGACCGGTGTGAAGAGCCCGCTGCTTGCCCTGCCCGGAGCCGTCCCCGCCGAGGGGGCCGACGAGGGCGTCGCCGCCCACTACGGCGACATCTTCCGCGAGCAACGGAACCTGTCCCGGGGCACCGGCTTCGTCGACCTCTCGCACCGCGGGGTGGTCACCGTCACCGGCGCGGACCGGCTCGCCTGGCTGCACCTGCTGCTCACCCAGCACGTCAGCGGGCTGGAGCCGCAGCACGCCACCGAGGCGCTGGTGCTATCCCCGAACGGGCACGTCGAGCACGCCCTCTACCTGGTCGACGACGGCACCACCACCTGGGCGCACGTCGAGCCCGGCACCCAGGAGGCGCTGGTCGGCTACCTGGAGAGCATGAAGTTCTTCTACCGGGTGGAGGTCGCCGACGCGACCGCCGACTACGCCGTGGTCCACCTGCCGGCCGGCTCCACCGGCTCCGTCGAGGGCGCCGCCGCCGTCCGCGAACTCCCGTACGGCCGCGACCTGTTCGTGCCGCGCGCCGAGCTGGCGGAGCGCACCGCCGGGTACGGCCCGGCGGCCGGCGTCTGGGCCTACGAGGCGCTGCGGATCGAGGGCCACCGGCCCCGGCTCGGCTTCGAGACCGACCACCGGACCATCCCGCACGAGGTGGACTGGCTGCGCACCGCCGTCCACCTGCAGAAGGGCTGCTACCGCGGCCAGGAGACCGTCGCCCGGGTGCACAACCTGGGCCGCCCGCCGCGCCGGCTGGTCTTCCTGCACCTGGACGGCACCGAGGAGACGCTGCCCCCGCACGGCACCGAGGTGCGGCTGGCCTCCGACCCGGACGGGCGGGCGCTGGGCGTCGTGACCTCCTCGGCCCGGCACCACGAGCTGGGGCCGATCGCGCTGGCGGTCGTCAAGCGGAACGTCCCGGTGGACGCGGTGCTGCTGGCCGGCACGGTGCCGGGCACCCAGGACGTGATCGTCCCGCAGTAGGCCGGGGCGAGGGGTCGTGCCGGGGCCTCAGGGGTCCGGCCCTCGGGCCCGCCGGGGCCTCAGACCTCGACCAGGACGGTGAACGGGCCGTCGTTCACCAGCGCCACCTGCATGTCGGCGCCGAACCGGCCGGTCTCCACCTTGGCGCCCAGCGCGCGCAGTTGGGCCACCACCTCGTCCACCAGCGGCTCGGCGACCGGCCCGGGGGCGGCGGCGGTCCAGGTGGGCCGGCGGCCCTTGCGGGCGTCGCCGTAGAGGGTGAACTGGCTGATCACCAGCAGCGGGCCGCCGATGTCCGAGCAACTCTGCTCCACACCCTCGCCGTTGACCGGCAGGATCCGCAGCGTCCAGAGCTTGCGGGCCAGTTGGGCCGCCTTGGCCGGGGTGTCCTCGTGGGTCACGCCGACCAGGACGCAGAGCCCGGGCCCCTCGATCGCGCCGACGGTCTCTCCGGCCACGGTCACCCGGGCCTCGGTCACTCGCTGCACCACTGCTCGCATGCCGCCATTGTGCCGGAGCGCACGAGCGCCCCGTGGGGTCTCGGGGGAATCCGCGGGCGTACACCCGGGGCGCGCGCAAGGGTGGCGCACGCCGTGCAGTGCGCGCCTGCGCAGGTTCGGGCGCTGCTCCTGCTGCGGAAAGACCCGGTCATATCAGCCACCCCCGTTCGCCAGGGGGCCGTTCGGGTGCACGGGCGGTGCGCGCGCGCCGGGTGGGGTGGCACGCTGGGGGACCGTACGAAGGGCCCGGCGCGCTTGGAGGTCCGCCGCACCGGGCCGGGGTTCGGCCGGGCGGTCGAGCCGGTAGGTCAGGCGTTCTGTCGGGGTCGCCCCGGCGGGTGGTCCCGGCCGGGGAGTGGAACCCTTCGGGGCCCCCGGGCGTGCCAACGGACGGGACGCACGAGCCCGTCGGGGGACGGGCCGGGCCGGCGGCAGGGACGGAGTGCCGCGAGCGGGCGGGATCGGACGACGGCAGGTGGGTTGGATGATGGACGCGAGCAGCGCGGCGTGGAGCCGTTCCGGACCGGTGGCGCAGGCCGCCGGGGACCGGCCCTGGACGGCCGTTCAGGACGGTGAGCCCGACCTGGAGGCGCTGGGCCTGGACCAGCTGCGGATCCTGCGCCGGGAGACCCTGGCCCAGGAGGCCGACCTGTCCTACCTGCGGCGGCTGCTGCACGGGCGGATGGACATCCTGCGCGCCGAGCTCGACCGGCGCCCCGGCGGCGGCCCCGCCCACCCGGCCCCGGCGGCCGGCGAGGGGCCCGGCGGCGACCTGCTGGACCGGCTGCCGGCCATCCTGACCGACGCGCCCTCCACGGTGCGGCGCTCGGCCCGGCACGTCACCCTCGGCCCGCCGCGCACCCAGGAGTCCCAGCTGGAGGCGGACGCGCTGATGGGCGACGTCCAGCTCGCCGACCTGGCGGCCCACCCGGCGGAGGAACTGCTGGCCGCCCTGGAGCGGCTGCGCGCCCACGAGCGCGAGGTGTCCGGCCGGCGCCAGCGGCTGCTGCGGACGGCGGACGGTTGCAATGCCGAGATCACCCGCAGGTACCGTGATGGGGAAGCACGGGTCGACGACCTGCTCTCGGAGAGGCCGCTCTAGACCGGGTGAGTCGTCGTGGGGCGGGTGGGTCCGGCTTCCTCCCGGCCCACCCTCGCCCCCGGAAGGCTCCGCGATGTCCCAGTCCGCCACCCCGCCCGTGCTCGCCGAGGTCATACGCTCGGGCTTCACCGAGGGCAGGCACCACGGCTCCCTGGTTCTGTTGGCCGCCGACGGTTCGGTGGAGTTCGCGCTCGGCGATCCCGAGGCGCCGGTCTTCCCGCGCTCGACGGCCAAGCCGTTCCAGGCGATGGCGACCCTGCGGGCCGGGCTGGCGATCGAGGGCGAGCTGCTGGCCCTGGCGGCCTCCAGCCACTCCGCAGAATCGTTCCACCTCGAGGGCGTACGGGCCATCCTGGGCTCCGCCGGCCTCGACGAGTCGGCCCTGCGCACCCCGGCCGACCTGCCCCTGGACGAGACCGAGGCGGAGCTGCTGCTCGCCGCCGGCGGACGGCGCGCCCCGATCCTGATGGACTGCTCCGGCAAGCACGCCGGCTGGCTGGCCGCCTGCGTCGCCAACGGCTGGGACACCGAGGCGTACCTCGACCCGGCGCACCCGATCCAGGGGCTCGCCCGCGAGGCCCTGGCCGAGGGCACCGGTGAGACCCCGGTGCACACCGGGGTGGACGGCTGCGGTGCCCCGCTGCTCGCCGTCACGCTGACCGGCCTGGCCCGCGGCTACCGCAGCCTGGTGCTCGCCGGGGAGGGCACCGCGCAGCGGCGGGTGGCCGACGCGATGCGCGCCCACCCCGAGTACGTGGCCGGCACCCGCCGGGCCGACACCCTGCTGATGCGGGCCGTTCCGGGCGCGCTGTCCAAGATGGGCGCCGAGGCCGTCCAGGTGGTCGCGCTGGCGGACGGCCGGGCGCTCGCCTTCAAGATCGACGACGGCTCCGAGCGGGCCCGCGGCCCGGTGCTGGCGGCGGCGCTGCGCCGGCTCGGGGTGGCCGGCGCGGACGACGTGGTCGAGCGGATCGGCGCGGCCCCGCTGTTCGGCGGCGGCGTCCCGGTCGGCGAGGTCCGCGCGGCGTTCTAGGGTTCCTGGCCTGCGGTCGGCCTTCGGTCGGCCGTCGTCGGGGTGCGGGCCGGGCGGGGGCGGTGCACGGTGGACGGGGGCCGTCGTACAGCTGAGGGAGTCCGCCATGACCGACCACGTGTACCGGGTGACCGAGATCGTCGGGTCCTCGACCGAGAGCGTCGCCTCGGCCATCCGCAACGGGGTGGAGCGGGCCTCCCGGACGCTGCGCAACCTCGACTGGTTCGAGGTCACGGAGATCCGCGGCCACATCGAGGACGGCCAGGTGAAGCACTACCAGGTCGGGTTGAAGGTCGGCTTCCGGCTGGAGGACTGAGCCCTTCGGAGCGCCTCCCGGAACGCCTCCCGGAACGGCAGGGGCCGGGACCCGCGGATCGGTCCGCGGGCCCCGGCCCCCTGGCTGTCCCGACCTAGATCGGAACGACGGATCAGTGGCCGCCCTGCTCCGCGAGACGCTTGATCGAGGCGGTGACCTCGGCCTCGGCCTCGACCCGGCCGACCCAGTTGGCGCCCTCGACCGACTTGCCCGGCTCCAGGTCCTTGTAGACCTCGAAGAAGTGCTGGATCTCCAGGCGGTCGAACTCCGACACGTGGTGGATGTCCCGCAGGTGCTCCCAGCGCGGGTCGGTCGCCGGGACGCACAGCAGCTTGTCGTCGCCGCCGGCCTCGTCGGTCATGTGGAACATGCCGATGGCGCGGCACTTGATGAGGCAGCCGGGGAAGGTCGGCTCGTCCAGGATGACCAGGGCGTCCAGCGGGTCGCCGTCCTCGCCGAGCGTGCCCTCGACGTAGCCGTAGTCGGCCGGGTAACGGGTCGACGTGAAGAGCATCCGGTCGAGCCGCAGACGGCCGGTCTCGTGGTCGACCTCGTACTTGTTACGAGAGCCCTTCGGGATTTCGATAAGGACGTCGAATTCCAACGGTTCCTCCAAGGTAGGGACTGACAGAATCCAAGTGTCTCCTACGGGAGTGAGTGCTGGGGAAAGGGGCCGGTCGGTGGGAGCTGGGGCGGGGGCGGCGCGACGTCGCGGGGGTAGGGCCGCAGGGCTGTTCGGAGCGGCCCTCCTGGTCGCCGGGACGGTGCTGGGAGCGGGCGGTGCGTACGCGCAGCCGTCCCCGGCGCCGGGCGGGCACAGCGCGGGGCGGGGCGAGGACGACAACGGCCGTGGCGACCAGGGCGAGCAGGGTGACCAGGGCGGCCGCGATGGCCGCGACGGACGCAAGGGCGAGCAGGGGAGGAGCGGGCCGACGCCGGACCGGAGCCCCGCCCGCCGGGCCGAGCCGCCCGCCGCCACGCCCGGTGGCAGCGGTGCCGGCGGTGGCAGCGGATCGCCGGTCGCGCGCCCGGTGCCCGCGGCGGGCGCCGTCCTGGCCGTCGCCGGGGACGGCCAGGAGGCGGCCGTCCCCACCACCCAGGGCCTCCAGCAGGCGCTGGCCCCCGCCCTCGCCGACAAGAGCCTGGGCACCGTGACCCTCGCCGTCGCGGACGCGGCCGGCGGTCAACTCCTGTACGGCTCCAACGAGAACACCCCGGCCACCCCGGCCTCCACCACCAAGCTGGCCACCTCGGTCGCGGCCCTGTCGCTGATCCCCGCCGACACCCGGCTCACCACCCGGGTGGTCCGCGGCGCGGACCCGGGCTGCGTCACCCTGGTCGGCGGCGGGGACCCGACCCTCACCGTGCTGCCCGCCGACCAGGTGCAGATCGGCGGTCAGCCCGCCGACGCCGACACCGCGCCGGCCTCGCTGGAGTCGCTGGCCCGGCAGACCGCCACCGCCCTCAAGGCGGCCGGCACCACGACCGTCCGGCTGGACTACGACCTGTCGCTGTACCCCGACAGCACCCAGCAGCGGAAGCCCGACAACGAGAACCTCGCCCTGGTCGTCCCGCTGATGGTGGACGAGGCCAGGGTCGACCCGAAGAGCAAGGACGAGGCCCCGACCCGGGTCGCCGACCCGGCCGGCGCGGCCGCCACGGCCTTCGCCACGATGCTGGCCGCCCAGGGCGTCACCGTGGAGGGCAGGCCCAAGCCGGCCGCGGCCCCGGCCGCCGCCGACGCCCCCGTCCTCGGCAAGGTCGACTCGCCGACCCTCGCCCGGCTGATCGAGCGCCTGCTCACCACCTCGGACAACCAGCTCGCCGAGGCGGTCGCCCGCCAGGTCGCCCTCGCCGGGCACCAGCCGGCCAGTTACGAGGGCGCGGCGACTGCCGTCACCAAGGAACTCGGCAGGCTCAGCGTGCCGATGACCGGCGTGGTCCTCAACGACGGCAGCGGCCTGAACACGGACAACCGGATCCCGCCCGCCGTCCTGGTCCGGCTGCTCGCGCTGGCCGCCTCCGACCAGCACCCCGCGCTGCGCCCGGTCCTCACCGGCCTCCCGGTCGCCGGGTTCACCGGCACCCTCGCCAAGCGCTACGGCTCGGGCTCCGGCGCCGCCGACGCGGCTGGCCTGATCCGCGCCAAGACCGGCACCATCAGCGGGGTCAACACCCTCGCGGGCACCGTGGTGGACGCCGACGGCCGCCTGCTGGTCTTCGCCGTGATGACCCGCACCACCGCGTCGGCGGACACCGCCCGCGCCGCCGTGGACCGGATCGCCGCCCGCCTCGCCTCCTGCGGCTGCCACTGACCCCGCTCCCCGCCGCCCGCCGCCGCGGTGTCCGCCGCGGTGTCCCGCCCCGGCGGGATCCGGGGGCGGTGGCCGGGTTCGAGCGGGCGGGCCCACGGGCAGGCTGCCCGGAGAGCGGGCGGCCCTCGCGTCGACCTCGCCCGAGCCGGTGCCGGCGGCCCACGCCGCGGCCCGGACGGGGCGCGGCGGGCGGGGGAACGGACCGTCCCCGGCCGCCGCCACTGCCGCCCCGGAGGGGGCGGAGGTGTTCGTGGCGGGTGGCTGCCGTTGACGGTGGGGAGCACGTACGGTGAGGGCATGACGAGCGCGAGCGGCGGGGCTGACATGGTCGACTGGAATCTCGCGGTCGCTACTGCGACCAGGTTGGTGCGGCCGGGGCCGGAGGTGAGCCGGGCCGAGGCGGCGGCGGTCGTCGCCGAGCTGCGCCGGCACGCGCTGGAGGCCGAGGAGCACGTGCGGGCGTTCACCGGGATGCGGTCGAGCAGTCTGGCCGCGGCCGCCGCGACGCCGGTGCTGGTGGTGGACCGCCCGGGCTGGGTCCGGGCGAACGTGGCGGGCTTCCGCACGGTGGTCCAGCCGCTGGTGGAGAAGCTCCAGGCGCGGCGGGCCAACAGTGCGGCGGCGGGCGTCTTCGGGGCGGTGGGGGAGAAGGCCACCGGGATCGAGGTCGGCGCGCTGCTGGCGTTCCTGGCCACCAAGGTGCTGGGCCAGTACGAGACCTTCGCCCCGGCCGAGCCCTCGCTGGAGGCGCCGGACAGCCCGGCGGCGCTGTTCGACAAGCCGCGGCTGGGCCCGGAGGGCGCGGGGCCGGGCCGGCTGCTGCTGGTGGCGCCGAACATCGTGCACGTCGAGCGCGAGCTGGACGTCGACCCGTCCGACTTCCGGCTCTGGGTCTGCCTGCACGAGGAGACCCACCGCACCCAGTTCACCGCGGTGCCGTGGCTGCGCGACCACATCCAGTCCGAGGTGCAGTCCTTCCTGGCCGAGACGGACGTGGACCCGGGCGCGCTGCTGGAGCGGCTGCGCGACGCGGCGGGCTCGCTCGGCGCCGGCCTGCCGGGCACCGGCACCCGGGAGGGCCGGGACAGCGCCCCCGGCGGGAACCTGCTGGAGATCGTCCAGTCACCCGCCCAGCGCGAGATCCTCGGTCGGCTGACGGCGGTGATGTCGCTGCTGGAGGGCCACGCGGACGTGGTGATGGACGGCGTCGGCCCGGCCGTGGTGCCGACGGTGGCGGAGATCCGGGAGAAGTTCCAGCAGCGCCGCGACCGCGGGGCGAACCGGCTGGACCTGATGCTGCGCCGACTGCTGGGCATGGACGCCAAGCTGCGGCAGTACCAGGACGGCGCGGTGTTCGTCCGGGCCGTGGTGGAGCAGGTCGGCATGGAGGGCTTCAACCGGGTGTGGACGTCCCCGAACACCCTGCCGACCAAGGACGAGATCCACGACCCGGCCGCCTGGGTCGCCCGGGTCGGCCGCTGAGGCCCCCGGGAAGAGCCCGGAAGGGCCCGGAAGGGCCCCTGGGGAGGCCCGGATCGGGCATTCCCGGAGGACCGGGGGACCGCCGGCGGTCGGCGGCGGTCAAACCCGCTCGTACGAGTGGTCCAATCGGGCAGGTGATGGGTGAAGATACGTTTCTCCATTCACCCGTACGTGGGACGGTGGTCGTACTGGTGGCGCGGGTGGCGTAGCGGCCCGCCACTTTCTGCCACCATCTGTGAGCGCCCGGTAACGCGGCGCTATTCAGGTGCGCGGCTCCGGCCGCCCGCCGCAGTCCTGTCCCCTCCGTCGAGGAGTCGTCCGCCGTGGGCCCTCACCCCGCCGTCGCAGCGATACGCCTGGCCGTTCGCCGTACGCTCACCGACCTCGCCGCCGAGGCCGGTACCACCTTCACCGCGCCCGTGCGCGAACCCCGTGAGCGCCCTGCCGGGGCGCCGCTGGTCGGTGCCGCCGTCGGCACCACCCTGATCGGCAACGCCGCCCGCCACCCCTCCGGGCTGCCGCGCACCCCGGCCGCCCCCGGCTCGCCGCTGGTCCTGGTCGCCGTCAGCGGCGGCGCGGACTCGATGGCGCTGGCCATCGCCGCCGCCTTCGAGGCCCCCAAGATCGGCCTGCGGGTCGGCGCCGTCACCGTCGACCACGGCCTCCAGGACGGCTCCGCCGACCGCGCCGCCCAGGTCGCCGAGCGCCTGCGCTCGCTGGGCCTGGACCCGGTCGAGGCCGTCCCGGTGCGGGTCGGCCGGGCCGGCGGCCCCGAGGCCGCCGCCCGGGACGCCCGCTACGCCGCCCTGGACGAGGCCGCCGAGCGCCACGGCGCGATCGCGGTGCTGCTCGGCCACACCCGGGACGACCAGGCCGAGACCGTGCTGCTGGGCCTGGCCCGCGGCTCCGGCTCCCGCTCGCTGGCCGGGATGCCGGCCCAGAAGGGCCGCTACCGCCGCCCGCTGCTGGAGCTGGACCGGGCGGCCACCCGGCAGGCCTGCTCCGCCCAGGCGATCCCGGTCTGGGACGACCCGCACAACTGTGATCCCGCCTACACCCGCTCCCGGGTCCGCCACGAGGTGCTGCCGGTGCTGGAGAAGCACCTGGGCGGCGGCGTGGTCGAGGCGCTGGCCCGCACCGCCCGGCTGTTCCGCGACGACGCCGACGCCCTCGACCAGTGGGCCTCGCTGGCCGAGCGCGACCTCCGTACGGGCGAGGGCACCCTGGACGCCGTGAAACTGGCCGAACTGCCGTCCGCCGTCCGGCGCCGGGTGCTGCGGCGGGCGGCGCTGCGGGCGGGCTGCCCGGCCGGGGACCTCTTCGCCCGGCACCTGGAGACGGTGGACCTGCTGGTCACCGGATGGCGCGGCCAGGGGCCGCTGCACCTACCCGGGGGCGTCGAGGCCACCCGTAGGTGTGGCACGCTGGTCTTTCGGCGGCAGGGCGACTGAGGGCGAGGCACGTCCCGGGGGAGCCGGCCGCCGGCCACACAGACCCCGAACGTTTGAGGACGTATCCCCGGTGGACCAGAACGACATGGGCGCTGACCTCGCGAAGGTGCTCATCAGCAAGGACGAGATCGACGCCAAGCTCCAGGAGCTGGCCGAGCGGATCGACCGGGACTACGCAGGCAAGGACCTGCTGATCGTCGGTGTCCTCAAGGGGGCCGTCATGGTGATGGCCGACCTGGCCCGGGCCCTGCACTCGCAGGTCACGATGGACTGGATGGCCGTCTCCTCCTACGGCATGGGGACCAAGTCCTCCGGTGTGGTGCGCATCCTGAAGGACCTGGACACCGACATCGCCGGTCGGGACGTCCTGATCGTCGAGGACATCATCGACTCCGGTCTGACGCTGTCCTGGCTGCTGGGCAACCTGGGCTCGCGCGGCCCGGCCTCGCTGGAGGTCTGCACCCTGCTGCGCAAGCCGGACGCGGCCAAGGTCGAGATCGACGTGAAGTACGTCGGTTTCGACATCCCCAACGAGTTCGTGGTCGGCTACGGCCTGGACTACGCGGAGAAGCTGCGTAACCTCCCCTTCATCGGGACCCTCGCCCCGCACGTTTACGGCGGCTGAGGGCTCCGTTCGGGCTATGGGCGGGAACAGAGGGTTGTTCCCGCCCGTTGGACCGGGGGACAAAGAAGCTAAGCCGTGTCGCCGTGCTCCCGCCATGGGTGGGTCGGACTGCGGTACGGTCCAATAAACCGCTCTTCACATGAGCATCGATTCGGATTGCGCCGCGGCCCAAAGCCTCCCGGCGCCGCTGAGTGGCAGGAGGGACGGGGCGGCAACGCCCCGCATGGATGGACGTCAAGCGATACTTCCGTGCGCCGATCATGTGGATCGTGCTGGCCGTCCTCGCCGTCATCGTACTGATGCAGGTCGTTTCGGACTCGAACGGCTACAAGACGGTGGACACCGGGCAGGTCGTCGCAGCGATCGATGCGCACAACGTCAAGTCGGCGCAGATCACCACCGGTGACTCGAACACGATCAAGATCCAGTTGAAGGACGGCGCCACGCTGTCCAACGCCGGCACGGGCAAGGTCCCGTCCGGCAACAAGTTCCAGGCCTCGTACATCGGCGACCAGGGTGTCGCCCTGGCCGACAAGCTGCAGGCCCAGATCAACGACAAGGACCCGGGCACCCTCGCCGAGGGCTACACGGTCAGTCCCGAGAAGCAGAGCACCTTCGTCAGCCTGCTGCTGTCGATGCTGCCGATCGTGATCATCGTCCTGGTCTTCCTGTTCCTGATGAACCAGATGCAGGGCGGCGGCTCGCGCGTCATGCAGTTCGGCAAGTCCAAGGCCAAGCTGCTCACCAAGGACACCCCGAAGACCACCTTCGCGGACGTCGCCGGTGCCGACGAGGCGGTCGAGGAGCTCCACGAGATCAAGGAGTTCCTCCAGGAGCCGGCCAAGTTCCAGGCCGTCGGCGCCAAGATCCCCAAGGGTGTGCTGCTCTACGGCCCGCCCGGGACCGGCAAGACCCTGCTGGCGCGTGCCGTCGCGGGCGAGGCCGGGGTGCCGTTCTACTCGATCTCCGGCTCCGACTTCGTCGAGATGTTCGTGGGTGTCGGCGCCAGCCGCGTCCGCGACCTCTTCGAGCAGGCCAAGGCGAACGCCCCGGCGATCATCTTCGTCGACGAGATCGACGCCGTCGGCCGGCACCGCGGTGCGGGCCTCGGCGGTGGCCACGACGAGCGCGAGCAGACCCTCAACCAGCTGCTGGTCGAGATGGACGGCTTCGACGTCAAGGGCGGCGTGATCCTGATCGCGGCGACCAACCGCCCCGACATCCTGGACCCGGCGCTGCTGCGCCCGGGCCGCTTCGACCGCCAGATCGCGGTCGAGCGCCCCGACCTCCAGGGCCGTCTGGACATCCTCAAGGTGCACCAGAAGGGCAAGCCGATCGCGCCCGACGTCGACATGTCGGCCGTCGCCAAGCGCACCCCCGGCTTCACCGGCGCCGACCTCTCGAACGTGCTCAACGAGGCCGCGCTGCTGACCGCCCGCTCGGACAAGAAGCTGATCGACAACGGCATCCTGGACGAGGCGATCGACCGCGTCGTGGCCGGTCCGCAGAAGCGCACGCGGATCATGTCCGACAAGGAGAAGAAGATCACCGCGTACCACGAGGGCGGTCACGCCCTGGTCGCGGCGGCCTGCCAGTACAGCGACCCGGTGCACAAGATCACCATCCTGTCCCGCGGTCGGGCCCTCGGCTACACCATGGTGCTGCCGGAGGAGGACAAGTACTCCACCACCCGCAACGAGATGCTCGACCAGCTGGCCTACATGCTGGGCGGGCGCGCGGCGGAGGAGCTGGTCTTCCACGACCCGACCACCGGCGCCTCGAACGACATCGAGAAGGCCACCGCCACGGCGCGGGCCATGGTCACCCAGTACGGCATGACCGAGCGCCTGGGCGCGATCAAGTTCGGCAACGACAACTCGGAGCCCTTCCTGGGCCGCGAGATGGGCCACCAGCGCGACTACTCGGAAGAGGTCGCCGGGCTGGTCGACGAAGAGGTCAAGAAGCTCATCGAGAGCGCGCACAACGAGGCCTGGGAGATCCTGGTCGAGAACCGTGACGTGCTCGACAACCTGGTCCTGGAGCTCCTGGAGAAGGAGACCCTGAACAAGGAGCAGATCGCCGAGATCTTCGCCCCGATCGTCAAGCGCCCGGCCCGGCCGGCCTGGACGGGCTCCGCCCGTCGCACGCCGTCCACCCGGCCGCCGGTGCAGTCGCCGAAGGAGCTGGCGCTCACCAACGGCGCCGCCGCCTCCGACACCGCTCCGGTCGACGTCGTGAAGCTCCCGCCGCTGCCGGCGGCCGAGCCGCCGACCGAGGGCTGAGCCGGACTCCGGTCGGAATGGATGCCGCGTCACCAGGGTTTGTACCCTGGAGGCGCGGCATCCGTGCTGTTCAGCCACAGTCTTCCCACGAGTAAGCGAGGCCCGCATGATCGACCCGGTGACGCTCGACGGTCCGCCCGCCGTCGGTGTTTTCGACCAGAAGCGGGCCGAGAACGCCATCCGCGAGCTGCTGCTCGCCGTGGGCGAGGACCCCGACCGCGAGGGCCTGCTGGAGACTCCGGCCCGGGTCGCGCGGGCCTACAAGGAGATATTCGCGGGCCTGTGGCAGGAGCCCGAGGACGTCCTGACCACCACCTTCGACCTCGGCCACGACGAGATGGTGCTGGTCAAGGACATCGAGCTGACCTCGGTCTGCGAGCACCACCTGGTGCCGTTCCGCGGCGTCGCGCACGTCGGGTACATCCCGTCCGCCAGCGGCAAGATCACCGGGCTGTCCAAGCTGGCCCGGCTGGTCGACGTCTACGCCCGCCGACCCCAGGTGCAGGAGCGGCTGACCAGCCAGGTGGCCGACGCGCTGATGCGGATCCTGGAGCCGCGCGGGGCGATCGTGGTGGTCGAGTGCGAGCACATGTGCATGTCGATGCGCGGCATCCGCAAGCCCGGTGCCAAGACCATCACCTCCTGCGTGCGCGGCCAGCTGCGCGACCCGGCCACCCGGGCCGAGGCGATGAGCCTCATCATCGGCCGCTAGCCGGCGAAGGGCACCGGCTCAGGGCACCGGCTCAGGGCACCGGCTCAGGGCACCTCGTGCTCCGCGTGCGGCGGAGCCGGGGTGCCCAGTGCGTTGCGGCGCTCCGGCATCCGCAGCGTGACCATCCGGCGCCAGCCGAAGGCCCGGTCGTACAGGTAGAGGGCGTGCACCCCGAGGGTGACCACGGCCAGCTGCCAGCGGGGCCAGCGCAGGATCCGCGCCATCCGGGCGGTGACGGCGAGGCCGACGTCCCGGTGGGTGCGGATCTCGCCGCGGGCGCAGGTCTCCAGGGTGTGCCGGACGTACGGCCCGTGGCCCTCGGCGACCAGCCGCAGCAGCTCCTCGTGGCAGTAGGCGAGGTGGTCGTCCTCGTCGGCGGAGATCATCCGCATCGCCCGGCCGAGCTCGGGGTTGTCCCCGTACACCTTGACCAGCTGGCGCATCTGCTCGGAGGCGCGCTGCTCGGTGACCCGGCTGTGCGCGAGGTAGGTGATGATCTCGCGCTCGGTCAGCGGGGTGTCGCCGCGCAGCCGCTCGTGGGACAGGCCGACGCCCTGGCGCTCCAGCAGCATGCAGTAGTCGGCCTCGTCCGGGACGGGCACCTTGGGCAGTCCGCGCTTGTTCAGCAGCTGGGTGAAGATCCGGCCGTGCTTGCGCTCGTCCGCGCCGTGCCGGGCGACCTTCGGGGCGAGCACCGGGTCCGGGGTGAGGGCGGTGATCCGCTCGTTCTCCCAGCCGCCCTGGTCCTCGCCGCCGGCCGCGATGCTGCAGAACAGCTGGTAGGCCTGGTCGTTCCGGTAGATCTCGTTGAAGAGCGATCTGGTGCTCAGCACGGCGCCTCCTGCGCGGATCCGGGGCGGCGCCCGCCGGTGGTCGGGCGGGCGGCCGCGATACGTCCCCCCGGACCGCCGGTCGGACGGCCCGACCGGCGGGTAATCACCCGCACGCCTCAGCCCAGGTGGGAGCCCAGCCACTCCAGCGAGGCGGGCAGCTCCCTCGTCCAGCTGTCGAAGTTGTGGCCGCCGTCGTCCAGGTACAGCGACTCCACCTTGAACTGCGGATTGGCCGCCGCGACCTGGGTGGCCTGGTCGACGAACTGGACGGTCTGCGGGTAGTCCGACTCCTTGCGGGTGGAGACCACCAGCAGGTTGAGCGGCGGGGCCGGGAGGTTCTGCAGCCGCCAGCCGAGGTCGTGCTGCTGGGTCAGGGCCTTGTCGCCGTTGAAGAGGTCGCCGCCGGTGTACTGGTCCTGGCGCACCGAGAAGTCGCCGTGCAGGCCCGCGGCGCTGCCGTAGACGTTCGGGAAGCGCATCGACAGCCGCATCGCGCAGCTGCCGCCGGTGGAGTAGCCGAACAGGCCCCAGGAGGCGGCGGAGCGGCCGAGCCGGTAGGCGCTCTGCAGGGCCCCGGGCACGTCCTTGACGAACCAGGTCTCGCTGCGCGGTCCGCCGGGGACGTCCACGCACTCGGTGTCCCGGGCCGGGACCACCGACGGGCGGGCCAGCACCAGCACGGTCGGCGGCATCTTGCCGGAGCGCTGCAGCTCCACCGCGGACTGCACCAGCGGCAGCTCCTTGAGCAGGTTCAGGGTGGTGCCCGGGAAGCCGGACAGGGCCAGCAGCACGGGGAAGCGGACCAGGGCGAACTTCGGGTCGAAGTACTCGGGCGGCAGGTAGACGAACATCTGGTCGGAGAAACCGGTCTCCTTGCCGTTGACCCGGACCGACTCGATCTTCCCGACCTCCTCCGGCGGGCCCTTGGGGAGGTTGGGGGCGCTCTCCATGCCGCCCTCGTTGGTCGGCTGGACCAGCTGGTCGGAGACCGGGGTGCCGCCCTTGTGGTTCTCGTTGCTGGTCAGCGCGAGCTTGGCGCCGCCGGGGTTGAGCAGGTCGTCCCAGGAGGTGTAGAAGCCGAAGGAGTTGTTCACCGACAGCGCCAGCACCGCCAGGATCGAGACCTGAACGACGGTCAGCAGCCCGATCCTGCCGAGCACCGGGAGCGGGCGCTGCCGGGCCAGCCGGGGCCAGATCCACAAGGTGGTGACCAGGGCCGCGGCCCCGAGTGCGAGCAGCGCGTTCACCAGCACGTCGCTGGTCAGTTCCATGCCGTCGGCCTTCCGGTGGGACACTGTCGATGCAGGCTTCATCGTCTGGCGGGCCGTCAGGCCGGGCCACCGCAGCTAGGCTGTCCGGACGTCCCGGCGCGGTCGGGAGGGTGGGGGGAGGTCCGGGGCAACCGGCGCCCTAGAATGCGGCGTCCACCGTACGTACGAGGTACCGGACGGTCGTGCCCCGCCACGCGGCGGCGGACCCACGGCTCCCACCCCCGGCTCAACCCGCAGCGCGCCCACGGCACCGGATTACCGTCCGTTTCCGGATCCTTGGTATGCGCATTGCCCGATGAAGGAATACGCATGAAGGTCCATCACACGTGCTCCCCCGGAGTGGACGGACACCGCACCGCAGCCTCTACGCTGAGCTTCCATGAGCGTTCCCGTGTCCGTTGAGCCGAGCCCCGAGCAGCCGCCGCGCCGTCCGCGCGGCCTGCAGACGCTGCGCAACCAGGCTGCTGCCGTCCCGAGGGCCTGGCTCCCCGGTGCCGTCGGCTACGCCTGTCTGCTGATCGGGCTGGTGGACATCGCCAGCGCGGTGTTCCCCAAGCTCCGGCACACCAAGATGCACACCTTCGCCGGGCAGCTGCCGGGCGGCACCACCAGCCTGGCCGCAGTCGGCACGCTGATGGTCGGCATCCTGCTGGTGCCGCTGGCGCACGCGCTGCGCCGGCGCAAGCGGCGGGCCTGGCGGGCGGTCTGCGTGCTGCTGCCGGTCAGCGCCGCGCTGCACATCGTGCGCTGGCACCAGATCGGCCCGGCGGTCGTCTCGCTGCTGGTCCTCGCCGTGATGCTGGTGCACCAGCGCGAGTTCTACGCCAAGGCCGACCCGCGCACCCGCTGGGGCGCGGTGGTCAACCTGGTCGTCATGGGCGCCCTCAGCGTGCTGCTCGGCCTGCTGATCGTGAGCACCCGCACCAAGTACGAGGTCGGGCACCCGGCCCTGGTGGAACGGCTGCAGCACGTCGGGTACGGGCTGTTCGGCTTCGAGGGCCCGGTCCGCTACAACAACGAGCGGATGTCCGACCTGGTCGCCTACCTGCTCGGCGGGCTCGGCCTGCTGACCGCCTTCACCACCGCCTACCTGGCGCTGCGCCCGGGCAAGCCCAAGCCGGAGCTCACCGCCGAGGACGAGGAGAAGGTCCGCGAGCTGCTCAAGCGGCACGGCGAGCGCGACTCGCTCGGCTACTTCGCGCTGCGCCGCGACAAGAGCGTGCTGTTCTCGCCCACCGGCAAGGCCGCGATCTCCTACCGGGTGGTCTCCGGCGTGATGCTCGCCTCCGGCGACCCGGTCGGTGACGTCGAGGCCTGGCCGGGCGCGATCAAGGTGTTCATGGCCGAGGCCCGCGAGCACGCCTGGGTGCCGGCCGTGATGGGCTGCAGCGAGGTCGGCGGCGAGGTCTGGACCCGCGAGGCGGGCCTGGACGCGCTGGAGCTGGGCGACGAGGCGATCGTCGACACCGCCACCTTCTCGCTCTCCGGCCGGGCCATGCGCAACGTCCGCCAGATGGTCAAGCGGATCGAGCGCAACGGCTACTCCTGCAAGGTGCGCAGGGTCTCCGACCTCACCGTCGAGGAGAAGTACCGGATCGCCGACGCCGCTGCCCGCTGGCGCGGCACCGACACCGAGCGCGGCTTCTCGATGGCCCTGGGCCGCTTCGGCGACCCGCTGGACGACGACTGCGTGGTGGTCACCGCCCACAAGGCCCCCGAGGAGGGCGAGAGCGGCGACGACCTCAAGGCCGTGCTGCACTTCGTGCCCTGGGGGCCGGACGGCATCTCGCTGGAGCTGATGCGCCGCGACCGCGCCGCCGACCCGGGCCTGAACGAACTGCTGATCGTCGCCGCCCTCCAGGAGGTGGGCGCCCTGGGCATCCGCCGGGTGTCGCTCAACTTCGCGATGTTCCGCTCCGCGCTCGCCCGCGGCGAGCGGATCGGCGCCGGCCCGGTGCTGCGCGCCTGGCGCGGACTGCTGGTGTTCCTGTCGCGCTGGTTCCAGATCGAGTCGCTGTACAAGTTCAACGCCAAGTTCCAGCCCGAGTGGGAGCCGCGCTTCCTGGTCTTCCCGAACACCCGGGACCTGCCGCGGATCGGCTTCGCCGCGATGCAGGCGGAGGCCTTCATCACCCTCGGGATGCCGCGCTTCGGCCGCAAGCGCCAGCGCGAGGGCCTGATGCCCGTCCCGTCGACCCGCGAGGTCGGCGAGGCAGCCTGAGGCAGCTCGCACCCTTCGGGGCCCCCGCCGGGAATCACCGGCGGGGGCCCCGTTCGATAATGGGGGCATGAGCGAGCGCAGCGAGCGGGTCATCGGAAGGCGCGCGTGGGTGAATGCCCTCGCCGAGCGGAGCGGGGCGGGCGCATGAGCGATTCGCCGTCCTTCTCGTTGCCGGCCGGACTGCCGCGGCTCGACCGCTGCGCCGTGATGGGCGTGGTCAACGTCACGCCCGACTCCTTCTCGGACGGCGGGCTCTGGTTCGACGCCGCCAAGGCGATCGCGCACGGGCTGGCCCTGCGGGCCCGCGGCGCGGACCTGGTGGACGTCGGCGGCGAGTCCACCCGGCCCGGCACCCAGCGGGTGCCCGAGGACGAGGAGCTGCGCCGGGTGCTGCCGGTGGTGCGCGAGCTGGCCGCCGCCGGGGTGGTGGTGTCGGTCGACACCATGCGGGCCTCGGTCGCCGAGCGGGCCGTGGAGGCCGGCGCCGCGATCGTCAACGACGTCTCCGGCGGGCTCGCCGACCCGGCGATGGCCCGGGTGGTCGCCGAGACCGGCGCGCCCTTCGTGGTCATGCACTGGCGCGGGCAGTCCGCCGACATGGACCGGCTGGCCGTCTACCAGGACGTCGTGCGGGACGTGGTCGAGGAACTGACCGGGCGGATGGACGCGCTGCTGGCCGCCGGGGTCAAGGAGGACCAGCTGATCCTCGACCCGGGGCTGGGCTTCGCCAAGACCACCGAGCACAACTGGGCGCTGCTCGGGAGGCTGGACGCCCTGACCGCGCTCGGCCGTCCCGTCCTCGTCGCGGCTTCACGCAAGCGGTTCCTGGGTACGCTGCTCGCCGACCCGGAAACCGGGGAACTGCGCCCGGCCCGCCAGCGGGACGACGCGACCGCCGCGGTGTCGGTGCTGTCGGCCCAGGCCGGGGCCTGGGCGGTCCGGGTGCACGACGTGTCCGGTACGGCGGACGCCGTCCGCGTGGTCGCGGCCTGGCAGCGCGCGGCGCGGCTGGGGTGAGGGAGGGTCTGTGACAGGTGACGGCAGGTTGAGCGGCGGGACGGCCGGGAAGGCCCGGGAGGTGGACCTGGAGGCGGTGCTCGCGGCGAACCGGGCGTTCTACGAGGCGCTGGAGCGGGGGGACGTCGAGGCGGTCGAGGAGGCCTGGCTGGGGCCCGAGCACGCCGACGACAAGGGCGGCGTGGTCTGCGTCCACCCCGGCTGGCCGGTGCTGCGCGGGCGGGCCCAGGTGACCCGCTCGTACATGCTGATCATGATGAACACGGAGTACATCCAGTTCTTCCTGACCGATGTCGAGGCCGAGGTGCACGGGGATGTGGCCCTTGTCACGTGCACCGAGAACATCCTCTCCGGCGGTGAGGCCGAGGAGGAGGGGGAACTCGGACCGCTGGTCGGCGGAAAGGTCGTGTCGAGCAATCTGTTCCGTCGTACCCCGGCCGGGTGGAAGCTCTGGTCGCACCACGGTTCACCCGTTCTGACCAGCGGTGACGAGGACGACGAGGACTGATTCCGGGGGTTGCGGGAATTCGGCGCCGGGTGGTCGCCGGGGAATTTCCGGGTGGTCACCGAACGTTCACGTCAATCGCCATTTCGGCGCGCGTGGCGACGGTTCGTGCCGGGTAGGACGGTCAGGCGTTGTCCGCGCTCGCGGGTAGATTCGAAACGGAGTGGCGGGCGTGATGCCCGTCTTCGCCCTGCCCTTCCATGCCTTCCTCCGGGCGGGGCCCGTCCGACTGGGAGCAGTGATTCGTTTGCTGGACCGCGTCACCCTGCGGGGGCTGCGAGCCCGGGGCCACCACGGCGTCTTCGAGCGCGAGCGCGTCGAGGGCCAGACCTTCGTGGTCGATCTCGTGCTGTACCTGGACACCCGCCCCGCCGCGTCCGGAGACGACCTCACCCGCACGGCGCACTACGGCATCGTGGCCGAGGAGGTCACCGCGATCATCGCCGGCGAACCCGTCGACCTGATCGAGACCCTGGCGCAGCGGATCGCCGACCAGTGCCTCAAGCACGACGCGGTCGAGGAGGTCGAGGTCACCGTGCACAAGCCGGACGCCCCGATCACCGTGCCGTTCGACGACGTGACCGTGACCATCCACCGGGGCCGCGCATGACCCCCACCGCGCGCCTGGTTTCCGATGCAGAGGGATTTCTTCGATGAACAGCAGTGACCCGACCGCCGAGCCGAACGCGTTCGACCTGGAGAGCCGGGTGGACTCCGCCGACACCACGCTGCACAGCCAGCGGTGTGCGGTGATCGCGCTCGGCAGCAACCTGGGCAACCGGCTGGACACCCTCCAGGGTGCCGTCGACGCGCTCGCGGACACCCCCGGGCTGAGGATCAAGGCCGTTTCGGCGATCTACGAGACCGAGGCCGTCGGCGGCCCGGAGGAACAGCCCAACTACTACAACGCGGTCGTGGTGCTGCGCACCTCGCTGCCGCCGCGGGACCTGCTGGAGCGCGGCAACGCGATCGAGGACGCCTTCGGACGGGTCCGGGAGGTCCGCTGGGGGCCCCGCACGCTGGACGTCGACATCCTGGCCTACGAGGGCGTGGTCAGCGAGGACCCGCAGCTGCTGCTGCCGCACCCGCGCTCGCACGAGCGGGCCTTCGTGCTCGCCCCCTGGCTGGACGCCCAGCCCGAGGCCGAGGTGCCGGGGCACGGGCAGGTCGGTGCGCTGCTGGAGGCGCTCGGCGGCCCGGACGCGCAGGGCGTGAAGCGCCGCGACGACATCCGGCTGACGCTGCCGGAGTAGCACCGAGCAGGACCCGGCCCCCGCGGCCGGGTCGGCCGGGGCCGCCGGATCGGTCGGGGCCGCCGGATCGGTCGGGGCCGCCGGATCGGTCGGGGCCGCCGGATCGGTCGGATCGGCCGGGAACTCGGCGGCCGGGCCCGGCCGTACGAGTAGATGTCCGTCCGTCCGGTCCCGGTACGGTGGCCTGACGCCGCCGCACCGGGCCACCGGGCGGGCGGTCGGCTCCGCCAACCCCGGGAAGGACCACCTCCGAGTGAAGCTGCTTCGCCTCCGTCTGCTGATCGGCATCACCGCCGCGACGACGGCGCTGTCCTGGGCCGGCTCCAAGCTGTGGGCGTCCCTGGACACGCTGCCGGCCGTGCCGGCGGCGGCCCCGGCGGTGCTGGCGGCGGTGGCGGTGATCCTGCTGGCGACCGCGCTCTCGCTGCGGTCCCGGTTGAAGGCGGTGCGCGAGCGGCAGCCCGGCGCGAAGGGGGTCGACCCGCTGCTGGCGGCTCGGGCGGTGGTGCTCGGCCAGGCCAGCGCGCTGGTCTCCGCGGTGGTCACCGGCATCTACGCCGGGGCCGGGATCTACCTGCTCGGCGAACTGGACGTGTCGGCGCGCAAGGACCAGGCGGTGACCGCCGGGCTCGCGGTGCTGGCGGGCGCCGCGGTGATCGCGGCGGCGCTCTGGCTGCAGCACGTGTGCAAGCTGCCGGAGGACCACGACGACCCGGCCGGTCCGGCGGCCTCGCACCGCTGACGGATCGGCCGGATCCGGTCGGACGGCGCTGAGCAGCCCTTTTTTCGTGATCTTGAGTGAAAAGCCGGGCACGTGCGGTAAAAAATGCCCACTGTCAAGGGCGGAAGGGGACCCTGGGCTGACACGGCCCCAATTCGCACGCTAGTTTCTTGGCATGTCTCGCGGACGCCACCGTCATTCCTCCGTCCTCGGCCGGGTCTTTCCCCCCACCGCCGCCGGCGTACTGCTGGTCGCCGCACTGGCCGCTCTGGTCTTCAGTCAGGACACCGTCCTGGTGCGCTCGGTGGGTGTCGCCGCACTGATCGCCACGCTCGGCTTCGCGGTGCTGCTGCGTCAGCGCGACAAGGCGGCCCGGGCGGCCGCCGAGATGTCCGCGGCGCAGCGGCTGCGGGCCGAGGAGCGCTTCGAGGAGCAGCTCGCCGAGGCCGAGTACGCGGCCGAGGTCGCCGAGGAGCGGGCCACCCGCTTCGGTCGGCGGCTGACGGCGGAGAAGTCGCGGCTGGCGAAGGCCGAGACCGAGATCGCCCGGCTGCTCCGGGAGCGGGCCGTGGCGGTCGCCGAGCAGGCGCTCAAGGAGGCCGAGGCGGCCCAGCGGGCGCTCGCCGCGAGCCGCCCCAAGTACCCGGCCAGCCCGGCCGCGTTCGTGCGCGCCGCGTCCGTGCTGCGGCTGCTGGAGCGGCGCGCCGCCGAGCAGGAGGCCAAGCGGGAGCGCACGGCGGGCGCGGAGGTCGCGCTGCGGGCGCGGACGGCCCCGGCCGCTCCGGCTGCTCCGTCCTCTCAGGTCGCTCAGACTTCTCAGGCCCAGCAGGCCGCTCCGGCCCAGCAGTCCGCTCTGGCCCGTCCGGCCGTGGCGGCCGCTCCGGTGCCGGGTGCGGTGTCGGTGCCCGCCCCGGTGGCGCCCTCTGTGCCGACCCCGGCGCAGGCGCCGGCCGGGCGGACCCCGGTGCAGCCCACGCCGCTGCGCCCGGCGTTGACCGCGACGGTCGGTCAGCTGGGCGGCGGGGCGCCGGGTGCCCCGGCCGTGGTGCCGGCGCCGGCGGAGCGGCAGCGGCCGCGTCCGGCGCAGTCCGGCCAGGCGCGCGGGCAGGGGTTCAGCTTCTTCGGCCGCGGCCAGGGCACGGCGGTCCGGGCGGCCGTTCCGGCGCCGGCGGTGGGCAGCGTCGCCGAGCTGGGGGAGCGGACGGACCTGGCGGACGTGGTGGGCGACGAGGCGGTCGCCGCGAAGGCGAAGGCCGAGGCCCAGGAGGCCCAGGAGGCCCGAGTGGCCGCGGCGGAGGTGGCGGCCGAGCACCCGGAGCAGCCGGTGCGCGCCGGGGACGCCGAGCCGGACGGGGCGACCGTGGTGGACCTGACGCCCGAGGACGAGACCGAGCTGATCGAGCTCCCGGAGCTGCGCGCCTCGCGCTGAGCGGCCTGCCGTCGCCCGAGGACACCGACGCCCGAGGGCACCGACGCCGAGGGGCGGGAAGTCGACCGACTTCCCGCCCCTCGGCGTTGCCGTTCCTGCTGCGTCAGATCTGGACGCCGAAGTCCTGGGCGATGCCGGCCAGGCCGGAGGCGTAGCCCTGGCCGACCGCGCGGAACTTCCACTCGCCGTTGTTGCGGTAGAGCTCGCCGAAGATCATCGCGGTCTCGGTGGCGGCGTCCTCGGAGAGGTCGTACCGGGCGATCTCGGCGCCGCCGGCCGCGTTCACCACGCGGATGTAGGCGTTCCGGACCTGGCCGAAGTTCTGGCCGCGGGCGGTGCCGTCGTAGATGGTGACCGGGAAGGTGATCTTGACGGCCTCGGCGGGCAGCCCGGCCAGGTTGACGTTGATCGACTCGTCGTCGCCCGCGCCCTCGCCGGTCCGGTTGTCACCGGTGTGCACGACGGTGTTGTCCGGCGTGCTGGTGTTGTTGAAGAAGACGAAGTGCGCGTTGGACAGCACCTTGCCGTCCGCGTTCAGGACGATCGCGCTGGCGTCGAGGTCGAATTCGGCGCCGGTGGTGGTGCGGGTGTCCCAGCCCAGGCCGATGCTGACCGCGGACAGGCCGGGGGCCTCCTTGGTCAGCGAGACGTTGCCACCCTTGGAGAGGCTCACTGGCATGGCGATTGCAGTCCCTTCGTTCGCTTTTCCCGGGACAACGCGGTACTCGGGCACCTTGGTTCCGGGGAACCCGTGAATTCTTCGTGGGGTGTCAATGCCGGGCAAAGGGTGGGCAAAGCCTTGGCAGGGTCGGTCGGGTCCGGGCGTCAGACCCGGGGGAACCGGCCCTGCAGCGTCCAGATGTTCGGGTTGTCGGCCAGGTCGGGGTGCATGTCGAAGAGGTCGGCGAGGGTGTCCTGGAGGAAGTCGCGGGCCTCGCGCCGCAGCTCGCTGTGCCGGACCACGGCAGCGGGCTCGTCCCGCAGCCAGGTCGCGGTGATCTCGACCCAGTTGAACCGGCGGGCGAAGCGCAGCAGCTCGGTGTTCTGGGTGAAGTCGAGGTCGGCGGTCTGCACCCGGGCGGCCCGGGAGCCGTCCGGGTCGCGGTCGAGCTCCTCGACGATGTCGCACAGTGCCCAGGCGAAGTCCAGCACCGGGACCCAGCCCCAGCGGGTGGAGAGTTCGGCGCCCTCGGCGTCCAGGTAGACGTCGCCGCAGAACAGGTCGTACCGCAGCGCGCGCACGGGGGCGGTGCGGTAGTCGGTCTGCGGGGGGTCGGGGAAGCGGTTGGAGAGGGAGTAGCCGAGCTCGATCACACAGGCCATTGTCGGGGGTGCGGGCGGGTGCGGGTGACCGCCCCGGGGGCGAGCGGGCGAGTCACTGATAACCGGGTGACCTCGCGGGGGTCGCGCGGGATGATGGGCGCATGTCCGAGCCCATCCGCGTACGGGGGTCGGTGGTCGTCCCCGACGCCGAGCTCGTCTGGCGCTTCTCGCGTTCCTCCGGCCCCGGTGGCCAGCACGTCAACACCTCCGACTCCAAGGCGGAGCTGCGCTTCGACCTGGTCGCCTCGAAGGCGCTGCCCGAGGTGTGGCGCACGCGTGCCCTGGAGCGGCTGGCGCACCGTCTGGTGGACGGCCGGGTGCTGGTGATCCAGGCCTCGGAGTTCCGCTCGCAGTGGCGCAACCGGGAGGCGGCCGCGGTGCGGCTGGGGGTGGTGCTGAGCGAGGCGTGCGCGCCGCCGCCGAAGGCCCGCCGGGCGACCAGGCCCAGCCGGGGGATGGTGGAGCGGCGGTTGGAGAACAAGCGGCACCGTTCCGAGCTCAAGCAGGGTCGGCGCTCGCCGCGCGGCGAGTAGTGGCGAGAGGTACGGCCGGCCGGGTGGTGCCGCCCGCCGAACCGTTTCAGCCCAGCGTGCGGTAGCCGCCGCGGAAGTAGAGCAGCGGGCGGCCGCCGGGGTTGGGGACCACGGCTTCCAGTACACGGCCGATCAGCAGGATGTGGTCGCCCGCGGGTATCCGCTGTTCGGTGCGGCACTCGACGGTGGCCAGCGCGCCCTCGATCAGCGGGGCCCCGGTGCGGGCGCCGCGGTGGTGCGGGGTCTCCGCGAACAGCAGCCGGTCGCTGAGCCGGCCCTTCATGGCGAAGCGGGAGCCGAGCGCCTTCTGCCCCTCGCTGAGCACCGAGACCGCCCAGCTGTCGTTCCGGGAGAGCACCTCGTCCATCCGGGAGTCCTCGCGGACCGAGACCAGCACCAGCGGCGGGTCCAGGGAGACCGAGAGGAAGGACGTGGCGGTCATGCCGGCGTCCTCGCCGTCCTCCTCGTCGTGGACGGTCACCAGGCTCACACCGGCGGTGAGCTGGGAGAGGGCTGCCCGGAACTCGTCGGGCGTGGCGTGGGGGGCAGCTTCGGGCTGCGGGGACGGATACACGTACCGCACGGTAGTCGTCGCTCCCGGGTGACGGCATCGGGCCGTGGTCGTAGGACCTCGGCCGGGGCGCGCGCTCCGCTGCGGGCCGGGGTCACTCCCAGGGGTGAAGCGCGGGTACCGCCGGGTGCAGTCCGCTTCAGCCCGGGGCCGATGCGGTCGACCACCAGAAATGTTCCGATAGCGGTTTATGTCCTGCTATGGGGCGGATGAACTGATTAAGGGTGCATTAGTGTCGTGTGATTTAAGTCACAAGTGGTGGCCTATTGCTGACCGAGCGTGCCGAACGCTGTGCTCCCTGTGATTCAGTTCTTCTGGCAATCGGACGATAACCAATCAAGAACTATCCGAAGCAGCCGGGGAGCCCCCGCATGGAAGCCGAGTCGGAGCCGTACGTCCGTCTCGCGACCCTCCGCACCTTGCACCGGGTCGTGGCGGACCTCAACGCTGCCCGCAGCCTGGCGGGCACGCTGCAGGCCGTCGTCGAGGGCGCGGTGCACGGACTCGGCTTCGACGCCGCCGCGGTCAGCCTGGTCCGGCCGGACGGCGACCTGGTGGTGGCGGCCGTCTGGGAGCTGGAGGAGAGCCCGATGGGCGGGCCCTCGGTGCTGCTCGGCCAGGTCGGCTCGCGGGAGTCCTGGGACCGGCTGCTCGGGGTCAGCGACCACTGGGGCACCCTGCGCTTCCTGCCGTACGACCGCGGCTGGGCCGTCGCCAGCGACATCCCGCGCTGGATCGGGGACGGCCCGCTGCCCGTCTACGCCAACGACTGGCACCCCGCCGACGGACTGCTCGCCCCGATGTACAGCGCAGGCGGGGACCTGCTCGGCGTGCTCTCGGTGGACCGCCCGCGCAGCGGCAAGCGGCCCGGGGCGTGGACCCGCGAGGCCCTGGAGATGTTCTCGCTGCAGGCCTCCATCGCGATCGGCAACGCCCGGCTGCGGGCCGAGATGCAGCGCGCGCTGGCCCGGCTGGAGAAGGAGCAGCAGGCCCTGCGGGCCAGCGAGGAGAGCTTCCGGCAGGCCTTCGAGTACGCGCCCAGCGGGATGGCCATCACCGAACTCCACGGCGCCGGGCGCGGCCAGCTGACCAGGGTCAACGACGCGCTCTGTCGACTGCTCGGCCGCCCCCGCGCGGTGCTGCGCCAGCAGAGCTTCGCCGACCTCGTGCACCCCGAGGACCGGGCCCTGTTGGAACGCACCAGCGCAGAGAGCGGCCGGGCGGAACTGAGGCTGTCCCGGCGGGACGGCGGCTACCAGTGGGTCTGCCTGCGCAACTCGATCGTGGCGGACGCGGCCGAGGGCCCGAGTTTCCTGCTCACCCACGTCGAGGACATCGAGGACCGCAAGCGCCACGAACTCCAACTCGCCCACCGGGCCAGCCACGACGCGCTCACCGGCCTGCCCAACGGCGCCGAGCTCAAGGCCCGGCTGGCCCGCCGGCTCTGCGCCGAGCCGCAGCCGGTCGGCGCCGCCCCCGCGCTGACCGCCGAGGTCGGCTACCCGCAGCCGTACGCCTACCCGGCCGACAGCTACAGCGCGCACGCGGCGTACGAGGGACTGGAGGGCGTGGACCCGTACCCGGGGCCGGTGCACGGGTACGGCGCGCTGGAGGGCGGGCCGCCGCCCGGGCTCGGCGCGGGGTACGGGGAGCACGTGCACGCCGTGGTGCCGGCCGAGTACGGGCCCGGCGGCGAGGCCTGGTCCGTGCCGTTCCGCTCCGGCCCGGCGGCGCCGGTCGAGAAGGGGCTCGCGGTGCTCTTCTGCGACCTGGACGGCTTCAAGTCGATCAACGACCGCTTCGGCCACAACGCGGGCGACTCGGTGCTGGTCGAGGTCGCCCGGCGGCTGAGCGCGGCGGTTCGGGACGGCGACACGGTGGCCCGGCTGGGCGGCGACGAGTTCGTGGTGCTGGCCGACGGCATCGGCCGCGAGGAGGCCAAGGACCTGGCCCACCGGCTGCGCAACGCGATCATCCCGCCGATGCGGATCGACGGCCGGGCGATGCGGGTCGGGGTGAGCCTCGGGGTGGGCTGGGCCGGCTGCGGGATGAGCATCGAGGAGGTGCTGCACACCGCGGACGAGCGGATGTACGACGAGAAGCGGGCCCGGGGCGGGGCGGTGCGGGGCGCGCGCGGCGAGCGCTCGCACCGGCGCGCGGGCTGAGGACGGGGCTCGCGGCGGCCGTTCCGGGGCCGGCGGGAGGGGTCGGGCGCCGGGCGCCCGGGAACGCGCAGGTTACCCACGGGTTGTCAAGGGTTCTTTTCCTGCTGTCACGTACGGCAGGTAGGGTGCCCGGTACGACAGCGTCCATGATCTGCGCCGCCCGCGCGCGGCGCACACCGGATGGGGGAGCAGACCACCGTGACGACCGCCGGCGACAACGGATTGCCCGAGGGCCAGGGGGGCGGTGCCCCGCAGGACGACGACCCGTTCGGCTACCTCTACCGCCCGGCCGACGGCTCCACCGGACAGCCGGCCGAGCCGCAGCAGGGGGTTCCCCGGACGCCGTACAGCCGCCCGATGGAGGTCGGCCGGGCGCAGTACGGCGCGCCGCGCGCCCAGCAGCCGCCGTACGGCCAGCCCGGTCCGGCCCAGCCGCCCTACGGCCAGCCGGGCATGCCCCCGCAGGGCCAGTACGGCCAGCCCGGTGTGCCGCCGCAGGCCGAGTACGGCGCGCCCGCCCAGCAGGCCCGCTACGCCGAGCACTCCCGGCCGCAGCCGGGGGACGAGCGGCCGAGCAGCGGCCGGAGCAAGGGCGCCGTGATCGGCGCGGTCGCCGTGGTCGCGGCGATCGCGATCGGTGCCGGGATCGCGCTCTCCACCGGTGACCCGGACGCTGACAAGACCGCCAAGGGCGGCACCACCAGCGCCGCCCCGCCCGCGCCCAGCGGCGCCCCGACGCCGAGCGGGGGGACCGGCTCGGCCTCGCCCTCGGCGAGCGCCACGGTCTCGGCCGGCCCGGCGACCGTGGACGCCGGCCAGTTGCAGGGGCAGAACGCGCCGTCCGGCAACACCGTCAAGGGTGCCAAGTCCGCGGACGGCAGCTACCTGACGCTCCAGCAGGGCGGTTCGGTCACCTGGAACGGCCAGATCGCCGCGGCCGGCACGTACAAGCTCACCGTGCACTACAACAACGCCGGCGGGGACGTGAAGGGCGCGGCCTCCGTCAACGGCAAGGACTGGCCGAACGGGCTGACGTACCGGAACTACTCGCCCGGCAAGGACCCGGCGTCGTCCTGGTACACCACCTGGATACTGCCGCAGTTCCAGGCGGGGGCGAACTCGGTCAGCTTCACGGTGCCCTCCGGGCCGATCCTGATCGACCAGATCACCGTCGAGCCGAGCAGCTGAGGCCCGGCCCTGAACGCGGACGGCCGCCCTTCCCCACCGGGGGGAGGGCGGCCGTCGCCGTTGTTCAGGCCGACCTGACGGTGGGGAAGCGGTCGCCGCCGACGGCCCAGCGGCCGCGGCGCATCACGGCGACCAGGTCGTAGCTGTCGGAGTCGAGCACGACCAGGTCGGCGAGCTTGCCGGTCTCCAGCGAGCCGATCGAGTCGGCGAGGCCGAGCAGGCGGGCCGGGGTGGCGCTGAGCGACTCGACGGTCTGGGCGAGGGTCAGGCCGTTGACGGTCACCGAGCGCTTGAAGGCCACGTCCAGGGTGAGGGTGGAGCCGGCGATCGCGCCGCCCTCGACCAGCCGGGCGACGCCGTTCTCGACGCGGACCTGGAGGGGGCCGAGGGGGTAGAGGCCGTCGCCCATGCCGGCGGCGCCCATGGCGTCGGTGATCAGGGCGACCCGGCTGGGGCCGGCGGTGCGGTAGGCGAGGTCGAGGACGGAGGGGTGGAGGTG
>NZ_JBEZXE010000042.1:0-68181 GCF_040637885.1 Kitasatospora sp. NPDC028055 | reverse complement strand
CCCGCGGAGCGGGTCCCTACGGGCCTTCGGCCCTCCGTTCGCGCCTGACCTTCGGTCAGGCGGCGGACCCGCTCCGCGTGTCCGCACCCGGGCTTCGCCCGGGTGGGCCCGGCGCTTCGCGCTCGGGTCGGGCCGCTCCGCTTCGCTCCGGCGGCCCGTGAGGCTGAGGCGCGGTCAACCAGTTGAACAGGGAAAATGGCTGATCTCACAACGGGCTGACTGGGGGAGGGGTGGGCGTCGGGGGGCGTGTGCGGGTCGGCTTCACTCCTCCAGATTGGTCTAGCCCCTCCCGTTCGAAGGCGGGTGGCGGGCGGGGTGCGCTACCCTCGGAGGGTGAGCAATGGTGACCAGTGTATCAGTTGGAGCCTGTCAGGAAACCCTGCCGGAAGCGGGGTCCGCCCCCGGCCTTTCGGGGATTTCCCGGTTTTTCTCCGGGGTGACTGATAGGCTACCGGAAGCCGCTTGCACATTGGCTTTGATTCCCGTCCGCTCTGGCCTCTCGGCCCGGCCGGTGAATGTATCAGAACGCACCGTCAGCAGTTCCTGTCAGATCCCGGCTCCGGCCTGGGGCATTCGAGGGGAGAATTTGTCTGTGAGCGTGGAAACTTTCCTGGCGGAGGATCAGGAGGCCGAGGAGATCACGCTGCGCCATCATCAGGTGGAGGCGCTGGAGGCGATCGTGCGGGGCCTGACGCTGCGTCCGGGGCAGAGTGCGCCGGCGGGGCTGCGGGTGACCGCGCAGATGGCCACGGGCTCGGGCAAGAGCTTCGTGGGGGCGGCGGCCGGGCAGAAGTTGGCGCCCCGCGGCGTGGTCCTGGTCGTGGTGCCCACGCTGGACCTGTTGGTGCAGATGATCCGGGAATGGCGGCGGGGCGGGCGGGCCGGGGAGATGCACGCGGTGTGCTCGCTGGCCGTGGGCGAGCTGCCGTTCGGTGTCCGGGCGAGCACCGGCGGGCGGCAGATCGGCTGGTGGATCGAGCAGGCCGCCCGCAAGCGCCGGCCGCTGACGCTGTTCGCCACCTACTCCTCGGCGGGGGCCGTGGAGGACGCCTACGACTACTACGCCGAGCGCGGCCAGGCGCTGCCGCCGGTGGAGCTGATGGTCTGCGACGAGGCGCACCGCTCCTCCGGCCACGCGGAGAAGACCTGGACGGTCGTCCACGACAACGACCGGATCCCGGCGCTGCGGCGGCTCTACATGACGGCGACGCCGCGCGTGTGGGCGCCGCCGAAGGCCGGCATGCGGCGGCGTGAGGGGGCCCTGCAGCCGCTTCCGGAGGAGCTGGCCTGCTCGATGGACGACCAGCGGATCTACGGGCCGCAGGTGGTCACCCTGGGCCTGGCGGAGGCGATCGACCGGAAGTTGTTGGCGCCGTTCGAGGTGGTGGTGCTGGAGCTGCGCGACCCGGGCGCGGACCGGGAGGCGGCCAAGAAGCAGCCAGTGCCGTGGGGGCCCGGGGTCGGGGAGGCCGAGGACGGCGAGGAGGACCAGGTGCCGGCCGAGCGGATCGCCGCCATCCAGGCCGGGCTGGTGAAGACGATCGTGGAGCGGAAGCTCCGACGGGTCATCACCTTCCACAACCGGACGATCGAGGCCAGGTACTTCTCCGAGACGCTGAACCAGGCCGTTGACCGGCTGCACATCGAAAACCCGGCGAAATACCCGGAGGAGTTCTGGGCGCAGTGGCTCTCCGGTGAGCATGAGGTGGATTTTCGAAAGGAGACCATCCGGGGCTTCGGGACGGCCGAGGACGACGAGGGACTGGCGCACGCCGTGCTCTCGAACTGCAAGGTGCTCGGCGAGGGCGTCGATATCCCGAATGCAGACGCGGTGCTGCTCCAAGGCAGGGGCAGCATGGTGGATATCGTCCAGGCCATCGGCCGGGCCCTACGCATGAAGCCCGACGAGGGGAAGACCGCCAGCCTGATCGTGCCGGTTTTCCTCAAGCCCGGTGAGGAGCCCGGTGACATTCTGGAGTCGGACTCGTATTCGCCGCTCGTCAAGATCCTCAGTGCGATCCGCAGCCACGACGCGCGCGTGGTCGAGGCCCTGGCCGTGCCCCAGAAGTCCGGCAGGCGCACCACCGGTCGTAGCGCGGAAGCACAGGTGGCGCCGGGTGTGAGTGAGGGTTCGCCGTCGTTCTCGCTGCCGGTGCGGTTCCAGTCGCCGGTCGGCTCGGACGTGCTGGCGCTGTTCATCTCCACCCGGGTGCTGACGGGTGAGAATCAGCTCTGGCGTGAAGGGCTTGGGCACGCGCGGCGGTGGTACGAGGAGACCGGCGGGCTGGATGTTCCGTATTCCGCGCGGGTCGGGGAAAACGGGAATTTCCGGCTTGGTGAATGGCTGACGCAGCGCCGGGTGGAATACGCGCACGGTGAATTGGCGCGTCACCGGGTCGAGATGCTCGATGCGCTGGGGATGATCTGGTCCGTCTCGGACGCGCGGTTCGAGGCCGGCTTGGACTGGGCGCGGGTCTGGGCGAAGGAGCACGGCGGGTCGCTGGCGGCGCCGGCGCGGGCCGCGGTCGGCGGGTACGCGATCGGGGCCTGGCTCGCCGGCCTTCGGGCGGCGGCCGAGGTGCCCGCGGGCGAGCCGGGGGCACTGGATCCGGAGCGGCGGGCGGCGCTGGAGGAGATCGACCCGTGGTGGTGCCCGCGCTGGCCGATCACCTGGCAGCGCTCGTACGCGGTGGCCCGGCAGTGGTGGCTGGAGTCGGACGGCCGAGTCGACTGGGCGCAGCTGCCCGTGGAGACGGAGTTCGAGGGCGAGCAACTCGGCCGGTGGGTTCGGGCGCAGCGGGCTGGCTTCGCCGCGCTCGACCAGGAGCAGCAGGACCTGCTCACGGCGATCGGCATCGAGGAGGACCAGGAGCTGGCCGCCGCGCGGGTGGCGGCCGCGGCCCGGCGGAAGGTGTCGCGGGCCGACCGGTTCGCTCAGGGCCTGGCGGCGTTGGCGGCCTTCGTCGAGCGTGAGGGGCACGCTCGGGTCCCGCGCACCCACAAGGAGGACGGGACGTCGCTGGGCACCTGGCTCAACAACCAGAAGGCCCGCCGTGACAAGCTCAGCCCGGAGCAGCTCGGGCAGTTGGAGGCCCTGGGGGTGGCCTGGTAGGTCCGGCCCCGCTCGGGTTCGGTGTTTCGTGTCCGGCTGTACGCTGCGGGTGCCCCGAGAAGGCATTGGAAGGCCGTCCGGCCGGAGCCGTGCCGTGCCAGGCCCGGGCCGATGGATGCAAAGGCCTCTTCCCAGCGCTATTGCGGGGGAAGAGGTGTCGCTCCGGCCGACCGGCTTGCCCACCGGCACTGACCTGCCCGGACGCCTCTGACTGCCGAGCATGGGGAGCGACCTCCGGTGCAACAGTCCAGCGCACCGTTCACGCAACCCCGGCCGGAGCCGGACACGGTCAGGACGGCCGGAACGGGCCGGCCGCCCCGTTAGGCGGCGCCGTGCCGGCTCGGTGCCGTGGGGAGGGGCAACGGGCGGATCCCCTGCACCCTGATCACACCGCTGCGCCGCACCCGGGTGGGGCGCAGCGTACGTTCAGCGGACGTGGTTGATGAACATCCGCGAGCCGTCGTGCAGGTCCAAGGTGGTGCCATGTCCGACCGCTGGCGGGTTCGGGCGTGCCGAGTAGATGTCGACCGCTGCGATCTCGCCCGGGTCCGCGGCGAGCAGGGCGGCGACGAGGGCGTGCTCGACGGCGGCCAGGTCGCCCAGCTCGGCGGGCATCGCGGGCCCGGCTGGCTTGTCGCCCAGCACCGGTGCCGGGTCCGACTTCGCGTCCCACTTCTCGCCGGGGGCGCTGACCACCACGATCTGCCAGCGGCTGCTGCGCCCGGCCGCGTTGACGGTGATGCCGTACGGGTGCCGGCCGCCGTCCTCGAACGGCTTCGCGGTGGCGCCCGGCAGGGTGGCGGCGGCATCGAGGAGGAGCTGCTGGAAACGGGCAGGGCGCATGAACGATCCTTCGAACGTGGGGGCTCTGCACGTCACCGTAGTAGCAGCCACGTGCGAGCGCGGAGCCGACGTCCTCAACTTCGGCGGCGGTGCCTACGCCTTCGCCTGGCGCGATCCGGGCCGGATGAGCGGCTCCATGCTGTCGAACACGTGCGCCGGAGTGTTCCTCTTCCTGCTGACGTACCTGGCGCAGCACGTCGAGGTCCTCTGGCGTTGACCGTCCTGGCTTGCCGGTCCACGCCCGCTCGGGGGTTCGGGTGCGGACAGGCTCGCCCAGTCTCCGCCGCAGGGCAGCCCGATGGCGGGCGGGTTGGTGCGGGCGGCGTCAGGGCGTGTCGCCCTGCCAGTCCCAGCGGCGCGGGTCGGCGGCCCGGGGCTCGTAGTGCGCCCGCCCGCCACCGCCGTAGCGGCCGAGCTCGGTCATCAGCGCCGCGCCATCGGCGAGGTCCCCGGCGTCCCAGCCGGTGACGTCCAGGAGAAGGCCGTCGAGCGGGCCGCCGACCAGCTCCCGGTAGGAACGGCCGGGTAGCGGACCAGAATCGGGGGCCCCGTGGTCCGCCCCGTAGACCCGGCCTCTCAGCAGCACCTCGTCATCGTCCATGCCGGCCAGCATCCCAGCCGCCACCGACACCACGCGGGCTGGTTCGCGAAGTCACCACCAGGCCGGTTCGACATCCTCGTTCTGGCCGTCCTCCTGGCCGCCGGATTCGCCGGGGCGGCCAGCCTCTAGGTTCCGGGTCTCGTCGTGGAGCAGCTCGGTGATCCAGTCGGCGACGTCGACGGGCAGGCGCAGGGTGCGCTGTTCGATGTCGTAGGGGGTGCCGATGGTCAGCCAGATGTCGGCCCCGGCCCCGGTGCCCGCGTGGGGACCAGGGCCGGGGGCGGCGGCGTGGGTGAAGGCGTCGAGGGCGGCTGCGAGGTCGGCGGCCGCGCCCTCGCTGTCGTTGCCGGTGTTCACCAGCTCGCCGGGCCGTCGGGGTCGGTGGGCTGCTGGGTGCGGCGGATCGTGTCGGGGTGGTGGAGGTACCAGCCCCAGTCGTCCGGTCCGCTGCCCCAGCGGACCAGGGCGACCCAGGTGGTGGAGCCCTGGTGCAGGCGCCAGGACTCGATGCGGCACGGCCGCCAGTGGCCGCCGAGCCGGATCTCCGCCCAGCGCCAGCGCGGCTCCGTGGTCCAGCAACGGCCCGGGCCGGACATCAGCGTCCGGGGCGCCGGCACGGCGTCCCCGGGCCGGTGCTCAGGGTGGCCGGGGCGGGGGCGGGAGAAGGGGGCTGCGCGGGTCACACCTCCAGCTTAATCGAACACGCGTTCCTATTTGCTGCAGGGAGTCAGGGCTTGCGCTTGAGCAGCAGCCCGAGAACGGTGCGGGCCTCACGGCGGCGGGCGGGGCTTGGGGCGGCGACGGCGGTGATCGCGAGGGCGGTGAGAGTGAGCAGGTAGCCGGTGGCCGAGGTGGCCAGGGCGATGGCGGCGGGGTCGACGGCGGTGGCGTTCACGGGGTTCTCCGGTCAGGGGTGGCCGCGCCCGGCCGGTTCGGTGCGGGCGCGGCGGCGGGCGGGTCAGTGGGAGGCGAGTTCCTGGAGCCGGTCGGCGATGGCGTCGGTGGGCAGGCTCAGCAGGCCGGCGGCCTCGTCCTCGCGGGGCAGGCCGTTGACCGCCTCGCGCAGCGCGCGGTGGGGGCGGGGCAGGCCGGCCGGGTCGGGTACGGGCGGGGCCAGGCGGGAGGCCAGGCGGGCGTAGCCGGGCAGGTCGGGCACCTTGGGGGCGATGGGGACGATGGTTCCGTCCTCCAGGCAGGCGGCCTGGTGGAACCAGTGCTCGGCGTCGCGCAGCTCGCCGCGGCGCAGGTGGTGCAGGTACATGCAGTAGGCGGCGAGGTGGCTTCCGGCGCCGGCGGCGAACATCCACCACCAGGTGGCCGAGTGGTTGCGCTCGGAGAGGTCGAGGAGACAGCCGAAGATCAGGGCGCCGCCGGGCTCCCAGTCGTAGATAAGGGTCTCGACCTTCTCCCAGGCTCCGGGTTCGTTGATGACGATCGTGTCCAGGGCCCGCAGATCGCGGCGGGCGTCGGCGTGGATGCCCGCCGACCCCGGGAGCGGCTGGGCGGCGGAGACGCTGGCGCGCTCGTCGCTGCGGGCGGCCAGGCCGTCGGCGACGTAGCGCAGGCCGGCGTCCATGTCGTAGCGGGGGAGGTCGGCGGGCTGGACCCCCGCGGCGTTGAGCAGGAAGTCGATGTTGGGGAGAGGTCCGTCCTCGCGAGTTGTCACTGTCACTCCTGGTCCTTCGTGGTGGTGCCGGGTCGCAGGAGCCGGCGGGATCGGAGCTGGGCCTCCAGCCTGGTGCGGGCCTGCGTCGTCAAGGACTTCACCGTCCCCTCGTCCGTGCCCATGGCCTGCGCCGCGCCCGCCACCTTGAGACCGACGACGAAGCGCAGCACGATCACGTCGAACTTGGCCGCCGACAGACCCTTGATGGCCTCCCCGAGTGCCATGCCCGCCTCCAGCCCGTCGATGCCGGTGGTGACGGCGTCCAGGTCGTCCAGCCACGGTTCCCACTCCAGGCGCAGCGCCACGGAGAAGGCGACCCGTTCGTCGAGGCGGTCCTTGAGCTCGCGTTCGGCCTCGACCAGGTGGCGCATGGCGGCCCAGGCGGTGGCGGCGGGCTGGGGGTAGGTCAGGATCTCGTCGAAGCAGTCGGCGAGTTCGAGGAAGGCTTCGCTGACGACCTTCTGGGCGAGGTGGGCGTCGCCCAGGCAGGCGTAGGCGTAGTCGAAGTACGCGTCGGCGTGGAGCCTCTGGAATCCCTCCAGTGTTATGGGGAGTTCCACGCCGGAGCTGGTGCCGGCGGTGTCGGCGGTGGGTGGCTCGGTCACGACGACGCCTCCCCGGTGGCCGGGTCCGGGACGCCGCCGCGCGGCCGGCGGGAGCGGCCGGGGCAGGACGGGACGGACGCGGCGGCGGGCCGCGATGGGACGGGGGGTTGGATGCACATGGGCGTGAGGGGTCCTTCGTCGATGGTCAGGGAACCAGTCGCATGGTCACGCTCCGCTGGGGAGGATGAGCGCGCTGTGCCGATAGGTGCATCAAATCGTTCGAACAGACGAAAGGTTCACGACGCGAAGGTAAAGTCTTACGGAGCGTCACATTCCGATGTTTAGGTGCCAGGCTCCGACTCCAACCGTCGCTGTGCGGTCAGAGCCAATCCGCACGGCGGTAGTCCGGCACACCGTCCCTTCAACACGTGGAAGCAGGACGCCCGCGCGGCGGCCCGCTTCGAACACCCTTGTTCGGGGATCCTGCGCTCGCCCGAGCCTGCCCGCGAGGCCGCAAACCGGCTCGGGCGGGCGGCTTCCGGGGAACATCGCACGGCTGGCGCGCGGGGCGGTGCCCCCGGTGGTGGGACGTCGCCCCCAAAGGGCTGCGACCAGACGACGAAGCGGCGAAGGCGCTCAGGACGCGGGGTGGCCCGCCGCCAGAGGTTGCCGCTCTTCCGCGAGCTCGGGAGCGGACGGGGCCTGGTCGAGCGCATCCTGCACGCACTCGACGAACGCGGCCAGCTCACCGCCGGGCAGGATGCTGCGCAGCAGCAGCACGATGTGCCAGGCCTCGTGGAAGCCGTCCCCGCGGTCGTCCAGGTCCCCGATCGCGCGGCAGAGGGCGCCGTCGAAGTACCGGACGAAACCGAGGCCGGGAAGCGGCCCGCCACGGTGCTGGTCGTCCTTGGCGAGTCCGTCGAGGACCGCTTTCATGTAGGTGTCGAGCAGCGGGTCGGGCAGGATCTCGGCCATCGCGCACACCGCCGTGACGGCCAGGTGGTACCGGGCAGGCGGATTCCGGCGCGCGTCGAAGCGATCAGCCACGTACCCGGCCAGGGCGAAGCGGAATCGAGTGGTGTCCACGCTGCCAGGAAGCCACGCGGCCGACGATTCGACGCGCTCGACCCGCTGGCAGGGCAGCAAGTCGTCTAGTCACATTCGGCGTCGCCTCCCCGGTAACCGGGAACCGCCGGGGAGCCCGGCCCGCCAGGCTGCGCACTCCCCGTTTTCCTCCCGGGTCGCCTACTTCCTCGGGCGGCCGAGCTGGCGCACCTTCCAGCCCGCGGCACGCCACCGGTCGGGGTCGATGGTGGTGCGGCAGTCGACGAGCACCGGGTTGGCGGGCAGATCCACCAGGGTGCCGGGGTCGATTTGCCGGTACTGGGGCCACTCGGTGGCCAGGGCGACCAGTTCGGTGCCGGTGAGCGCGGCGGTCAGGTCGGCGGTGTAGTCGAGTTCGGGGTTGCGCAGCATCGCGTTGGTGACGGCCTGGGGGTCGTGGACGGTGACGGCGGCGCCGACCCGGTGCAGGGCGAGCGCGAGCGCGAGAGCGGGGGATTCGCGGACGTCGGAGGTGTTGGGTTTGAAAGCGGCGCCGAGGACGGTGACCCGGGTGCCCTGGAGGTGCTGGTCGCCGAGGGCTTCGGTGATGAGCTCCATGGCGACGCCGGTGCGTGACTCGTTGATCCTCTCGGCGGCGAGCAGCAGGGCGACGGCGTCGTCGGCGCCGAGCTGCTTGGCGCTGGCGGTGAAGGCGCGGACGTCCTTGGGCAGGCAGCCGCCGCCGTAGCCGAGGCCGGGCTGCATTCCGCCGGCGCCGATGCGCGGGTCGATGCCGAGGATCTCCACGATGCGGCTGATGTCACCGCCGGCGGCCTCGCACATGTTCGCGACGGCGTTGATGTAGGAGATCTTGAGGCCGAGGAAGGTGTTGGCGGCGCCCTTGGCGAGTTCGGCGGTCGCGAGGTCGCAGACGAACAACGGGACACCGGTGTCCAGGATCGCGGCGTAGACCTCGCGGATCGCCTTCTCGCCCTCGGCGCCGGTGACTCCGGCGATGATGCGGTCCGGGCGCAGGGTGTCCTGGACGGCGTGGCCTTCGCGCAGGAACTCCGGGTTCCAGACGACGGTGACGTCGGTGCCGGCCGGGGCCAGGCGCTGGGCGAGGGCGGTGACCTGTTCGGCGGTGCCGACGGTGACGGTGCTCTTGCCGACGATGGTGCAGGCGGTGGTGAGGTGGGGGGCGAGCTGGCGGATGGCGCCGTAGACCTGGCTGTTGTCATAGGAACGGCCGTCGGCGTCGATCGGGGTGCCGACGCCGATGAAGTGCAGCTCGGCGAAGGCGGCAGCCTCGGTGATGTCGGTGGTGAAGCGCAGGGCCCCGCTGGCGGTGTGCTCGGCCAGCAGCTCGGGCAGGCCGGGCTCGAAGATGGGGCATTCGCCGGCGTTGAGGCGGGCGACCTTGTCGCGGTCGACGTCCACGCCGATGACCTCGTGGCCGAGTGCGGCCATCGCCGCCGCGTGCGGGATGCCGAGGTGGCCACAGCCGATCACGGAGACGCGCATGGAGGGGTCCTTGTCTGGGCGCAGGGGCACACCGTCACTCGGTGTGCCCCTGACGCTACCTGGTGTTGGACGGGGGTCGTGACCGGTCCGGGGTCAGCCGGCGGAGGTCGGCGGGTCCGCCGGGTCCGGGCCGGGCCGGGTGTGCAGGAGCTCGGCCAGGCGGCCCAGAGCGGGGATGGCCTCGGAGCGCACGACGACGTCGCCCTGCCGGGCGCCTTCGATCAGGTACTCCTTGTGGACGCCGCGCTCGGTGACGCCCTCGGTGTCGAGGAAGAAGACCTTCAGCCCGCGCTCGCGGGCGCGCTTTTGGACCTCTCGGCGGTCGGCGTGCAGGCCGATCACCAGCAGGGACCGGGCCTCGGCGGGGTAGTCCATGGGCGGCGTCTTCTCGTCGTAGCGGCGCATGAACGCCTCCGTCATCCCGGCCCGGGCGAAGAGCCGGTCGAAGTTGTGGGTGGCCACCGGGCCGACCGCGTGCCCGGCGTCGTACAGGGTTTTCAGGGTCCGGTGGGCTTCGGTGGGCTCCGCCTTGAGCAGGCGGCGGAACATGCTGACCATGTCGTCGATCTTGCGGACGGTGTCGGTTAGCACCTCTTTGACCAGGATGTCCCGGGTGGGGGTCATGGTGAAGGCGTAGCCCTGGGTCAGCTCGTCGCCGGTGCGGGCGGTGACCCGGTAGACCTCGTGCAGCCAGTGCAGCGGCGGTACCCCGGCCTCGATGCTGGTGCCGCACCCGGCCTCCACCACGAAGGGCAGGTGGTCGAGGATGCCGGACAGGTCGGCGGCGTACTCGGGGGTGCCGCGTTCCTCCTTCACGCGCATCCCGCCGGCCAGCACGTCCCAGGGCAGGTTCCGCGACGCCCTGGCGAGCTGGTAGTCCGTGGACTGGATCAGCACGTCGATTGAGCGGAACCCGGCGGGGGTGTCCCGGTCGGCCCGCTCGTCCTGCGGGTGGATGTCGAACTCGGTGATCGTGGCGAGGAGGTCGCCGCGACGCCAGGTGTCGCCGGTGGGCTTCCAGCGGCCATCGGCCAGCCACTTCTCCAGGTCGTCGCGGTGTGCGGCGATCTCGTCGGCCGGGGCCAGCCAGGAGACGTACAGGTACAGCTCGTCCATGACCAGGCGGTCGGTGGGGCGGGAGCGGTCGACGTTGTAGTGGAGGCGGTAGTGGACGACGCGGCGCCGGCCGTTGTCGTCCTCGGTCCAGCCGGACTGCTCGGCGTTGCGCGGGTCCTGGGTGCGCCGCCAGATGCCCTCCTCGATGCCGGGGCTGCGGCCGCCCGGCTCGGGGGCAAAGTGCTCGCGCCAGAGCCGGGACTGCTCGGCGGTCAGGGAGTCGATCACGACGAAGGGCAGAAGCACGGGATTCTCCTCGGTGTTCGCGGGCCCGGCCGGGCCCGAGCGGCTGGGTTCGGTTCAGGTGAGGTCGGTGAGCGCGCCACGCAGCGCGCCGGTCAGGTGGTCGAGGTCGGTATCGGTGGCGATCAGCGGCGGGGCCACGACCAGGCCTTCGCCGCGCGGCTCGCCGGCGCCGGTGAACGGGTAGAGGAGGACGCCGCGGCGCTCGGCCCGCTCAAGCAGCGGCCACAGCAGGCCGGGCTCGACCTGAACGCCGTACAGGAGGCCCAGCCCGCGCACCGCCTGCACCCCGGGCAGGCCGGTCAGGGACCTGAGGCCCTCACCGAGCCGTTCTCCGCGCTCGCGCAGCGCCCTGTGGTGGAGGGCCTCCAGCTCGTCCAGGACGCCCAGGCAAGCGGCCGCCATGAGCGGGTGCGCGGCCATGGTGCCCATCGCGGGCAGCGGGTCCGCGCCCTCGTGGTGCAGCAGCGGCGCGAGGTGGGGGGCCGCCAGCACAGCGGCCACCGGGGTGTACCCGGCGCCCAGGCCCTTGGAGAGGATCACGATGTCCGGCTCGCAGCCGGCCCAGCGGTTGCTGGCCAGCGGGGTGCCGGTACGCCACAGTCCGGTGAGGACCTCGTCGTGGATCACCAGCACGTTGCGCTCGCGGCAGATCTCGCCGACGCGGCGCAGGTATCCGGCGGGCGGCACGAAGGCGCCTCCGGTGGTGCCGTTGACCGGCTCCAGCAGCACGGCGGCGACGTTGTCCGCGCCGCGGGCGTCGATCGCCTTCGCGACTTCCTCGGCGCAGTCGGCGGTGCACGCCTGGCCGCCGTCGTGGGGGTGGGTCGGCGGGTACGGGGCGGGGAAGCCCGGAGCCAGGCCCATCGCGTCGTCCGGGTGGGGGCGGCGGGCGTGATTGCCGGCCAGAGCGAGGGTGAACGCGCTCATCCCGTGGTAGCTCAGGTCGCTGGTCAGGATGTCGCCGCGCCGCTTGCCGTCGCGCACCCGGGTGATGGTGCGGGCCAGCCCGATGGCGACCTCGACACCGAGGGTGCCGCAGGTGACCAGCGCGACGGAGTCCTCGGGGCGGCCGACCGCCGCGCACAGGCGCTCCGCCAGCTCCAGCTGGATGTGCGGTCGTACCACGGCGGCGCCGCCGTAGGTGTACCGGGCGAACTGCGCCTCGATGCGGGCCAGGACCCTCGGGCTGCTCTGGCCGACGTTGGTGCACAGCAGCCCGGACGAGCCGTCGAGCACCGGGGTGCCGTCGGCGCGGTGGAGCCAGGCACCGCTCGCGCCGACGACCTCCCAGTCCGGCGTGGGCCGGGACGACGTCAGCAGACGCTTGCGGCGGGACGGATATCGGTCCACCGATGTGTTCCCCCTCTCGGAGGGGCGGCACACCGCGCCGCCCCGATGTCGCCATGGGGTGCCCGCACTCGGCCGGTTGGCTGCCGGCCCGGCGGTGGCCAGGCGTCGGTGCCCGGTGTGGACTCAGGGAACCGCGCATCGCGGCGCTGACGCGATGTCAGAAGACGGTGAAATTGCGATGAAAGATGGGTCCGTCCTTGGAATTTCCACGGGCTCGGCACTGTCGCGCAGCGTGGCCGCTTCGCTACCGTCTGAGGGGTAAGGGGCGGCAGTGGCGCATCCCGGGGGTCTCATGGGCAGGGCGAACGACACGATTCGGCGCGTGCGCGAGGTCGAGTGGGAGCTCTCCCGCGTCGACGCCGCCGCGTTCCTGGTGAAGCAGTCGATCGAGGCGGGCGAGCCGGTCTTCCTGGTGCCCCGCACGATCGCGAACTGGGAGGACGGCAAGAGCAAGTGGCCGCTGGCCAAGTACCGCCGCCTGCTTCACCGGGTGACCGGCCGTAGCGCCATCGAACTGGGCTTCACGGAGCCGGGCTACCGCGGCCGGTCGGCCCCGCCCGGCACGGCAGAGACGACGAAGGGCGATGACGAGGACATGCACCGACGCAGCCTGATCCTCGGCCTGGGGGCCGCGGTGCTGACCACCGCGGCCCCGAGCGGTGCGAGTGCCGCACCGCTGTCGGGCGCGGGGCCAGCTCTGGGGCGCGACCACCTCCAGGCGCTGAGGGAGGCCGAGCAGGCGCTGTACGAGATGGATCGCGACCGCGGCTCCGCCGACCTCGCCGAGCAGGCCGCCACCGCGCTGAGCACCGCCCAGACCTGGCTGGCGCACGGCCGCTACAACGAAGGCCTCGGTCGCGAGCTCCACACCGCGACCGGCATGCTCTCCGTCGCCGCCGGCTGGCTCGCACTCGATGCCGGGCGCACCAAGGACGCACGCTCCCTCTACACCGAGGCCCTGGCCAGCGCCCGTCACGCCGACGACCCCGGCCTGGAAGCCCACGCCTTCGCCTGCCTCTCGCTCCTCGCCCACGCCACCGGCCGTCCCCGCGAAGCCGTCGGCACCGCCCAGGTCGCACAGCGCGCGGCCGCCGGACTCGGCTCCCCGCGCTGGTTGGCGCTCCTGGCGATGCGGGAGGCCCGCGGCTGGGCGCTGCAAGGCGAGCGCCCGCTCACCGAACAGGCCCTCGTACGGGCCTACGACCTGTACGCCAAGGGCCCGCGGGAGGCCGACCCGGACTGGCTGGAGTTCTTCGTCCCCGCCGAACTCGCCGGGCTGGAGTCACTCTGCCGCGCCGACCTCGGCCAGTTCGACCGCGCCTGCGCAGGCGCCGAGCAGGCCGTCATGCTGTTCTCCGGCGGCCACGCCCGCAACGCCGCGCTCTACACCGCCGACATCGCCCTGCACCAGGCCCGCCGGGAACGGCCCGACCTCGACGCCGCCGTCGACGCCGGCCACCGCACCCTCGCCTACCTCAAGGATGTGCACTCCGAGCGGCTCGCCCGCGCCGTCCACAACATCGCCACCTCGCTGGGGCCCCACCGGAAGGTGCCGCGGGTGGCCGAGTACCTCGACGCCCACCGCGCCGCCGTGGCCGCCTGATGGACACCACGGACACCTCCGGCACCTCGCCGGTGTCCCTGCGGCGCCACGGCGCCGCCGACACCGCCGCACTCCTCGACACCCTCACCGACATCTGGGCCGACGCCCACAGCGGCAACCACGACGTCGCCCTCGCCGGATTCACCCCCGACACCCTGCGGCGCCAGATCACCGCACACACCCGCCACGAGCGGTTCACCCTGATCGTGGCCTCGCTCGCCGGCCACGACATCGGCTTCGCCTACGGCTTCCGCTGCTCCCCCGCCTACTGGTTCGGCGCGCAACTCCTGCTCGCCATCCCCCCCGAGGCCCGCACCACCGCCGCCCTCGCCGGGATCTGCGAACTCGCCGTCCGCACCCACCAGCAGGGCCAAGGCATCGGCACCCATCTCCACGCCGCACTGCTGGAAGCACTGCACGCCGAGTGGGCGTCCCTGCTCGCCATGCCCGGCGACCGACCCGCCCGACGCCTCTACGACCGCTTCGGATACCGGTACGTCGGCCCCTACCACCCCGGACCGGACCAACCGGCGCTCGACCTCCTCCTACTCCGCACACCAACGTGACCCGCCGGGACCGAGCCGAGCCGACGTCAAGCCGGACCGCCAGAAACCGCGTCGACCCCGGACCCCTGGAGCAGCCGGGTGCGCGCCAGTCGGCTCATGACCGGGCGCAGCGCGGCCGGGGCGAGAAGGACTGACCGACCTCGGCTTCGTCTGCACCACCACGGTCTGACCCGACGGCCTGCCCGCGCGGGTGCTCAGCCGCGGCCGCGGGCAGCAGGGTCCAGGGCAGCGACGTGCCCGGCGACCGCGTCCACGCCGGGAGGCGTGCCGGGAGCGGGGCCAGCAGTATCGGGGTGCTGGTGCCGTTCTCCGCGTCGTGGGTCAGGGTGCAGTGTCCAGCCCTGCAGTTCCTCCCATTGCTCGGGGCGGGCCAGCGGGTTGGCCAGCAGCCGGGTGGTCTCCTCGAAGATCTCCTCGGCCCGCCGGTAGGACCCGCGTCGGCCCACTCACGGGTTCAACGACGTGACGCCGCCGGAGGTACCAGGACGGCGGCCACAGCCTGAGCGGGCAGCCGAGCGGTGTGGCGGCGGCGCGGGCGCAGCCGGGCAAGGCGCCGCGGCCGGGGAGGTCGGGCTGGGGCGAGTTCGGCAGGCCTGGCGGGTCGTACCGACTGCCGGGTGCCGGGCGGTGCAGGGTCGGAGCCGGGCTCGAGGAGCGCTTCGAGGCGGGCGGCGGCCTCGGGCCGGTGACGGGCGTGGCAGGGCCAGCCGGGACAGGCACCGGATCGGTAGGGGGTGCGCTCGGTCACGGTCCTGCACCGCGCGCAGGTCATCATCTGGGCATCTTCGCCGCGCTGTTCCACCGGGCCGTCCCGTTCGTGCTCGTGGTCCTGATCCCCATCGACCGTACGGCGCAGCGGGGCCCGCGGGGCGCCGCGGTGGGGTGAGGTGTCCCACGCTGCGGTCGGCCGGTTTGCCGTGGGGGCGGGTGCCAGCCGTTCCAGGCCTCCGCACATCGGTACACCGCTGGTGTACCAGCGGTGTACGATCGCGGTATGGCTGATGCGACGATCAAGGTTTCCCCTGATACGCGTGACCGGCTGGCCGCCCTCGCGGCGGCCCGCAAGACCACGATCGGCGCCCAGGTGGCCCTCCTGGTACAGGCGCTGCCCACCGAGGAGCAGATCGCTGAGCGCGTCACCGAAGGCCGCCGGCTGCTGAGGGAGCACTTCGGGATGACCCTCACCGACACGGAGCTGGACGATGGCCCGGACCTGCTGCAGCGGGTCTACGACATCGCCGCGGCCGACGCGCGCGCCAAGGTCGCCCCGAGGCGCAGCGCGTGATCATTCTGGATTCCAGTGCCCTGTCCGCGCTGGCCGCAGGTCACCCGCGTCTGCACCGGATCGTCGACGCTGCCCTGGGCAGTCCGTTCCAGCATCTGCTGGTGCCGGTGCTGTGCGTGGTCGAGGCCGAGGTCAAGGACGAGGGCGCGGCGCACGCGGTCATGGCGTTGCCCGCGCTCGAGTTCGAGCCGCTGGACGCGAGCACGGCGGTGGTGGTGGCGACCATGGTGCGCGACGGCTACGGCGGTCCGGACCTGGCCCACACCATCGCGACGAGCCTGCCGACCCCGGCGCGGCCGTTGCAGCACCTGATCCTGACGGCCCGTCCGGAGCTGTATCCGCCCGGGGTCTCCACCGTCGACATCGACGACCCCCGTCTGGAGCCGTAGGTGCCGCTGCCGGGTGCGTTAGGGGAGGAACTCGAAGCGGGTGAGGGTGCGCGCATCCTCACCGAGGAGATCCTGCCCGCCGTGCTGCGCGGCGCCGTGGCGCAGGAGCGGCCGGTGGTGCTGCTGGTTGCGGGGCCACCGGGCAGTGGCAAGACCACCCTGGGGAACCAGCTGCACGCCGTCCTGGACATGCGGGGCGGGGCGGTGCGGGTGGGATCCGACCTGTACAAAGCCGCGCACCCCCAGTACGGGACGTTCTTGGCCGAGGACGTGCGGATCGCCGGTGTCGGGGTGCGGGCGGACACCCGGCGGTGGCAGGCCGAGGTGGAGGCGTGCGTGCGTGCCCACCGGCTGGACGCGGTGGTGGAGACCGCCCTCGCGGACTCGGGCGAGGCCAGGGCCCAGGCGCTGGCGTACCGGGCGGCCGGGTACCGGGTGGAGGTGGTGGCGCTGGCGTGCGCGGCGGCGGTCAGCCAGCTGGGGGTGCTGGAGCGCTACCTCGGTGACGGGGAGGGTGCCGGGCGGTGGGTGTCGTGGGCCAACCACGACGAGTGCGCCCGCGAGCTGGCCCGGGTCCTGGGCGTCCTGGAAGAGGAGCGCCTGGTGGACCGTGTCACGGTCGTGCGGCGTGGCCTGGAGGTCCTGTACAGCAACGAACTCGTCGACGGGTCGTGGGTGCGGCGCCCCGGAGCGGTCAATGCCGTGGAGGCCGAACAGGCCCGCTGGTGGGACGCGGTGGAGACCGCGTCCTTCCGCCGGTCCCTGGCCCGCACCGAGCGGGCCCTGGTACGGGCGGAGGCCCGGCTCCCGGCCGACCGGGTCCTGGCCGTCGTACGGGACACGGAACGGTGCGCGGCGCTGGCCGAGCCGGTGCGGCGCACCGCCCAGCCGGTCCCCGGGCCGCCCGGCGTCGACTACCACCGGCTGTCCGCCGACGAGCACGAGTGGACGTATCTGAACCTGATCCTCCCGGACCTGGGGGAGATGGTGGCGCAGGATCGGCCCGTCGTCGTCTACGTGATGGGGGCGCCCGGGGCAGGCAAGACCTCGGCCACGATGATGGTGCGCCGGGCGCTGCGGCAGCGGAGGCCGGTATGGATCACGGGCGAGCTGTTCAAGGCGGCCCACCCGGACTACTTCCGGCTGCTGCGCGAGCACCCGCGCACCGCCTCCGCCCGGATCCGGGCGGACTACAAGGCGTGGCAGGCCCGGGCCGAGAAGTTGGTGCGCCAGCGGCGCGCGGACGCCGTGATCGAGGTCGCCCCCGGCAGCGCCCGGGCCTTCCTCGCCGACGCCGGGGCGTGGCGGCAGGCCGGGTACCGGGTCGAGCTGCTGGTGCTGGACGTCCGCGCGGCCGACAGCCGTCAGGGCACCGCCCTGCGCTACGCCGAGGTCAGCCGCGGCGGCACCCGCCCGGGCCGCTTCACCACCGCCGCCGGTCACGACCGGTGCCTGGCAGCGGTGCTGGAGTGCGTGCAGGCCGTCGAGGAGCAGCACCTGGTGGACCACCTCAGCGTGGTGCGGCGCGACGGCACCGCCGTCTTCCGCAACACCCTCGGGCCCGACGGCCAGTGGGACGGGCCGGCCGGTGCGACGCTCGCCGTCCGGGCCGGGCAGGTGCGGCCCTACGGTGAGCAGGAGGCCCGCCAGTTTCTCGCCCGCCAGCGCGAGCTGCGCGCGGCGTTGCCGCAGTACCGGCGGGAGGTCGACGCGATCACCCGCCTCGCCTGGCCGCTGCTACCCACCGCACTCCAGCCCGGCCGGATCGCCTTCGCCCCGCCCGCGGCCCTCCCGGCCCCTCGCTACGCGCCGGTGATCTCACTGAGCCTGGCGTCGTAGTCGGCCTCGAGCCGCTCTAGCTCCTCCCTGGTCATCTCCGGCAGGTCGCGCAGCGCGTCGACGCAGAGGGCGCGCTCGGCCAGCAGACGCGCGACGCGGCCCGGATCGGTTCCCGGGCGCCGGCGTTCGCCACGGATCCGCTCGGCGTACCAGGCGGCGACCTGCTCGATCTTCTCCACGATCCGGGCGCGGGTGTCGTCGTCGCCGCTGCTGTCCGGTGCGCCGGGACCGGTGCCGGCCGGGACGTACTGGTCGGGACGCTCGGGGTCGTGCACGGGAAGCCGCCTCGTTCTCGAGTCTGCGCAGGCCAGGGTTCTGACAGCTCGGAGCCTACGGCCGCTGGTCGCATCCGCCGGGACCGGGCCGCCCGCGGCCCGCGAGGGCGTAGGTTGATGCCTGGTCAGACCGTGCGGAAGGGGGAGTCGTCGATGGCGGGGCGGGATCTGCGGGCGCTGTTCGGCTCGAACGACCGGAGCCTGGGCACCGGGGAGACGTTCACCAACCGGGAAAGGCAGTGGGCCGCGGTCGCCAGCGCGCTCGGCGAACACCTGGCCCGCGTCACCGCTCCCGGCTTCGACGTCCAGGACCTGGAAGCCCCACGGCACAACGTGCTCGTCATCCACGGGGTCGGCGGCATCGGCAAGACCACGCTCTCCCGCAAGGTGGAGGCCGCCCTCGCCGACGCCAGCCGGCGCCCCGCCCAGTGGGGCGCCCCCTCCTGGCCCGACAGCCCGCGCCTGCTGCCGGTACGCATCGACCTGGCCAGGGCCGCCGGCACCGACTTCGAGCAGCTCGTCCTCACCCTGCGCCTGGCGCTGGCCCGCCACGTCGGCCGCGCCCTGCCCGCCTTCGACATCGCGCTGCGCCGCTACTGGGACGCCGCGCACCCGGGCGAGCCCCTGGAGGAATACCTGCGCCGCCGCGGGCTGGCCGCGATGGCGGGCGATGCGCTGCCCGGCCAGATCAAGGGCGCCGTAGGCGAGGCCGCCCAGCAGCTCGCGCTGCCCGGCGTGGTCGGCTCCGCCGCGGGGCAGGTCGCCGCCGCCCTGGTCACGGCCCTGCGCGAGCGCCATGAGAAGGCCCGGGCGCTCGCCGGCTGCATGCGCCTGGCGGACCTGCTGGAGGCCGAACCCGACCTGGAGTCCTTCGCCTACTACGCGCACCTGCTGGCGTGGGAGATCGCCCGGCTTCCCCCCAAGAAGGCGGCGGTGCCGGTGGTGCTGCTGGACGGCTTCGAGGACATCGGCGACCGCACCCACCGCGACCTGGAACGCCTCATCCAGCGGGTGGTGTGGCTGATGCCGGGCGCGTTCTTCATCGTCACCGGCCGCAGCCGGCTGCAGTGGGCCGACCCCGCGCTGCAGGGCCAGCTCGACTACACCGGCCCCGCCGCCTGGCCCGACCTCGCCACCGCCTCCGCCCCGGCGCTGCTGCCCGCAGCCCGCACCCCCGGCCCGGCCGGCACGACCTCGCAGGCCGGTGCGCGCCAGCTGCTGATCGGCGACTTCTCGCCGGAGGACTGCGAGGACTACCTCGCCCACCGCCTCACCACCGCAGACGGCCAGCCCCTCATCCCCGCCGGCATCCGCGCCGTCATCGCCCGCCGCTCCCACGGCCTACCGCTCTACCTCGACCTCGCCGCCCTGCGCTTCCTGGAGATCCGCCGCACCCGCACCCCGGCCGACGACGACTTCGAGGCCGACTTCCCGGCCCTCGTCGCCCGCACCCTCCAGGACCTCACCGCCGACGAGCGCCACGTCCTTCGGGCTACCTCTCTGCTGGACGCGTTCGACGTGCCGCTCGCCACGGCCGCGGCCGGCATGGACCGCGACGCCCCCGCGCTGCGGCTGATCGAGCGGCCCCTCGTGCACGAGGAGCCGGCCGCGCTGTGGCCGTACCACCTGCACGCCCTGGTTCGCTCCACCCTGCGCGGCGCCGACGACCGCACCGACGACCGCTGGTCCGACCAGGACTGGCGGCGCGCCGCCAACCGCGCCCACACCGCCCTCGGCACCCAGTGGACCACCGCCGCCACCGGCGGCCGCGCGCTGCTGGTCGGCTGCCTGCGCCAAGGGCTGCGCCTGGCCCGCGACCACCGCCTCGACCTCGGCTGGCTCGCCGACGCCGCCTGGGCCTACGTCGCCGACTCGATCTGGGAACCCCTCGCCCCGCCCGCCCCCGACAACCCCACCGGACAGGCCGGGTCGGCCACCGCGGGCGGGCCGGACAGCACCGTCGCCGTGCTGGAGACCCCGGCGGACGCCCTGGTGGAGACCCTCGCCGCGCTCGCCGCCCGCCAGCGCGAGCACCGCACCCGCACCGCCGACCGCCTCACCCGCGTCATCGACAGCACCCTGCTCCCCGCAGACCTGACCGACATGGCCCTCTACTACCGGGCCAAAGCCCACCGCGACCTCGGCCGCGGCACGGCCTCGCGCCAGGGCATGCAGCAGGTCGCCGCCGGCACCACCCGCCTCGCCCCCGCCGCCCAGACCCTGGGCTGGGCCGGCCGCCAGCACCGCGTCCTGGGCGACCTGTGGTGGGTGCACGCCGAGATGGACCAGGCCGCCGCCGCATACGAGGCCGCCCGCGCCGACGCCGAACAGCACGCCGTCGCCGGCGAACGCGCCACCTCCCAGGCCCAGCTCGCCTTCGTCCGCGCCTTCACCGACCCCGCGACGGCCGACGACGACCTCGACCTCGCCGCCCAGCTCCTGGCCGGCCTCGACCTGCGCGCCACCACCCTCACCACCCACATCGCCGCCCTGGTCCGCGACGCCGGCACCGGCGGCCAGGAGTACCTCGACCGCGCCGCCGTCCTCGAGACCGAGATCCGCGCCTCCGGCGTCCGCGCAGCCCACACCACCCTCGCCCTCGCCCGCTGCTTCCACCACGCCGTCCTCGACGACGACAACGGCCTGGACACCGCGATCCGCGACCTCGACCAGGCCGTCCGCGACCGTGACTACGCCTACTACACCGACATCGCGGCGTTCATGGCCGGCCGCGACCTCCAATTCCCCTCCTCCGCCCGCTGGCTCGACGGCGACCAGGCCGTTCGCGCCCGCTGGCGCGCCCTGGTCACCGCACGCCAGCACCCCGACCGGTGAACCGCGAACCCGCCACCACGGTCCGGGGCCGCACGAGCGCCGCCGGGCAGCGCGCCGTACGACGCACCACCATCACTAGTGGCCCTGGCCGGGCCGGACATCAGGAGGGGCGATGACCACGCCGGACATCTTCACCAGGCGCGCCAACGCGCAGTTCCTGCCGCTGCTGACACACCGTTCGACCGGGCGGGGCGTCAGCCTCGACCTCCAGCGGATCGGCCACCTCCTGGTCGTCGGCGAGCCGGGCAGCGGACGCACCTCCGCGCTCTCGCTCACCGCCGCGAACAGCATCGCCGGCGGTGCCACCGCGGTGGTGTGCTCGGCCAAGGGATCCGGCCTGGACCACCTCGCGGGCCTGCACCACCTCACCCTGCATCGAGGCCTCGCGCAGAGCATCGACGGCATCACCACCGCCTGGCGCGAGATGGGATCCCGGTACGAGCGCGCCTTCGACGAGGACCGCCCGCAGGTCCAGACGACCATCGCGGACCTTCGCGTCGTCGTCGTGGACGACCTGGACCTGGTGCAGGACGCCGCCGACAAGGGCGATCCGGCCGCCTCGGCGGCCGTCCGGCACACACAGGACATCCTGCGGATGGGCCGGGCAATGAACGTGCACCTGGTCGCCTCCGTCCGCCCCACCAGCGCCGTGGCCATCCCGCTGATCTTCGACACTTTCATCCCAGTGGTCCTGGAACCGATGGCCGTGAACACCCCCAGCACCTGGCTGCCCCGCCCGCCCCGACGACGCCAGCGCCTGCCGATCGTCTACACCGGCCCCGGCAGCCGCACCCGCACCCCGTACCAGCCTGGCTGGGCCAAGGTGGCGCTGGACGGCGAGGTCCACGATGTCCAGGTCCGCTACATCACACCCGACCAGGCCCGGGCCATGGTCGAAGAGCCCCGCCCGGTGTAACCCAGGGCCCTATGGGATGGCGGGCTGGGGACCGGGGCCGTCGGGGTGGTCAGCCACGCCCCTAGCCTCGGTCACGGGTACCTGAACGCCGGCCTGTTCCAGGAGCAGCTGGGCCGTCTGCAGGAAGATGTCCCGCACCCGGGAGTCCGCTCCGGCAGCGACGCAGGCCTCCGCGAAGTCCGTCACGGTTCGGTAGTCGTCCGCAGGTGTGCGTTCCGGCGCAGCCCCCAGCAGCTGTTCGAGTCGCCCTTCCGGCCAGCCGAGGTGCGCCACGACGCGGACCAGACCAGGTGGAATCCCGGGGCCGGATACGCGGCCCATCTCGTAGTTGTTCATCGTGCGGCGGGAGATGCCTGCCGCGTCGGCCAGCTCCGCCTGCGACATCCGCAAGCTGCGCCGCGAGGCGTGAACGGCGTTGCCGACGTGCCACCATGAAGGGTCGGCAGCAGGGACGGTGGCGGGTCCGGGTCGGTGCGGTGACACGTGCTCCTCAATCGGCTTCGGCGGATGCGGCGGCACCGACATCATCGCAGCGCCTCGGAGGCGGGCGCCGGGCCTGGGCGGGATGGCAGTAGCCGTCGGTGGCGAAGGGGCTCTGGGACACGGCCGGGCGGCGTCTCCGAACGGCTCACCGGCGAGGAGGCCGCCGACATCGACGGGACCCCTCGCCTCACCAGCAGCGGGCCGACCGCTGTCGGAGCCCGGTGCCGAACTTCCCGCATCCTGTTCCCGGGTCAAGCCATTGTCCGACCACTCCCCGTACCGGCATGATCACGGCATGGGGAGAAGCGCGTGGGACGTCGCCACCGAGCGCGTGGTGTGGCTCGACGACGGTGTGGAAGGCCTGGAAGGCGGTCTGGCCGACAACCGGTACGAGTGCCAGGCGTGCGGGGAACCTCTGATACTCAAGGCACTCGTCCCGACCTCGGCGTCCTCTCCCTCGCCGCACTTCGCCCACCAGGGAAACGCGCGTTGCTCCGCCCCCGACCGCGAGGCACAGATCGACGCCCTCACCGAGGTCGTCATCAAGTTCCGCGACACCATCTGCGCCGTCCCCGGTGTCACCGCGACGATCGAACTCCCTGACACCCGGACCGGGGCGCCGACCGGCCTTGGACCGGTCATCATCGCCTGCTTCTCCGGCACCACCGTCGCCATCGAGCGACCCCCCGTCCGGCTCCCGGGGCCGGACGTGCTGCGCCGACGAATCGAAGCCGTCCGCGAACGCCACCCCGGCGCCGCGCACGTCTGGTTCCTCAAGAAGGACCCTGCCCAGTTCGGCAAGGTCGGCACCATCGGGGTGTGGCTCGACGGCAAGGCCGACTCCCACGTCACCGTGGCCCCGACCGGGCAGCAGGAGGCGATCGTGGCCGCCGGCGGCCACGTCTACTGGCTGGACGGCCAGCTGGTCCTTCTCCCGTACGGCGTCCACTACTTCCGCCACCCGGAGCGGCCCGGCCAGGATTGGACAGACTGGCCGCGCTGGCGCAGCGACCCCCGCGACGACTGGCGGATCAGCCAGCCCCGGCCAGCGCCCGACGCCGACTGCTGGGGGCTGGCTCCCGTCGCGTTGTCCTCGCTCACCCGTACCCGGGCCGTCTTCCAGCCCGAGACCGCCCACCGGATCATGTCCGGCCTCTACGTCGCGCAGGGCAAGCGGCACGGCTGGCGCAATCGCGAGGCGTACGCGGTCTACCGCACGCGCCACCAGCAACCACTGCCCCCGCCTCCGGCGGTGCCCACCAGCGTGCCTCCCGCCGACACACTCATGCCCCCTGCGGAACCGACTCTGACGGCGCTCACCCAGTCCCCGACCGACAGGACGTCACCACCACAACAGGGTCACCCGAAACGCCACCCGGGCAAACCCGACGACCAGCCCCTCCCCGGCCCGGCCGTCTCCGTGACGGCACCGGCTCCCGAGCGCGTCCCGGGACCGCCAGCCCGGCCGGAATCGCACACGGACCAGCCTCCCGCCCCATCCCGGTCCCCAGAGCAGACCGGCCCCCTCGGCTCTCCCAGCATCGGCACAGGTCAGTCCGTGGCGGTGCCGCCGCCTACCGAGGGCCCCTACGACCAGCCGACGGGGGACTCCGTCTACCTCCTCGCCCCACCCGACCCCGCTGATCCTCCGGTTCGGCCGCCACAGATCCCGCCCCGGCCGGCATACCCGCCCACTGTCCACCTGCCCGGCCACCAGGCGGCCGAGGCGCCACCGGGCTCCGGCCACCGCAGCTGACGGCCTGCACCCGGCAGTGCTCCGTACGGGCCCTGCCCTGTCGACGGACGGCCGGCGGGCCCTCAGCGCTCGTCCGGCCCGCCCAGGCTCCAGCCGCTGACCGCCGCGACCGGACCACGCCAGGTCGGCAGGGTGTGAGTGGTCCGGGCGGCCCGGTAGGTGACGTCCCGCAGATGGAGGAAGCGTCGGTCGATCTCGCGACGGCGCCGGCCCTTCTCGGCCGCGTCATCGAGGTGGGCGAGCGCTTCCCGGACGACGCGGTGCAGGTCGTAGTCCTGGCCTCCGAGCTGGCCGAGGTGGAGACGCTCCCAGGTCTCAGTGGAGACCACGGTCCCCGTCACGAGCGCGCCATCGAGGACCAGGGTGATGGTGATGTCCTCCGCCGCGACGTCCGGATCCTCCGCGCCGAGGCGCAGCAGCTCCAGGTGCGGGTCTACGTGGTCGTCCCGCTGGAGCAGCATCCTCAGAGCCGGCCGGACAGCGTCTCTCCACGACATCGGGGATGCTCCTTCGACTCGCCGTGGATTCGCTCTCCTTCCAAGCTATCCCGGCTAGCCGGTCGACCGGACCCAGTTGAACCCGATGAGCATCGATGCATGTAAGGCGTATACGGAGGATGGCGCGCCCGGAGGCCACCCATATGTGCTCTGATCTGGATCTTCTGACATTCTGTAACAGTCCGAAGTACCAGCAATGGGAATCACACGGAGCTTCCATGGCACACGTGCATGTTCTTCTGAACCAAAAGGGCGGCGTCGGCAAGTCGACGCTGACCGTCAACCTCGCTGCAGTCACCGCCGATGTGATCGGCCGTAAGACCGGTGAGCAACCCCCGGTTCTCGCGGTCTCCGTCGACCCTCAGGGGTCAACCGCATGGTGGTCCAACCGGGTCGGCGATGAACTTCCCTTCCTTTTCGCCCAGGCGCACAACGACCTCGGGTCGCTTCGCAAGCTGCGTGCCGTCAAGTCGGTGCGGCACATCTTCGTCGACACACCGGGGTGGCTCGACCTGTCCGACGACGACAACACCGCGGACCCGCTCGGCGACGGCAAGGCAGCAGACATCCTCCGAGCCGTGCTGGACAACGCCGACAGCGTGATCCTGCCGATCGAACCGGAGCCGCTTGGGTTCAAGCCCACCGTTCGTACGGTCCGCCAGATCGTCGAGCCCCGTGGCCTGCCTTACACCGTTGTCATCAATAACTGGGACCCGCGCGACGGGGACGTCGATCTGAAGCAGACCCAGGAGTTCGTAGAGAAGAACGGTTTCCCGCTCGCGAAGACCGTCGTGCGGCATTACAAGATCCACGCTCGTGCGGCCGCCGAGGGACTGGTCGTCACCCAGTACAAGCCCAACCGGGCTTCTTTCGAAGCTCGCGAGGACTTCTTCAAACTGGCCCTGGAGCTCAACCTGAACGGATCCGCACGATGAGCCGCCGTGTCAACCTCGCCGACATGCTCGACGGCGAGCCGCTCGATGAGCCCACCCACGGTGCACCGCGCCCACCGCTCGTCGACATCAGTCAGATCGCTCCCAACCCGGGCAACCCTCGCGGTGAGATCGACGAAGCCGACCAGGAGTTCCTCGACCTCGCGGGCAGCATCGAGACCGTAGGCGTCATCACGCCGCTCACACTGTGCACGGCGTCAGCGTTCCTCCAGCACAATCCCGTATACGCACCCCAGGTCGGCGATCGGCTCTACGTTGTAGTCGCCGGACATCGCCGCCTTGCTGCGGCAGTGCACGCCGGGCTGAGCGAGGTCCCGGCCTACGTCAACGACGAGGCCGCGCCTGACCCCCTGGTGTGGGCTGTCGCCGAGAACCTTCTTCGGGTCGGCCTCGATCCCATTCAGGAGGCCGAGGCGCTGCGCGTCCTCACCGACCCGCCGCCAAATGGCCGCGGCATGGCCCAGACCAAGGTCGCCAAGGGCATCGGGAAGACCCAGGGGTTCGTGTCGCAGCGGATCGCCCTGCTGAACCTGACCCCTGGGCTGCGCTTGAAGGTCGCGTCGGGCGAGCTGGGCTTGAAGGCAGCACGGACCTTTGTGGGACTGCCGCGGGACGAGCAGATGGCGGCGTACGAGGCCAGCCTGAACGCAACCTCCAGCGCAGTGAGCGGGGCGCAGCAGAGGGAAGTAACCGAACCCAAGCCTTCGAAGCCGCAGCTACGGAGCACGGCACCAGCGCCCTCGGCCGGTTCCCAGCTCCGTGACAAGGAGTTGCCGTCATCAGCCGGAACCCATTACCCGGTAATGGATGATGCCGGTCGAACGGCCGCCAACATGGAACAGAGCCTCTCTCCGGCATCCACCACCGTCGTTACTGCTGTCCCCGAACCCCGAGAGCCTCTTGCCGAATCGAACCCGCTCGACGTCGACTGGCATGACGTCACTGCGTTCGCGGCCGCGATCACCCAGGTCCTCGACAAGCGTCAGGCCTACGCCCTGACGGAAGCCCTCATCGAAAACCTGCGCGACTGAGCGCCTGATCGCCGAGGCAGCTATTACCGGGTAATAGCTGGCGGCGGGTCCGCCCCCGTGATGTCGGCGGAGCGCCTGACCAGACGGCCCACGGCTATTACCCGGTAATAGCGAAGGCCCACACCCCAAGACTGGGGTGTGGGCCTTCGCCGTTGGAGGGGTCGGAGTGAACGGTCAGTGCAGCAGGCTGGTCAGCGGTAGGTCCAGTGCTGGCCGGTGTCGATCAGGTCGGTGTCAAGGACGACGGCCAGGCCGTGGTGGTCGCTCGCGTCGTCGGGGGTGTCGAGCAGGGTGTAGGAGACGACGGCCGGAGCGAGCGGGGCGGAGACCCAGAGCTGGTCGATCCGGTCGTCGTTGCCGGTGCGGCGCAGCAGGGTGTCGTCGGCGGTCTGCTGGTACAGGTGCCAGGCGGTGTCGATGAGGCCGTTGGCTGACAGCTTCCAGGCGACTCGGCGGTCCGGCACCGGGGCGTTCTGCTGGCGGAGTGCCGGGTCGGTGAGGATAGTGCGGGCGCCGCGGTTGTATGGGCGCATGCGGTCCCAGGCCGGGTCGGGTCCGGCGGGAGGGGCGTAGTTGATGTCGCCGCCGAGGATGCAGTAGGGGCCGTGCCGGTAGGCGCGGCTGGCCGCGAAGTCGGCCTCGGCGAGGGCCTTGTCGGCGCTGTACGGGGTGAGGTGGACGCTGGCGACGGCGAGCGGGGCGGGCAGGCCGACGTCGAACCCGGCTACGCCGAAGCCGTGGTGCGTCTCGGTGTCGGTGTAGTCGGTGTTCCAGGCGATGCGTCGGCCGAGGGTTTCGCGCCGGTAGAGCAGGGCGGTTCCGCGGCCGGAGCGGGAGGGGGCGAGGAGTCCGTCCATGCCGAGGTCGTGCTCGGCGCGGACGAGCTGGCGGTGGCCGGCGTCGGCCCACCCCTCTGCTTCTTGGAGCAGGGTCAGGTCCGGGTCGACGGCGGTGATGCGCTTGGCGAGCTGCGGCCATCGGTCTTCGCGGCCGCCGTCTGCGTCGAACAGGCCGCCTCGTTTCAGGTTCTGGACGGCGATGGTGACAATCACGGTTCGGTTCTCCCTCTCTTCGTACGGTGTGGTGGTGCCAGGTAGGGAGCACCCGCCCGGCGTCGGCCGGGCGGGTGCGCGGCCGGGGCCGGTGGGGTCAGCGGTGTGCGAGGGTGGGCAGGACGGCGGCCTGGCGGCGGTGGAGCAGGGCGTGCTGGCCGGGGTCGAGGCGCCAGAGGCCGAGGCGGCCGGCGGCGGGGATGGGGTCGGCGAGGGCCTGGACGTCGGTGAGGGTCCAGTGCCATTGGCCGGGCAGGCCCCAGGGGCGGCAGCAGCCGGTGTCGCGGTGGCAGTCGGTGATGTAGGCGGTGGCGACGAGGGCGCCGGTCGTCAGCGCGGGGGCGCCGGGGCGGGCGAGGACGGCGCGGACGAGCGGGTCGGCCTGGCCGTCGCGGGCGAGGGTGCGGGCGGCGTGCGGGACGACCGGGCCGCGGTGGCGGGTCGGCCAGGACCGGTTCTCGATCGCCTTGTCGCCGGTGAGGATCGCGGCCAGCCAGGGCTGGCGGATCGTCAGCGCGGGGACGGCGGCGGGCTGCGCCGCCAGTCCGGGCAACTCGCCGATGCGACGCAGTGCTTCGTGGAGGGCTGTGTCCCAGTCGCCGGTGAAGGCGAGGGCGCGGTCGTCGATGTAGAGGGCGGCGCCGAGTTTCTTGTTGGTGACGAGGACCTGATGGCCCCGCCAGTAGGCGCGGTCGGGGTCGTCGTCGACGATGGCGTCGATGCCGTGGCGGGCCAGCCAGGCCGCGACGGCAGGGTGGTGGCTTCGGTGACGAGCGGTCACGACGAAAACGGATCGTCGGGCCTGGAGGGTGCGCAGGGCTTCGAGGGCACCGGGGATCGGCTCGCCGTAGATCCGACCGTCCTGCCAGCCCTGATCGTGCTGGACGAGTGTGAGGTCGAAGTCCAGGCCGACGGCGTGGCTGGCGGGGGAGTCGGGGTTGAGCGGGACGACGGTCAACAGGGAATCTCCTAGGTGTAGGGGCGGATGGTGGGCACTGTGGCGGTGGGTGGTGAGGCCGAACGAGCCGGCCCCGGCCGGGGCGGCCGGGGCCGGCTGGCCAAAGCGTGGGGTCAGACCGTCGCCGGAGCCGGGGTGTGGGTGGCGCGCTTGGTGTCGCGGGCGCTGAGGTAGGAGTCGACCCACGTCTGCGGCTGGTGGCCGAGGGTCTCGGCGTCGTCGAAGGCGAGTTCCGGGAAGTCGCCAGCCTCGAGTTCGCCGTTGATGTCGGCGAGGGCGAGTTCGGTGGTGCGCGGGTCGATCACCCGCAGGACCTGGAGCAGGCGGTGCGCCGTCCAGGCGTACGCTCCGGCGCGGGCGTGGGCGGCGATCGCCGCGGGGTCCTGGCCGCCGACGACGTGGTATAGGTCCTGGGCGGAGATGAGGACCTGCTTGAGGAGGTCCTCGGTCATGGCGGGGGCCGCGTCGCCGTCGGCCGGCAACGGCAGGTCGACGTCCGTCCCGGCTGCGCCGGCGATCGAGGGGGCCCAGTCTGCGGCGAGCGCGGTCCGGGTCGGGGCGTCCTGGAGGATCGGGCGGACGGGCATCTGCAGGCCGATGAAGTCGGGCCCGGCCAGGATGTACGGAGCCTCGGGTGAGGCCTGGGTGATCTGCAGGTGGCGGCCGGCCTGCGCCCAGCGGGCCAGGTACTGCGTGTCCAGCATGGAGACGTCGACCGGCTCGGCGAGGTGGTCGAGGTGCTTGGCGAGCAGGGCCTGCCAGGGGGCGGGGACGCCGTCCATGGTCGGCACGGCGATGCGCCCGACGGTGCTGCTCGCGGTCAGCAGGCCGGCCTCGAGGTCCAGGTCGACGGTGTCGCGGTGGGTGGGGTGGGCTTCGGCCCAGGCGTGCAGGTAGGCGATGTGCACGGCGCCGACAGTGGCGTTCCACTCGTCCTCGCAGTCGCGCACCTGGCGGCGGGCGACGGCGAGGGTGTGGCGGTCGGTGGCGATGGCGTGCAGGTGGGTGCCGTCGTTGGCGAGGTGGACGCCGGCCAGGATCGGCGTCGTGCTGGTCGGGGCGGCCATGTGCGGCATGACCTGGGTGAGGGCCTCGGCGAGCTGGTGGGCGGCGATGGTGGCCATGGGTGTGCTTCCTTCCGGATCGGGTTCAGGTGGTGGGTGGCTTGGGGCGGCGGGCGATGGCGCGCATGCCGTCGATGCGGTGGGCCTGGCGGGACAGGCGCGCGGCGAGCGCGGCCAGGTGGTCGGCGTCCTCGGGCCGCACGCCGTAGATGAGGCGGGCGGCATAGTGGCGGGCGGCGTCGGCGAGCTGGGAGGCGTCCAGGGCGTGGGCCTGGAACTCGCGGTCGATCTCCGGGTCCGGGTCGCGGGCCTGGAGTCCGTGGCGATCGGCTTCGTTCACGGCGGCGGGCTCCTCACGGGGCTGGTGGCGGTCAGGGGGCGGTGCGGGTCCCGGGCACCGGATCGCCGGTGCCCGGGACCGCTGCCGGGTCAGTCGAGCGCGCGCACCGGCGCCGGGAACACCTCGGGCAGCGGCGGCAGGAACGGGCACTGGTCGGCGTGGTCGCTGACCTGCTGGCGCACCGCGTAGACGTACATCGCACCGGCCTGTCCGAGGCCGTGGCGGCAGCCGGTGCAGTACCACCAAGCCTTGGTCTCGTCGTGGATGTGGGTGCCGACCGGCCAGGGCTGGTCGCCGATCAGCTCGACCACCGCTCCGCCCTTGGTGAGCTGGCGCATCCAGACGTGGCCGGAGCCTCCGCCGGTCGGAACGTCGCCGATGTGGACCTGGCCGTGGTCCAGGCGGATCCGGCCGTGGTCGGCGGCCTGCTCCAGAAGGACCATCAGGCGGTCGTGGCTGCCGAGGACCTGGCCGCTGGGGACCAGACGCGTCACCGCGTACAGCTCGCCGACGCTGGTGCGGCGCCGGCCGGACGCCTCGAGGTGGCCGAGCGCGGCCAGGAGGACGGTGTAGGCGTCGTCGCGGCGCAGCAGGTTGTCGAAGGGGTCGGGGGTGAGGTCGGTGAGCAGCTTGGCGATGGTGTCGGCGGTGGCCAGGATCCGGGTGTCGTTGATCTGCATTGGGGGCCGGTGCCTTTCGAAGTGGTGTGGGAAGGGGCTGGGTGCGGCGCCACCCGCGGCCCGGTGGTCGGGCGGCGGGTGGCGGCGGGGGCTGTCGGTTCGGTCAGTTGGCGGTGCGGGGGCCGGGCGGCAGGGCGCGGGGCGTGGTGGTGATGGTGGTGGCGAGGAGCTGGACGACGTTGTCGGACAGGCCGGAGAGCGTGGCGGGGATGAGCAGGTCGCGGGCGGCGGTGCGTTCGGCGAGCTGGACGACGGCGGCCAGGACGTGGCCGGTGTCCTCGCGGCGGCCGGCGACGACGGCGTAGGTGCCGACCAGCCCCTCGGCGTTGTTGACGGCGGTTCCACCGACGCAGAAGCCGGGGACGGTGACATCGATGCTGCCGGTGTCGTCGGTGAGGACGAGCTGGCGGGGGTAGCGGCCGTTCGTCTCGGTGATGACGCCGTCCACGGTGACCAGGGCGAGGTCGGGGGCGGCGGTGAGGCGGGCCAGGTTGTCGGTCATGGGTGGTTCTCCCGTTCGATCGGGTCTGCGGGGTCGGGGTTGACCGGGCAGCCGCGCCGGTTCCGGCGGTGCCGGCCGCTGGGTACGGTCGGGGTCCGGGGCCGGCGGCGGCGGTCCGCTCCGTGCACAGGCCTTCGGCCGGTGCGGGCAGGGAAAGGGCCCCTGCTCCAGGTGGAGCGGGGGCCCGGGTGAGGGCTGTCAGGCCGTTTCGGCGCCTTCAGCGGCGGGGCCGGCCTTGCGCGACCTGCGCTTGTTCCACCACTCCTCCGCGTCCCAGTCGGTGGCGTAGGTCAGGAGCAGGTAGGAGGCCGTAGTGCCGAGAGCGAGGACCGCGTCGGCCCATCCCCAGGCGATGGCGTGGAGGCCGCTGCCGATGGCGCCGCCTCCGCCGGCCGCGCTGAGCACCGTGGCGATGCCGACGCCGAACAGCAGGGCGATCTCGGAGTCTTCGGTGATGCCGTCGCCGACTCCGTTGCGGATGGTGTAGCGGACGTGGAGGGCCAGCATGGTCAGCTGGACGGCCCACAGGGCCAGGAGGACGGCGGCGACGCCGGACAGGGTGACGAAGTGGTGCATCGGGTTCCCTTCGTGAGTGGTGCAGGTGATTTTCGGCAGTGGTACGGCGCCCGGTCCGGGAGATTGATGACTTTCGACCGGTCCGGGTGACAGCCGGCCGAGGCGCTGACCCGGGTGGTGCGGGCGAGGTGAGAGGACAGCCCAGGAGACCGGAAGGTGCGGCCGGTGGTCAGCGGGCGTGGGCCGGTTCGAGGTACGCGGGGGAGGCGCTGGTGACGCGGTCGACGAAGTGGAAGCCCTCGGCGAGGAGCTGGTCGGCGGTGGGCAGGTGGCGGTGCTGTTCGGCCAGGACGTGGTCCGGTACGACGCGGGTGCGGCCCGTGTTCTGGCGACGGCACAGGTCGAGTGGCACGTCGAACAGAACTGCGGTGGCGGGGCGCTGCCAGTAGCGGGCACGGGCGAGCAGGTGGGCTCGTACGTGGGCGAGGAGTCCGGTGGAGTCGACGATGGTGGTGAGGTTGCGGGAGAGGCGGGCGTCCAGGAGAAGGTCCTGGATCTGGGCGGCGACCGGGGTCGCGGACTGGTCGGCCTCAGAGTCGGTGGCCATGGCGCGGTAGGAGTCGAGGTTGAGCCGCCAGGTGGCGGGCCAGCGGCGCTGCGCGAAGGTGGACTTGCCGGCGCCGGACAGGCCGACGAGGACGACGACGGTCCCGGGGTCGTAGGTGAAGTTCATGGGGCTCCTGGTGGTGGCGGGTGTCGGCCGGGCGGCCGGTCCCTGCCCGCGCTGCGCGCCGCCCGCGGGGCTGGGTGCCGGGCGGGCGGCGCGGTTCGGGGGCGGGTCCGGTCGGCCGGGTGGTCAGGTGGCGGGGTGCGGCATCGCGCGGCAGTGCTGGGCGTGGTCCTGGGCCCAGGCGCGCAGCCGGCGCGGGATGCCGAAGAGGGCGAGGTCGGCGGCCTTGCGCTGGGTGCAGGTGTCGAGGTTGTCGGTGGGGCCGTAGGGGTCGGCGCAGCCGGTGCCGGTGCAGGAGGCGCGAAGGGTGATCTCGAAGGTGGGGTGGCCGTCGAGGGCGTCCCAGGGTCGGGTGCAGCTGCCGGTTTCGCAGCGGCCGCTGATGGTGGTGTCGGTGGTGATGTCGACGGTGGCGTGGCCGGCGGTGAGGTAGCGGGCGAGGACGTCGTCGGGCCAGGTGGTCTGGGTGGTGGTCATCGGGTGGCCCCTTTCGGTGGCTGGTTAAAAGGGCGGTTCGTCGCTGTAGAAGCGGGCCGGGGTGGGGCGCCAGGGCAGGCGCCAGGACGAGAAGCCGGTCATGCAGTCGCAGGCGTCCCAGCCGTCTTCGCGGTACCAGCCGCGGTGGTCCTGGCAGGTGGTGCAGCCGGGCTTGGGGTGGTGGTCGATGAACAGGTCGTACGGGCCGGCCATGACCTCCCAGCGGCCGATCCGCAGGCGGCGGGGCAGCCTGGCCAGACGGGTGCGCAGCTGGCGGGCGAGGGAGCGGCGGGCGGGCTTGGGCGGGGTGTGGGAGGCGGCGGCGCGCTCGCGCAGGACCGTGACGGACGCTTCGAGGGCGGGCGGCAGAACGGGGTCGGAGCCGAGCAGGTTCAGGGTGGCGGCGTAGACGAGATCGGCCTGGGTCATGCGTGTTCTCCTCGGCGAGGTGGCGGTGTCGGCCGGGCGGCCGGTCCCTGTCCCCGGGGTGCGCGCCGCCCGCGCGGCTGGGTGCCGGGCGGGCGGCGCGGGCCGGGGGCGAGGCCGGTCGGCCGGGCGTCAGCTGACGAGGGCGAGGACGGCGACGGCCGCGAGCGCGAGGAGGGTGAGCAGCGCGTTCGACGGGATGTTGACGCAGCTCTTGAGGTGTTCGATCTCGGCGGTGATGGCCTCGCACTCGCTGAGCAGCTGGGCGTGGGAGGCGGAGCCCGCGGGCAGGTTGGCGAGTTCCTCGCTGAGGGGGCGGCGGGCCTTGCGCAGAGCGGCGATCTTGTCGTCGCGGTTTATGGCGACCAAGGGGCTGGTTCCTTTCGGGAACGGGTCGGTGGGTGGTTCGCGGTGCGGAAGGATGGGGGCGAGCCGGGGACGAGACCGGCCCGCCGGGCCTTGGTGGCCTGAACCGGCTCCGGGATGGTTCGTTCATCCCGGAGCCGTCTGGTGTGGTTCGCGGTTCGGGCGGTGGAGTGGTTCGCAGTTCGCCGAACCTGGTTCGTGGTTCGCGCTCAGGCCGTGACGCGGTTCGCGAACTCACGGCGGGCGTCCGCGAGGCGGTGGTGCGCCGTGGTCTTCTTCATGCCGAGGTTCGTCATGACGAAGTCGAGGTCGACCGTGTCGTAGCCGTGGGCCTCGATCAGTTCGAGAACCTGCCCGACCTGCTGTTCGGCGAGGAGCTGGGCGGTGCTGCGCCGGTTCGAACCAGACCCGGCGGCGAGGCTTCGCGGCTGGTCGGAACCGGTTCGCGGCTCGGGGTCCGCCGGAGCCGGTTCGCCGGTCGGCGCCGGACGGTTCGCGGCTTCCAGTTCGCGGCGCGCGGCCGGTTCGCCGGTTCGCGCTGCGGGCAGGGCGTGGTTCGGCGAACCGCCGGGGCGGTTCGGGTGGTGGTTCGGCGAACCGGCGCGGGTGAGGCGAACCACGAACTGCGGGATCGCGGCCGGGTTCGGCGAACCGGTCAGGGCGACGGCGAGGCTGGAGTTCGGGACGCGGGGCAGTCCGCGAACCGGCACCCAGTCGCCCACGCCGATCGCGGCAGCGACGAACCGGCGAACCGGGCCGAGGCCGGTTCGGCGAACCAGTTCGCGGTGTTCGGCCGCGGCCGTCCAGGCGAGCTCGACCGTGGACAGCGACTCGTCCGTGATCGCCAGCGACCACGCCGTGAAGGAGTGCGCGGGGTAGCGCAGCCAGCGGATCGCGCCGATCCTCGGCCGCACCCGGGCGACCAGGCCCTCGTCGCGCAGCGCCTTGCGGTGGATCAGGCTGGCGTACAGCTCCCACAACACGATGCCGACGATCGACATGGCCGCGAAGCTCACGGCCTTCGGCGTGGTGTGCCAGTAGGTCACCTGGTCCACCCACCGGCCGGACGCCGGATCGAGCGTGCGGCCGACGACCTCGCCGGAGGCGTGCCAGAAGTTCATCAGCGCCGCTCCCGCCGCGAACGCCCAGGTGCTGACCCGGTACAGCGTCCCGGCATCGCCGCTCTTGCGGGCCTGGTGGTACATCCACGCCGTGAACGTGGTGGACAGCTCCCACGCGGCGGCGAACAGGATCGTGAACGGCGCGACCCACCCGAGGATGTCGTGGGCGAAGCCGGCCTGGCCGGTCCAGGCGACCGCCATCGGCGCGGTGATCGGCACGACGACCAGCAGCCGTTCGCTGTTGGCCCGCACGAAGGCCTTGAGCCGGCTGGTGACGGTCACTCGCCCGGCCTTCTCGGCCGCCCGGGCCTCCCGCTTGAGACGGCGACGCTCCAGCTTCCGGGCCGTGCGGCTGGTGGCCTGCTGCAAGGTCCGCTGTGCGGAGAAGTGGGCGAGGTCGGCCCGGTCCTTGGCCTCCTGCGCCTTGGCCTCCAGCTCCCGCGCGCTCTGCAGCGCCTTGGCGGCCTCGGCCTTCTCGGCGGCCGCCGCTTTCTCCGCCTCCCGGCGGATCCGGCCGGCCTCCTGCTCGGCCTCGCCCCGCAGCCGCGCCGCCTCGGCGACGGCCTGGGCGCGCTGCTGCTGCGCCTCCTTCCCGGCCTGGGCGCGCACCTGGTCGGACTCGGCCGCCGCCCTGGCCCGCACCTCCCGGGCCGCGTCGGTGGCCTGGTCGACCTCCCGGTCCGCGTCCTCCCGCAGCCGGCGCACCTCACCGCGCACCCGGTCGGCATCGGACTGCGCGCCGCGGCGCAGCTCCTCCGCCTGCTCGCGGGCCTCGGCGAGCAGCCCCTCGGCTCGGGTGCGGGCCTCGGCGAGCACGGTGCCGGCCTGTGAGGTGGCGTCCTCGCGGACCTTGGCCGCGTGCCGCTCCGCCTGGGCACGCAGCTCGGTGGCGTCACGCTGCGCCTGGGCCCGGATCCGCTCGGCCGCTTCCTCGCCGGCGCGGGTGAGGGCGCCGGCCTCCTCCTCGGCGTCGGCGAGCCGCTGCTCGGCCTGGGCGCCGCGTTCGCGGGCCTGCTCGGCCGCCTCGCTGCGCACCGCCTCGGCCTGTTCCTCGGCGGCCCGGGTGAGGGCGGCTGCGGCCTGTTCGGTGTCGGCGAGCAGGGTGGCGGCCTGCGCCTGCGCGTCGGCGAGGATCGCGTGGGCGCGCTGATCGGCCTCGCCGAGCAGCTTGGCGGCCTGCTCCTCGGCACCGGCGGTGATGCCGACCGCGAGCAGGCGGGCCTGCTCCTCGGCGTCGGCGATGATCCGCTCGGTGTCCTGCTCGGCCCGGGCGCGGACGGCGGCGGCGCGCTGCTCGCCCTCGGCCAGCAGCGCCCCGGCCCGCTCGGTGGCCTCCTCCAGCAACCGGTCGGCCGCCGCGTGGGCGTCGGCGTCGGCCTCCTCGCGCTGCTCCTGGGCGTACTGGAGGATCAGGTCGGCCTGATCGTTGGCAAGGTCGAGGATCTGCCGGACCGCCAGTTCGGCACGCTGCGTGACTGCCTCGGCTTCGGCGGCGGCGTCCGCGCGCAGCTGCTCGGCCTCGGCCGCCCACTGCTCGGCGGTCGCCAGGTCGCGGCCGGCGGTGACGGTCGCGCGCTCCAGGACGGCGAGCGCCTGGTCCTCGGCGAGGGCCAGGACGTCGGCCGCGCGGTCGGCGGCGTCGGCCAGGACCGGGTCGGCGGCCGGCCGGACGGTGAAGGTCGCGGGGACCTCGGCCGGGGCATCCGGCTGGGTGCTGGCCGGGCCGGCCGGGCGGGCCGCGGACGCCTTGGCGGGGGTCTTCTTGTTGGGGGTTCGGGTGCGTCGGCTCGTAGTGCGGGCCGGGGTCATGGCGGGAGACTCCTGTCTCTCGTGGTGACTGTTCGTGTTGGCTGGGGCGGCCGGGATCGGTCGCGGCGCCAATGGGTGGCGCAAGGCGCGGAAACAGCCCCGAGCGGGCGCTCCGGGGCCGTTTCCGGGGGTGCTCGAATTTGATCCGTCTGATTCGTTTCCGCAGGTCATGATCTGTTTGGTGATCTGTCGCCGATCCGTCGCTGATCTGTCCCGAAGATGGATCAGGACGGACCGGCGACAGATCGATGACGGATCGGCGGACAGATCAAGCGGCAGACGGACTGGTGACTCTGCGTGTCAGTCCTGGACGGCCGGGAAGGCGGCTTCGATATCCGCGAGGCGGTAGCCGGAGGGCGGATTCTTCTTGTCCAGGTCCGTGCGGCGGACCGTCTTGAGGTTCTCGATGCCGGCTTTCTTGAGCTCCCGGGCGATCTCCTTGACCGCTTCCCGGCGACGGTCGGCAGGCTCCTTGGCGTCCCACTGGCACCACTGGGAGCCGGTCGTGGCGAGGTACTCCAGAACGTGGTCGGTGAGGAGGAAGTCCGGGTCGCCGTGCTTCTCGAACGCCTCCCGCAGCGCCAGCAGGATCGGCGGGAGATTCTCGGCCCCGCCGTCCTCGACGGGCTCGGGGGTGAGGGTGACGACCCCGGCGGCGAGCCGCTCCTGTGTACGGAGAGTGGCGGTCGGGGCGTCGAGGTGGGTGGCCTTGCGCAGGATCGGATCGCGCAGGCCGGGGGCGATGATGTAGAAGCAGCCGGCGTCGGCGGGGTCCCAGTCGCCGGGGCTGGGAGTGAGCCGGTGCGGCATCCAGCCCTCGGAGATCGCGGTGTCGGAGCCGACGACGAGCGGGACGTCGGCCTTGCGGGAGGGCAGCATGATCCGGATGCCGAAGGTGTCGGCGATGGCGTCGCCGACGACGTCGCTGGTGGCGTCCTGGGACAGCAGCACCACCGTGACGCGGGCCTTGCGGCCGATCCGGCTCAGCTGGATCACCTTGGCCTTCTGCTCCTTCGTCAGCTGGGGGTGCTCGTCGACGATCGCGAACACCGCCGGCGAGGCGTCGGTGATCTGCCAGTTGTCGACGTCGTCGCCCATCTGCTCGGTGCGGATCTCCGCCTCGCGGATCGCCCAGTCCAGGACCTCGTCGATCCGCTCCTCGTCGTAGGCCCGCATCGCGGCCAGGCGGCGCAGCGGACCGAACCCGCGGCCGGTGGGGTCGATGTCCAGGGCGATCGCGTCGGTGCAGCTGGTGATGTAGTCGACGAGGTTGCGGACGATCTGGGACTTTCCGCCGCCGGAGACGGCGATGACCATGATGTTCTGTCCGGCCAGGGTGACTTGGGTGGGCGTGCCGTCCAGGGATGGGCCGAGGTTGACCGGGCGCAGGATGCTGTTGGAGCGGGGGGCGTGGACCGGGTGGGGCGGCATCGGGTCGAACGGGTCGGCCAGGAGCACGCGCAGGACGACGGATCCGGCGGCGGCGGTCTGGGGCTGGGCCATGACGCCGCCGGTGCGGACGCCGAGCGCGACGTCGAGTTCCGGCAGGCGCAGGACCAGGGCGGACGGCTTGCCCTTGGTGAGGTGGGCGGTGGCCTTCCAGCCCCACTTCTCCCGGGTGACGTCGGTGACGGAGCCGACCGCCAGGCCCTCGTCGACCAGGGCCCGCAGGATGCACGCGGCGGCCAGGCGGGGGTCGTCGTCGGCGTCCCGGATCGGGAACGGCTTGCCGGTGTCGCCCGGGAACAGGGGCTGCGGTTCCTCCCCCGGGGCCTCGGCCTGGGCTTCGACGGTGACCGACTTGGCGGGCGGGTCGAGCTCGGGCAGCAGCAGCTCCGGCGGGACAGGGCGGTGGGTCAGGCGCGGCGGGTGAGCTGCGGTCCACCAGGCCAGGCCGGTCGCGGCGAGCAGGGCGAGGATCCCGGCCGGCGGGGCGTTCACCGCCCCGGCCGCCGCGCCGCCGGCCGCGCCGATCAGCGCGCCGCCCCGGCGCAGTCGGCCGAAGGAGCGGGCGCGGGCGATCTGACGCTCGGTCGGCTGCACCGGGCTGAACTTCGCCTTGGTCATGTCCTTGAGGGTCTTCTCCAGGCGGCGCGCGGCCTCACGGCCGAGGACGAGCTGCTGGCGCTGCGCCTGGGTGAGGCCGCCGTCGCTGGCTTCCTCCTCCAGGCGCACGATCTTCTTGTGTTCCTTGCCGAGCGCGTCCTCGACCTCGGTGCGGCGTTCGGTGTAGGCCTCGAGCTGGGCGGCGACCAGGCGGCGGCGGATTTCGTCGCCGGACTGGTCGGCGGTGGAGGCCCAGTGGGCCAGCCACTGTCCGATCAGTCGGGCGCCCTCGCCGGTGCGCCTGGTGGTGCCGGCCGCGAAGGCGGCGATCGGGTTCGGCTTGGCCTCGGCTTCCCCGCTGTCGGCGTCGTCCTTACCGGCGGTTGCGGCGGTCTGCGGGTCGGTGTCGGCGGCGGGCCCGGGGGTCTTGGTCAGCTGGACGGGAGCGGTGGTCAGCGGGGCGGTTGCGGCGGGCGCCGGGCCGGGGTGGGTCTCGGTGGTCAACGGGGCCTCCAGGCTCCACGGACGGGGTTGTTGGGTTGGGTGGTCCGGTCTGGGGTGGACGCCCCGGCGCCGTTCGCCCAGTGGTTCGGGCGGGCGGGTCCGGGGCGCCCATCACGGGCCGGAGTCAGCCGATGATCAGGGCGCCGAGCCAGTTGGACAGCGGGACGCCGGTGTAGGCGGCGAGGCCGCCGAGGGAGATGGACAGGCCCCAGGTCGCGCCGGAGAACGCGCCGGAGATCATCAGGACGCGCTCGCCCATGTTCTTGGCGAACCAGCAGAACGCGCAGGCGAAGGCGAACACGATCAGCGCGATCCAGGAGCCGGAGAAGGTGAGCTGGCCTTCCTGCGCGACGGCGACCGCGCCGGTGCCGCCGACCATGCCGCGGCTCGCCAGGGTGCCGGCCTGGTTGCCCGCGCCGGTGCTGAACCCGGACACGAGACCGAGAAGACCGCCCTGGCAGGCGGAGGCCAGAACCATGACGGCCAGGGCGAAGAAGTACGGCACCAGGTACTTCTTCTTCCTCAGCGCGGCGAACTTCCGCTTGTGCTTGAAGAAGAGGTAGCCCCAGGTGCCGGCAAAGGCCGCGAACCCGGCCGCAGATCCGGCAAGGGTGACGGTGTGGGTGATCTCGATGCTGGTCATGCTCACAGGGCGGTCTCCCAGGTGTAGGCGAGTGAGATGGACACGGCCGCCCAGCAGGAGTAGATGAGGGCGGTCTGGGCGAGGGCGTCCCGGAGCCTGCGCGCGACCACGTGCCGGGCGGGCACCCGCACGAGCGCCACGGCCGTCACGAAGCAGCCGGCGCCGAGCAGCAGCGCGCCGGTGTAGCCGAAGTCGGTCAACGGCACGATGAGCTCGGCCAGCATCGGGATCCGGTCGGCGGTGTCGAGCCCGCTCACCGCAGGGCCCCGGTGAACACGGAGGACACCAGGGCGCCGACCCAGTCGCGGGCCGGCCCGTAGGCGAGGGTCCCGACGACGACCGCCCAAGCCGTCACCCGCAGCACGGTGCGCAGCACGACGCCGCGCAGCCGGGAGCGCAGGACCAGAACGCCGATGAGAGTCATCAGGCCGAGGCCGAGGCCCGGGTCGGCGATGTCGGCGACGGGGCGGAAGGAGTGCGAGCAGTCCTCCACGACGCCGCGCCACAGCCAGGCCGGGCCGGTGGCCGCGACGGCGGCGGCCGCCAGGTTCGGCCAGGCCTGTACCGCGCGCTTGAGGGCGGCGGCGGCGCGCTTGACGCGGGCCCAGTCGAGCAGGTGGTCCGCGTCGTCCGCCTTGTGCGGGATGGCGGCGTCAAGGCGGGACTGGCGCAGCTCCTGCGCGAGCTCGGCCAGGCCGTCCCCGTCGTAGCCGGGGTGGTGCTTGGTCAGGTCTACGGGCTCGGGGTGCTCCGGGACGGCGGGGTCGTACGCGGGGCGCGGCGGGACCTCGGGTGTGACGGTCACGTCGTCACCTCCGGTCCGCCGTCCGGGGCGGGGTTACGCATCGGTGGCCTCCAGTCGGTCGAGGTAGGGCGGGATCAGGTGGGCTTCCGCGTACAGCGCCACCAGCAGGCCGAGGCTGGTGACGGTGCAGGTGGCGAAGAACGCGAAGAAGGCCTGGTCGAGCGGGGTCATGTGCGCGTGCCTTTCGGACGGCGACAAGTAGGGGAGTTCGGGCGTGCCCGTGGCTCCCCTGGACGGCCGGCGTCTCCGGCGAAGGGCCGGGTCGCGGGGTCGGCGGTCCAGGGCGGCTACGGGTACGAGCGGGGTGCCGTCCGGCCGCCGACACCGCGGGTGCGGGCCGGCGGCCGGACGTACGGAGCGGCGACGGGTCAGCGGGCCTGCTGGCCGTGGCCGGTGCGGGGCGCCGTGTCGTCGGCGGGGCCCTGGTCGTCGGTCACGGTGTTCAGCTCGCCGCACTGGATGACCAGGCCGGTCACGTGCACCGTGCCGTTGATGCGGTTGACGACGGGGCCGTGGCCGGTGCGGGTGCCGCCGGTCTGGATGAGGACGCCGGGGACGATGCCGTTGCCGGGGTGGTTCGTGCCCATGAAGGGGTCTCCTGACGATGACGGGCTCCCGGGCCGGTGAGGCGCCGGAAGGCTTCGTTCGGGATGGCCGCGGGCCCGGCGGCCGGTGCGCACGGATCAGGGGTGCGCACCGGCAGGGGCCGATGGCGGCGGGGGCGCTCGCGGCCTGGCTGGCCGGCGGAAGCGCCGGGGTGGAGCAGCGAGTCGGTGGTGCGGGGTGCGTGACGGCCGGGCCCCATGCCGAGGGAGGGCGGATCGGCCGCTTACCGCCCGGCCGGGTGCCGGGTCGATCGCGCCTGGATTGAGCGGGGCGGCGGTGTCCCCGTGCCGAAGGTGCTGCGGAAGCAGTCGGGTCGTTCACCCCGGAGGCGGCGTCACGCTCGCGGGCCCCGGGGCCGTTCTGTGTCGTTCTCTGTGTTGGCGCGCTGTGGAGTTGTGAAGCAACGGGCACGTCCTTGGCCTGGCCCCCTCGGGCCGGACTTCCGGGTGCTGTTGGTGGTGCGTCAGGTGCTGGGCCCTGGGTGGGGCCCGCCGCACCACTCCCGGCCCCGTCCCGGCATGGGCATGCCAGGACGGTTCCGGTGGCAGGCGGCGGGAATGCCGAACTGCGGACAGGAGAGGGGCTACTGGCCGGAGCCGCCGGCCTTCGCGGCCTGCGCCCTCTCGTAGGCCTCACGAGCGCGCCGGAGCTGCTCGTCCTGCTGCTGACGCTGGGCTTCCTCGGCGGTCACCGGCCGCCTCCCTTCGGGCTGGCGGGCGGGGTGGTCGGCGGGATGGGGGTCGGCGTTCCACCGCCGGCGTAGCTGCGGCACAGGTGGGCGATCGTCACCGCGCACCCCCGTCCCGGCGGTACGGGCGGCCGAAGTTCCGCACGACGTGCGACTGGTCGGGCTGCGCGTACGGGTCGGGCGAGGCAACCCGTCGGCCGTCTCGGTCCGTGCTGGCCGCCGGGAGCGAGACCTGCGCCTCGCGGTGGTGACGCCGCGCCGTCGCCTCGTCGTACGGCGGGTGCCAGCCGGTCGTCGACATCCCGCCCGTACGGGTCGACGTCCCGGAGGAGCCGGAGGAGCCGAAGCCCAGGAAGGAACGGAGACCCATCAGCGCTGCCCTCCCGCCTGCGGCACTGCCGGCGGCTGCGGCGTCGCCAGCCGCTGACGGAGCTCCTCGGCCTGCTGACGGGCCCGGTCGACGGCCGCGGCGGCCTCCGCGGCGGACCGCATGTTGGCCTCGGTCATCGCGTTCAGGGCGGCGATGTTCGCCATGTCGAGCGGCTGCGGCATCGTCAGCACCCCGCCATCTGCGGCTGGCCACCGACGAACCGGGCAATGGCGTTCTGGACGAACCAAGAGATGTGCGCCCAGCCGGTGCGGCCGGCCTTGGCGAGGTGCTCCTCGGCCTGCCGCCAGACGTCGGCGACGAGCTCCATAACGATGCTCTCGCTGGCGGTCGGGGCGACCGCGGCGAGGTCGTGGATGACGAGCGAGAGCACGCGGCCCTCGTACTGCTCTTGAAGGGGAGCACTGCGGTGGCTGGCGAGGGTGGGGTCGCTGTTCCCGCTCCTACGCGGGTCGGTCATGCTGGTCATTGCGGATCTCTCCTTGACGAGCTGGTCCGTTGGGACCCCGGTGGATGCTGTCCAGGCGCACCGGGGTCTCGCCGTTTCACGAGAACACCCGTGTTGGCTTAGCCAGCTTAGCTGATACAGTCGCTGCTGTGTCAACTAAGCCGGTGAAGCTATCTATGACAGGGAGGTGGCCCTACGATGTGGCTCATGACTGATCCACTCGCCCAGCCCTACCAGCGGATCGTGGAGGACGTGCGCGATCAGATCCGTCTAGGTCGCCTTCGGCCAGACGACAAGCTGCCCAGCACCCGCGAACTTGCTACTCACTACGGCGTGGCTCACGGGACCGTACAGAGGGCACTCACCGAGCTCCGAGCGTCTGGGCTGATCTACTCGCACCAGGGGAAGGGGAGCTTCGTGCGGCAGGTACCACTGGACGAGCCCGAGGCGACATCCGAACTCCAAGAGCTGCGGGAGCAGGTCAGCGCCCTGGCCGCCCGCCTTGAGCGGGTCGAGCAGGCGGTCTTCCAAAAGACGTGATCCACGGGCACTCCCTCGGGCCGGTTTCTGATGCACAGATCAAATCCGACTCGGCCGTGATGAACCATCACATCTCCATGGGGAGATCCGTACGCGGGTTCATCAATGCGTTTTCAACATCCACGTACACATGCGTTTCGGGGCACCGCCCCTAGGCTCGCGAGCATGACGACAGCGGAGGTGGGGAGCATGGCAAAGGTGCGGCTGGGATGGCGACCCGAAAAGCTGCGCCAGCAGCGGGAGGCGCACGGCCTGACACTCGAGGACGCCGGCGAGCGCCTTCGTCTGGTGGCGGAGCAGGCCGGACTGAAGAACATTCCGGCTGCGCACCCGCAGACGATCTGGCAGCACGAGCAGGGCGAGATCTACCCTGGCCCGGACTATCGACGGGCGTACTGCGCGCTCTACCGGGCGACGGACCCGCAGCTCGGATTCCGGAATCCACTGCCGGGTGAGGACACCGCCTTTGCGCTGACGCCAATGTCCTCGACCAACAACGGCACTCACGTACTGGCTGTCGAGCGGGCGCTGCACAGGATTGCACCGGGGACGGCCGATGCCGACAACATGTCGTTGCAGCAGCGGATTATGGACGCTTGGCGTCGGCGGCACACGGGCGGCGATCCGCACCGGCCCTCGATTGTCCTGGTCGGCGGGTTCGCCGGCAGCGGAAAGACGGAGTTCGCCAGGTTCCTGACTCAGCTGACTGGCTGGCCGCTGTTGGACAAGGACCCGCTGACCCGACCGCTAGTAGAGCGTCTGCTCGTCTCGCTCGGCGGTGATCCCAACGACCGACACACGGACTTGTACCGCAATGAGGTGCGGGCGTTGGAGTATGACTGCCTTATGCAGGCCGCCTACGCCAACGTGGCCTGCGGCATCTCCACTGTGCTGACCGCCCCGTTCATCGCCGAGATGGCGGACGAGGCGTGGATGACTCGGCTCATCAACCGCTGCCGCGCCCAGGGTGTCGACGTGTCGCCGATCTGGGTGCGCTGCGACGCAGAGTCGATGCGCGAGTACATCGGCTTCCGATCGGCCGCCCGGGACGCGTGGAAGTTGGCGAACTGGAACGACTACATCGCCACCGTCGACACGGGGCTGCGGCCAGTGGTGCCGCACCTAGTGGTCGACAATCGCATGGGGGCAGCAATCTCACTGGCCGATCAGGCCCGGCTCGCTCTCGCGGAGGTGCGCGTATGACCAGCCAGCCGCGACGCGGGGTAATCCTGTACGGGCCGCCGGCCTCCGGGAAGGACACCGTGACGGGCGCCCTGACCACGCTCGACCCCATCTTCGCACTGTTCTCAAGGGTGAAGGTGGGGCCGGGCCGGTCGACCGGCTATCGGATGGGAACGCCGGAACTGCTGGCGCAGTTGCGCGCCACGGCAGGTGCCGTGGTTTACGAGAACAGCAGGTACGACAGCACCTATGTGACCGACCGGGCAGGGTTGGACGCGGCGGTCGAGGCCGGGGTGCCGGTGATGCACCTAGGGCAGGTCGATGGGGTGCGGGCGGTACTGGACAGCTACCCCGCTGACTGGCTGACGGTGCTGCTTTGGTGCCCGAGGGAGTCGACGGCCGAACGGTCGGCGGGCCGGGGAGACACGGACACCTCCGCGCGTCTGGCCGCCTGGGATGCCACGCAGGCGGACCTCGAGGCCCATGCCAGCTTCCGGTTCGATCTGGTCGTCCGCACGGACGTGGCGTCACCCGAGCAAGCAGCTGAGCGGATCCGCCAGGCGCTCGCCGAACGTGATCAGCTGCTGATGCTGGACTTCGACGACACTCTGATTGACCGCCTCGCTGCGGTGACGGCATGGATCTCCGGGTACTGCGCCGCCCACGGACTGGGCCCGGATGTTGAGCGGCGGATCCTGGGCGCTATGCAGGTCCGCGCGGATTTGCAGACGTTCGAGGGTCTGTGTGCTGAGCTGTCATTGCCGGAGTCCGCTGATCGGCTGTGGGCGCGCTACAGCGCGGAGTTCCCGGCAACGGTCCGGCCCTTCCCGGGCGTTCCGAACGCGCTGGAGGCGGTCAGGGCCAGTGGGTGGCAGGTTGTCGTCGTCACCAACGGCGGCGGCGAGATCCAGCGCGCCAAGTTGAAGGCGAGCAGGATCGACGGCCTGGTCGACGGCATATGCATCTCCGAGGAGGCTGGCACCCGCAAGCCGGACCCTGCGATCTTCGAAATGGCTGCCGCGAGCGTGGGGCGCCGCCTCACGGGTGGCGGTTGGATGGTGGGGGACAACGCCGCCTTGGACGTGGTCGGCGGCCGCGCCGCCGGGCTGCGCACCGTCTGGGTCTCCCACGGTCGGCCGTGGCCCGGGGGCCCGAAGCCGGACCACATCGCGCTGGATGTCTTGGACGCTCTGGAACACGTCCGTGGAGGTGCCCGGTGACGGATCGACAGGTCACGGTCGGGGTGCTGCATCCCGGCAGCATGGGCGCGGCCGTCGCGGCGTGCGCCCTCACGAACAGCGGCCAGGTCTTGTGGTGCCCGCGGGGGCGCAGCGAGGCAACCGCGGCCCGGGCGAAGCAGTTCGGTCTGACGGCGGTTCCAGCTCTGGACGAGCTGGTGGCTCAGGCCGAGGTGGTGCTCAGCCTGTGCCCGCCAGCCGCGGCGGAGGACGTAGCGCGGGAGGTGGCCGGGCTCGGTTTCACCGGCCTGTACGTAGAAGCGAACGCGATCAGTCCGCAGCGGGCGGCGCGGATCGCGGAGTTGCTCGGCGGAACGGCCCGCGCGGTGGTCGACGGCGCAGTGGTCGGCTCGCCGCCGATCGGTACGAAGCGGCCCCGGCTGTACCTCTCCGGACCGGTGGACGGGGTCAGGCTGGTCGAGCGGCTCTTCTCCGGCACCGCAGTGTCGACCCACATTCTGGGCGAGGAGATCGGGCAGGCCAGCGCGCTGAAGGCCGCCTACAGCACGTTCCAGAAGGCATCCCGGGTGCTGGCCGCGCTGTCCTACGGGCTCGCGCGCGAGCACGGCGTCGACCAGGCGCTGCTCGATGTCGCCGGTCAGCGGGCCGGCTCCTACCTGACAGAGACGGACTACATCGGCAAGACCGCTGCCCGAGGGTGGCGGTGGGGCCCCGAGTTGGAGGAGGCGGCGGACACGATGGCCGCCGCTGGCCTTCCGGACGGGCTGCTCCGCGCGGCAGCATCCACGCTCAGCCGGTGGGACGACGCCAAGGACACCAAGCTGTCGGCCGACCAGGCACTGGACGGGCTGCTCCGCGCAGAGGCCGAGCTGTCCAGCCGACACGCGGAACCTGAACGGCCCGAGGACCCAAGGAGACGAATAAGCTGATCCGGTCGCCCGTACGGGCGGCGCACAGACCAAAAAACGCGAAAGCGGCCCCCAGTCGCCAAACTTGGGCCGCTTGCGCTTCTCGATATAACCGGCCCTCGCCAGGGACACCCAGGTGAGCGCCCACAACACAGCCGTTGTTGGTCCGACGGTACCAGGCATACCCGGTCCGGGGCGAGAGACACCATCTCTCACCCGGCCGAGTCAAGTTGTCTGGTGCCAACGGACTGGCAGCGGCGGAGAGGCAAGCCCCCGTTGTCCCGCACCACCGCCAACCCCTGTCCACAGGCCGCCCCTGCGACCACTGGGTTCGTGATCAACGCCCGAACCCAACCGCTGTCGCGTGACGAAAACCACGCTGCCCCCGGTCACACGGACTCCGGGTTCCCGGCCTCTATGGGCATGCAGAACCACATCCATACACAGACCCGCTCCTCCCGCTCGTCGGGTGGTGACCGATGAAGTGGCAGCGCGGTAAGGACTTCAAGCCCAAGACCTGGACGACCCTGGACAACGAGGTCATCGACGATGACCTGTCGTGCCGGGCCCTGGGCCTGCTGACCCGGTGGCTGCGCCGCCCCGAGGGTGCGGAGATCGATTCCGTCCCGGACATGGTCAAGCGGGCGAAGTGGGCGGGCAAGCAGCGATTGGAGGGCCGTGACGCCCTCTACGCCGCCTCCTACGAGCTGGAGGAGGCGGGCTACCTCGTGCGCGAGCTGGAGGCCAACGAGCTCGGCCAGCACGAGTGGGTGGTGAACGTCTACAGCACCCCCGTCCCGCCCGAGATGCGCTCGAACCCCGCCGACCGGAAGCGCGACCCGGAGGGCCGGAAGCAGGCTCCCAAGGGCCCGAAGCGTCTTCCCAAGGCGGGACCGAAGGCAAAACCGCAGGTCGCGCCGATTACGGATTTCCAGGAATCGGGTTCCCAGGACACGGCTCGCCCGGATTCGGCTCACCCGGATTCGGCGGATCAGGGATCCTCTTCTAAGGACTCCCCTAACGACTCCTCTTCCTCTACCGACCCTCGGACTCCGGCCACCTCTCGTGCCACGTCCGCGAAGAAGAAGAAGGAGATCAACAACCAGGACGAGCCCTCCCCGCCGAAGGCCGCGCCTTCGGCTGCGGCCGTACCGGCTCCCCGGGAGGAACCCGCGTCGGGGGCTCCGGCCGCCGAGGTGTCGCCGGAGGTCCAGCGGATCGTGGCGGCCTGGATGGCCGGCCGGGACTCGATCGGCGTCGGTCGACACCGGGGCGCAAACGCACTAGCGGAGTTCACCGACTCGGCGGTCAAGCTGGTGGCCAAGGGCGAGTCGGTGGAGTGGCTGGTGTCGGTGGCGTTCTGGATGGGCTCGGACAAGCCGTCCTGGTGGCGGCTGGGCGAGGCGACCACCGCGCAGCGGTACGGCGCTCCCGCCCGGCCCACTGCGCCCCGGCGGCCGGACCCGGGCAAGTGCCCGCGCCACCCCGCGCAACCGCTGGACTGCCCGACCTGCTTCCGCGAGTCGGAGCAGCGGCGGGGGAGCAAGCAGGAGGGGCTGTCGATCGCCGAGATCCTGGCGGCCGAGGGCGTGCCGTGGCCGTCGAAGACCGACGCCTGACCTTCTCGAACAGCAAGCGGCGGCCGGGGTCTGCACCCCCGGCCGCCGGATCGAACCATCCCTCGAACAGGAGATTCACCATGAGCGTACTGCCCGACAACCCGGCCCTGGAGCACGAGGACCTGCCCGACGACGAGCCGGACGACCTGCCGCAGGACGACTGGGCGCCCGCCGACGCACCGGGCATGGAGCAGCTGCCCGAGCCGCGCTGGGGCGGGCGCACCCGCGGCCGCCGTGGCGACGACGCCCCGGCCGGTGACGGGTTCGAACGGGTGCCGCCGCAGGACCTGGCGGCCGAGCAGGCGGTGCTGGGCGGCATGATGCTGTCCAAGGACGCGATCGGCGACGTGGTCGAGGTCCTCCAGCCGGCGGACTACTACCGGCCCGCGCACGAGACCATCCACGGCGCGATCCTCGCCCTCTACGCCCAGGGCGAGCCCGCCGACCCGATCACCGTGGCCGGCGAGCTGACCCGCAGCGGCGACCTGGAGCGGGTCGGCGGCGCCTCGTACCTGCACACCCTGGTCAACTCGGTGCCGACCGCCGCGAACGCCGAGTACTACGCCGAGATCGTTCACGAGCGCGCCGTGCTGCGCCGCCTGGTGGAGGCCGGCACCCGGATCGCCGCGATGGGCTACGCCGCCGAGGGCGAGCTCGACGAGATTGCCCAGGCCGCGCAGACGGAGATCTACCAGGCGGTCAGCGCCCGCACCGTCAGCACCCCGTACGCGCCGGTCCGCGACGACGTCGAGCTGTTCTTCGACAACCTGGACGCGGCCAAGACCCGCAAGAAGCTGATCGGGCTGTCCACCGGGTTCGCCGAGCTGGACCAGCTCACCAGCGGCCTGCTGCCTCGCCAGCTCATCGTGATCGGCGCCCGGCCGGGCGTTGGGAAGTCCACGCTCGCCCTGGACTTCGCCCGCGCCTGCGCCGTTCACCAGCAGAAGCCGACCGCGTTCTTCTCCCTGGAGATGGGCCGCGCGGAGATCGTCCAGCGGCTGTTCTCCGCCGAGGCGAAGGTGGCGCTGCACCACATCAAGGCCGGCACGGTCACCGACGACGACGTCCAGCGGATGGCCCGCCGGACCCAGACCATCATGGACGCGCCGCTGGTGATCGACGACTCCCAGGAGCTCACCCTGATGGAGATCCGCTCCCGGGCCCGGCGCATCGCCCAGCAGCACGACGGCCTCGCCCTGGTCGTCGTCGACTACCTCCAGCTGATGCAGTCCGGCGGCACGAAGCGCTACGGCAACCGGCAGGAGGAGATCAGCGACATCTCCCGCAACCTCAAGATGATGGCCAAGGAGCTGGAGTGCCCGGTCGTGGCGCTCTCCCAGCTCAACCGCGGCCCCGAGCAGCGCCAGGACAAGCGGCCGATGGTCTCCGACCTGCGCGAGTCCGGCTCGATCGAGCAGGACGCCGACATCGTGATCCTGCTCCACCGCGAGGACATGCACGAGAAGGAGTCCCCGCGCGCCGGCGAGGTCGAGCTCAACGTCGCCAAGCACCGCGGAGGCCCGCAGGCCGTGATCACCGCCGCGTTCCAGGGCCACTACAGCCGCATCGTCGACATGAGCCGCGACATGGAGACCAGCCCGACCGACGACGCCTACGCCGACGCTGGCGGATGGACCCCCAGCTCGAATATGGCGTCTGACCTCGGACTGTAGAGCCGCGCGAAGAGGCCTGAGCGCCCCTCAGAGCGCCTAACGGCCCCGTCCGTGCCCACGGCGGCGGGCGGGGCCATGATCGCCCCGCAGAAGACGATCTAGAGCTCGAATCAGGACAACTGATCGAACGCCCGGTACCGCCGGGCCCCTCCGACCGATCGGAGCCACCGTGCACGAGTCCGTTCACCCCGACGAGCACTACGTCCTCGTCACCCCGGACGGGGAGATGACTCCGGGCCTCGCCCCGCTGCGGGAGATCCGCAGGCACCTCGAAGACGGCGCCGGGTTCGGAGAAGCCGGGTTCGAGTACCTCCCAGGGCCCGGCTACCCGATTGCGATCTACTACTTCGTGCCCTACGACCAGGACCGGCGGAACGTCAACACCGTCGCGGGCGGCATGTTCTGGGAGCTGTCCGCCCCCGTGGAGCCGGAGGACGAAACGGCCGTCGACCCGGACCTGCGGAAGATCAGGGTCCGTGGCCCGGCTGCGTTCGCCATCCGGGCCACGCAGACCCAGGGCGTCGACGAGCAGCGACAGCGCCTCCAGCAGGCACACCACCAGGCGGCCGCCCGGCTCCAGGCCAAGGGCTGGCTGCCGACGCCCCGGCCCCGGGCCGAGCAGCCAGCCCCACGCCCCGGCGCCAGCCCCCGACCGGTCGAGGGAGCAGCGACCGGGGCGGGGATCGCCGAGGCGCTGGCGGCCGAGCTGCGCGAGCACGTCCACTTCCGCAGCCTGCCCGCCGACCGGGTCCGGGAGTACCTGTCCCGCGTCGTCAGCCAGTGGGCCGCCCGCAACGGCTGGACGCCCGAGCGGGAGGCACCGGCCGAACGCCCGGAGGACGGCGCGCACGACCTCCTGTGCCGACACCCGGCACTGCCCTGGCTGGTCATCGAGATCGAACGCGGCAACCGCCGCGCCACCGCCGACAAGCTCGCCCGCGCCGCAGCCAGCGGACACGTGGCGATCTGGCTGCGCTGGGCCGGACCGGCTCCCAAGACCGTCCCGGCCGGAGTGCTGCTGATCCACCTGGCCGCCGTCCCGGCAGCCCGCAGCGGAGACCGCCGCGCCTACACCCTCACCGAACAGGCCGCGGCCGCCGCAGCGGTCACCATCGGCCGCTGACCCAGCCGCACACCCACAGACCACCCGCGTCCGACAAGGATTCGAAGTGCACGCACACCTGGACATCGACGGACATCTGATCAACAACATTCGGCTACGCCGCGGGGACTTCCACGAGGACTGGCCTTCCGAGCGCGAGCATCTGCCGGGCTGGGGCGCCCTGATCGAAGTACCGGCCGTCCTCGAGGTCCTGGACCGCGTTGTGGCCGGCGAACTGAGCGCAGCCCGCGCCCGCTGGTTGATCGCCCGGATTGGCGAGCAGGCTGTCCGCTTCCAGCACCCGCACGGCTGCGGCGTCCCCGACTGCGTCGACGGCAGGCGCTGCCGAGGCGAGTTCGAAGAGGACCGGCTGCGGGAAATCGTGCGCCGCGAGCGTGTCGACGCCGACCTCGCCGTCGAACCGTCGTCCCTTCCGACCGTCCACCCCTGCACGCCCTGCGCCGACTGCTCGGCCTGCTCTTGCTATGACGGCGCGCCCGGTCTGTGCCAGCACTGCCGGTGGATCCGTAGCGCCCGCGTCCGTGCCCACCGCGACATCGAGCAATGGAAGGCCGATCTCGCCGCCGGTCGTACCTACGCCCTCACGGAGCGCCGCCTGCACCGCTGGAACTGCCCCACCCTCGGCACCGTCGACGACCGCCTCGCCCAGTTCGAGGAGCTCCTCGAAGCCACTGGTGGCCGCGCAGACTGGACCAGCCTGCCGGAACTTCGCAGTGCGGACGAACTTCGCCGGCAGGGAAATCAGATGCGCCGCTGCGCCACCTGCGGACCGGACCCGCTGTAGCGGCCGGCGCCTCGCGCGCACGCGCGCGCAGCCACCCGTCACCTGGCCTACGGCCGTCCTGCGGCGACCGGGATCTGGACAGGGTTCTAGATATAGGGCAGCACCCACGCCGCCAGGGTGGCAGCACTGGTGCTGCCAGGGTGGCGTCACCGGTGTTGCTATCCCCGTCGCTCGGCGGGGGCGTTCGAGGGGCCTGCGGCGGCAGGGCCTCCGGGCTCCCGAAGGCCGGCGGTGCTCGCGCGTCGCGCGCGAAACCACCTGTAGTGGCCTTCGGCGTCCGGAAGGCCCGCGTCTACTTCTCTCCAACTGTTCTTTAAGGGGTCCGCGTGGTGCGGCCACCCCCGTCCGCGTGGTGCGGCTACCCCTGCTGACGGAACGGGCCGCTCCTGCGCGCGGCGTGCTCCGCCCCGGTGGCGGGCCGTTGTCAGGCGTGGGTGTGGGGGACGGGTTCGCCGGTGAGGGTGTCGGTCAGGGCCCGGGTGCCGAGAGGCTGATGCAGGACGACCGTGAGCTCGGCGATGCCGCCGTCCTCGCATCCGATGTCCGGGCCCGAGGCGTCCCGGCGCCTGAGCAGCAGGGTGACCTGCTTGGCCGTCTCCAGGGCCACCAGGTCGGGCTTGTAGTCGCAGCCGCTCCAGGCGACTTCCATCGAGACTGTGCGGTCGTCCGCAGCCACGGTGGTGTTCTTCGTGGACGGGTCGGCGAGCGCGATGCGTCGCAGGACCGAGGCGTCCCGCCGCGGGTAGGGGAGTGGGTAGTCGGACTCATCGCCCCATACGACGTAGCACGCCGCCACTGTCGCCCCGATCAGCGCCACCGCGGCTATCCAGCGCTTGTCCCGCACCGTCAGCTCCATCCCCGGCCCTCCCTGTGTCGTCGATCAGGGTAGGCCTGCCCGGAAGAGTGCCTGGCGGGTCAGTGGGTGGCGTCGACGGCGACGCCGACGAGCTGGAGGATGGCGTGGCCCCAGCTGGTGGCGGCGATCAGGACGCCGAAGACGACGGCGGTGAAGACGGTGAACGCCTCGTCGACGCGGCTGCGCGCTTGAGTGATGCGTCGCAGGCGGGCGACGATGACGATCGCGAGGAACACCGTCGCGCTGATCTGCACTGCCCACCCCAGCCCTGTGTCTGACTCTGTGTGAGGCTCCGGACACCCGTTGCGCTCCGCCATTCGGGTGAGCATGCCAGAACCGCCGCCTGCGCGGGGCTCGATTCGCGAAACGGGCCGGACCCGAACCGTCGGCGCCGGCCGCGCCGGGGCGTCGCCTGCGGGGATGGGCGCCGACGGGTGCCCGATGGCGGCCGGGGTGGTCGGCGGCCCAGTGCCGGACCTGATGAGCCGGGGCGCTGTCGGCCGGCGGAGCTGGTGGGTGTGGTCGTCGTTCAGGCGCGGGTGTCGGCGTGGCTCTCGCGGCCGTGGCGCCGGGGTCCTTGGGGCCGGTGCGGGCGTGAAGTGCGATCACGTGAAAGGCCGTGCGGATTATGCGACTTGACAGGCGCGTGCTTGCGCTGTCCACTTCCCGCCCTCTATGCTGTAGCTCTCTACAGCGCTCTAGTGTGGAAGGTACAGCACTCTGATGCATGGTCTCCGCCCCGTAGCGAACGGGATCCGCACCGACCATCCCGTCCCTGACCTGCCGTTCGTCGACGACGCGCACATCCCGCTGGAGGACCCCCGGGCGATCGAGAAGATCGGCCGCGACGTCGGCGACGGGATGTGGGGCCGCTGGGACAGGGACCGCGGCACCCGGGGCGCGTGGGTGGCGTTCACCACCGACCCGCTCAACCACGACCTGGCCTGGGTGGTGCGCCACCACCCCGAACACGGCACGAGCGTCCTGCTGTACAAGGACGTCGACGCCTCCGCGGCGTACATGGACTGGTGGAACGGCCCGCTGCTGTTCCGCAGCGGCGGCTACTGGTGGGACGGCACCGCCTGGTACCGGCCCAGCCAGGTGTGGGACGCGGCCAGCGAGGAGTACGACCGCCGGCCGGTGCGCGCGGCGGTGACCGTGAGCGCCGCCGACCTCCTCGAGGACAGCGCCCGCCAGGCCAAGGGCCGAGTCCTCAAGGTCGCCAACTTCGACCCCGAGCAGCCGGCGGCGGCCGCCTCGGCGTGGCCGGACGACCTGGCGCGCTGGGCGGCGCTGCGCAAGAAGCGCGGAGCCGGGCTGCCCCTGGACAGGTGCGTGGTGAAGCTGTCCGCGCCCGAGCTCGCCGGCGACCAGCTCGTCGGCGTGACCGAGCTCGCCGAGCTCGGCGGCATCGCCGCCTCCACCCTGCGCGCCTACATCTCCCGCGGCGAGGGCGAGGTCCCGCCGCCGCAGGCGATCGTGGGCGGGCGCAGCGCCTGGGCCCGGCCGGTCGCGCAAGACTGGGCCGAACGCCGGCGCCGATCCTCCGACAGCGTCTCCGCCCTGTTGTCCGCCGGCGAGGGCTCCTCGATGTCGACCGGCGCCGCAGGCCTGCAGGAGCGGTTCACGCAGATCTTCTTCTCCCACCTGTGGCAGCGCCCCGAGCGGCGCAAGCGCTGGGCCCTGCGCCACCGCACCGAGGACGCGGTCCGCCAGGTCGCCGACGAACTCGGCTGGAGCGTCGCGGTCAACCTGGACGACATCGTGCCCCCCTACCCGCTGGCCGCCACCGTCCGGCACGCGATCCTCGACGAGCTCGCCTACGGGCAGCAGCTTGACCAGCAGATCGGCGACACCGACCCGTCGACGTTCTACGGCATCACCACACCGGTGGCCGAGATGCTGGACTGGCTGGTGCGCCACCACCCCACCCACGCCCAGCAGATCATCGGCGAGATCGTCGGCGAGGCCGAACGGCGCTTCGACATCCCTCGGCAGGTCACCGCCGAATCGCTGCGCACCGCGTTGTCGCTGGACGGCAAGCTCGACCGCGCCGCCCGCCGGGAGTTCCTCCAGCGCGTCCTGCCCCCGTCCCTGACCAAGGAGCGGTGAACATGGTCGGCCCTTCTGACCCGATCGACGCCCTGCTCGGTGCCGGCCCGCGCCGCGCCGTCGCGCTGCCGGAGCCGGCCGAGCGGGCATGGCTGCGCACCGAGTACGGCCTGACGAAGGCGGAGACCGCCAAGGCCCTCGGGATCAGCACGAGCACGTTCACCGCCTGGGAATCCGGGCAACGCGACCCGCAGGGCGAGGGCCGCGCCGCCTACGCCAAGCTGCTGGAAGGCATGGCTGCCCGCCTCCTGCCCGCCGCACCGGTGTCACAGGAGCGTGCACCCGCCGCTCCTGCGGCTGCGGTACCGGCGGCGTTCGCCTCCTCCGCCGGGGCGGCCGAGCAGCCCGCCCCGATGGCGCCGCAGACGGTGCTGCTGGACCAGAACCCGGACGGCTCGCTGCTGATGGCCGCGCCCGCGCCGTGTGTGCAGTGCGGGCAGCCGTCGGTCTACCGAGCCCAGGGCCACCCGATGCACCTGGGCGGGTTCTGCCGCCCCACCGCCACCCCGGCCGCCCCGCAGCCTGCCCCCGCCGTGGCGTCGCCGGAGCCGGCCGCCTCGGTCGCTCCGGTCGCTGCGCCCCGCCAGACTGCTCCTGCGGCCGGTCCGGTGGCGGCGCCGCGCCGTGCGTCGTCGTCGCGTCCGGGGACGTCGTCGCGGACGCGCAAGGCCCCGGCCAAGGCACCAGCGGCCAAGGCCGAGGGGCCGACCGACTGGGAGCAGGCCGCGGCCGCGCGCTTCCCGGCCGGACCGCTCGCGGTGCTGGACGTCGCCGAGGACGGCCGGTCCCTGGTCGCCTACCTCGCCGACGGCACAGTCGCGCCGACCGCGCCGTCCGGGCGCACACTCGCCGACGTCGTCCAGTGGGCGCTCGAGGTGAAGCTCGGCTCGCCCCGGCTGCACAGGCACGGCAAGGACGGCGACGCCCTGGTCGTCCTCACCGACGCCGCGCTCGCGGAGCTCGGCCTACCCGCCATGGGCCGGGACGAGAAGAAGGAGTTCGTCCAGCGCCTGGGCCAGCTGCCGAAGACGCACAAGGCCGTCAAGCAGGTGGAGAAGGCCGGCTGGCTGTTCACCCAGCGCGGCCTGGGCCCGTGGGCGCGGATCTACCGCACCCCCGAGGACGGCAAGCGCCAGTGCGTGCAGCTGTGCATCCCCGCCTGGGGCGCGCTGGCCTCCGGCGGCTGGCAGATCCCCGACGGCCTCGGCCCGGCCGACCTGGCCCGGCTGCTGGGCACCTACGCGAAGCGCGTTCTCACCCCGCGCGGCTCCACCGCCGTCTCCGGCCTGGAGCTGGTCACCGCCCTGCGCCCGCCGACCCGCGCGGTGCGCACCGACGCCGGCTGGACGTCCGGCCCGGTGGAGGGCTCCCGCCCGAAGGACGCCTTCGACCCGGCACCGCCGGAGGTCCTGGACGTCCACCCGCTCGCCCAGGACCGCGGGCCGGGCGGCCAGCTGGTGACCGAGGCGTGGGACTGGTTCCGCGAGCTCACCGACGACGAGAAGCGCACCGCGCTGTACGGGGTCGGACTGGACGTCAACATGGCCTTCCTCGCCGCCGCAGGCCGTCTCACCCTGCCGTTGGGCCCGCCTGTGCACGTGGTCAACCCGGTCTTCGACCCGAAGACCCCGGGATCCTGGCTGGTCGACCTGTCCGGCGTCGACACGAACCCGCTGCTCCCCTCGCCGTTCACCGCGGACGGCTCCCGCCCGACCGGGCCCGCCTGGTACTCCACGGTGAAGGTCGCCTACGCCGTCGAGCTCGGCGCCCAGGTGCAGCCCGTCGAGGCGTGGCTGCGCTACGAGCACGGCCCCTACCTGGACCCGTGGCACAAGCACCTGCGCCATGCGTACCTGGACACGATGGCCGCCCTCGGCGTCCCGCTCACCCTCGCCGACACCGACCCGGTCGCGTTCCTGGAAGCCATGGCCAACCTCAAGCAGGGCGACCCGGAGGAGCTCGCGGTCCTCACCGCGATCAAGCAGACCGCCAAGGGCACCATCGGCAAGATGCGCGAACGCCCCCGCGGCCACGGCTACAAGCCCGGCGAACGCTGGGCCGCCCTGGACCGTCCGACCTGGGACCCACTGATGCGCGCCCTGGTCATCGACACCGCCACCATCAACCTCCACCGCAAGCTCCGCAAAATGGCCGCCGACACCGGCCTGCACGCCTTCGCCGTGCTCTCCGACTGCGCCGTCTTCGCCGCCCCCGGCCCCGGCGCACTCGACATCCTCACCAGGCCCGACGGCACCCTCACCACCTCGCTGCGCCTCGGCGTCAGCCCGGGGATGGTGAAGTTCGAGGGCTCCCGGCCGCTGACGGAGATCGCCGAGCTCATCGCCGACGACACGAACCCGGCCCGGCACATCAAGACCGGCGGCGTCGTCTCCGCCGACGAGTAGTACCCCTGCGGCCCGCTGGCACCCGTCCGGCGGGCTGCCCACCACGACCACCAGCAGCGACCGCCGATGTCGGCGGCCGGGAAGGAGAGCAGTGTGAGCCGGGAGATCGACGAGGGCCTGGAGCGGGCTGAGCGCACCAAGCCGATCCCGCAGTCCGTCCCCGCCCGGATGCGCTTCCTGCTCAAGGGCGCCAAGGGCTCCACGAGGAAGCTCGCCCAGGACCTCGGTGTCTCCCAGCGCACCGTGCAGCGCTGGCTCAAGGGCCAGGGCACCCCGAAGCCGGCCGCCACGAAGGCCATCGAGCAGAAGGTCCGCGCGAGCTGGCAGCCGCGGGTGAAGCAGCGGGTGCGCCGCGACGCCGAGAAGAACGGCTTCATGCTGCACATTCAGGCGACCTTCGGCTACAGCGCGGCCGGCGGCTCGACCGACGACCCGCGCGAGCGTGTGATCACCCAGAAGATGCCCGGCTCGGTGGCCCAGCGGCTGTACGCGGCCCGCGACGCCGGCGCCAGCCAGGAAGAGCAGGAGCGGATCATCGCCGAGGGCCTGCGCGAGCACTACTTCAAGGACACCGGACGCCGCGCTGGCGGCCTCGACGTCGAGCTGAACGACATCGCGTGGATGGACGTCGAGCTGTAGAACCACCCCCGGATGGCTCCGTGTCGCCGAAATAAGGCCAGTCCCGGCCGCCGAAAGGCGGCCGGGACTTTTTCTATGACCGACCGAGCGAAATTAACCGGAGGAAATCCATGGAATCCCACAATGAAGGCGCGGGTCTACGGGGCGGTGCGCCTGCGGCGGGAGCGGGCGGCCCGCTGCATCTCGGCTTCGGCGATGTGTCGGCGGCCAGCGGCGAGGTCCTGGCGGACCTGTTCCTCTACGGCGGTGAACACGCGGTAGTAGGTGCGGTCGTACGCCTCGATTAGCTGGTAGGTCCACATGCCCGGGATGACGTCCCGCCCGAGGAGCTCCCGCTCGACCAGGCCAGCCTGCTCCTCGTGCCCGGCCTGGCGCAGCATCCGTACCGCCTCGGCGAGCATCCGGTCGGCGCCGCCGGTCATGTGGTGCACCGCGTACAGGTGGCCACGGGCCCGCTCGGTGTACTCCAGCGCCTTCGTCAGCATCCCCAGCGCCTCGATGGTCGCGTCGTCCACCCCGGGCGGCCGGCGGTGCGCCTCGTCCGGCTCTTCGGTCCCGACGTCATCTGCCACCGGTGCCTCCCGTGTTCGTGCGACCCCACTTCACCGTCGTCCGGCCGGGGAGTAAGCGCATACGGGAGAGGGCCGACCGGCGGTCAGGCTGCCGGTTCCCGCGAGGTGTCCGGGCGGGCGGCCTGCTTGAGCTTCATCTCAGCCTTGTGCCGGTTCTCGGCGCCGCCCCAGTGCGGGTGGGAGTACAGCTCGGCGCCGACCGCGGCGAATGCGGCCCGCTTCTCCTCGGTCGGGTCGGCGGCCCAGTCGGCCTCGGCGGTGTACCAGCGGCGCTGGAGTTCGAGCAGGTCAGCGGGGAAATCGGTGTCGGACACCCGCCCATCGTAGGTCGCACACCCGTGCGGCCGAGAGGGCGACCCGCCGCCGGCCCCCGGCCGGTGGCGCCTTGTACACCGACGCGCCCGCTCTGCCACAGATGGCATGTTCGCGGCCGAAAGATTGCAGGTCAAAGCCCTGGCCACCGTGGACCCACAGGTCTAGCATTCCCGGCACGGCGGCCCCACCACAGCACCACCGGGCCGCCGGCCAGCGCAGCCACGCCGTGACCCCGGCGCGGCTGGCCTCCCACGGCCGGGACCCGCGGAACACCCCCCTGCTTCCCCGGGACCCGGCCGCTGCGCTGCCCGGCTTCCCGGCTGGGACAGAGCTGAGACACCTCTGTCCCCAGCATGCCCGGCATGTCTGTTTTGCTGGGACGGTCCCAGGTCATTTCCCCAGGTGAGAGCGTTCTGTGTCGGGCCTTAGGACAGAGCTGAGACAGCCCGCCGCGGCATCAGAACCGTTCGGTTGCTCGCGCGTCGCCGGTCAGCGCGTACCGGCGGCATGCGAGCAGTTCCTCGGCGCTGCTGCCGATCTCCTCGCCCAGGACGTGCAGGACCTCCTCGGCGTCCCGCTCGGCGACGTAGCCGGGGACCACCCGAAGGGCCAGCAGCCCGAGCTCGCGGTGCGCGACCAGCCGCTCCTGGGCCAGGCCGTGCCCCTGGGCAACCAGCGCCCGCCACGCCTCGATTGGGTACCCGTCCGGGCCCGGCGCGCTCTCCAGCTCGGCGGCCGGCACGTCCGGCCGTCCGCGCAGCTCGGCCACCGCCGCCGCGACCGCAGCACCGATCCGGCCCGGATCCAACTGCCGACCGCCGGCGTCGGCGCGGGCCTCCGCCAGGCGTTCGGCGACCAGGTCCGCGAGTTCGGCCAGGCGCCCGCGGATCTCGACCACCGCCCGCACCGGCAGCACCAGCCCGGTGTCCCACGCGTGGGACAGCTGCGGCCCGGCCTCCCGGCCGACGACGTCCTCGATCGCCTCGGCGGCCGAAGCCAGGTCCAGCAGCCGGTACGCCGTCGACCGGGAGACCTCGAGTTCCCCGGCGGCGTACGCGCCCCACGACGGGTAGCCCAGGGCGGTCCACACCCGGCCGCGGTGCGCGGCGCGCACCCGCTCGGCCAGTACCAGGACGGCAGTGCGCACCTGCTCGACCGACTCGCGCAGCGCGCCGGTCAGCCGCCGCGCCTCGGCCTCGCCGACCGGGACGGCCGGCTCCTGGTGCCGCCGCTCGCCCATACCCTCCCCCTGCCCGCGAGCAGCCGCCCGAACCCGGCGTCGGCCTGTGTCATGCCTGTAGGGCCTGTAGGGGTTGTGTTACTGACCGGCTATTTCCCCAGGTGAGAGCGGTTCACGGACAGGCTGTGTTACCTGTAGGGCAGGCGGTCCGACCGGCCGTCACGGCGGCGTCCAGCGTGACGGCCAGGGCGGGCAGCTCGCGCTCCAGCTCGCCGAGTACCGAGGCGGGCATCGCCGCGGCCAGCGCGCAGACCGCGACCAGCGCGATCCGCTCGCCCATGGACAGCTCGGGGAGCGCCTCGGCGTACGGGTTGCCCGTGACGATGCCGGCGGACAGGCCGTACGCCAGCTCGTCGTCCAGCTGCCCCTCGCCGCCCGGAACGACCTCCCGGCCGGCGGCCCGCTCGACGGCGTCGGCGGCCCGCTCCAGCACGCTCCGGTGCCGCTCCTCCGGCTGTCGCTCGGCGAGCTCGCGCACCCACCCGGCCGCCTGCCGGCCCGCCTCCGCCGCCTCGGCGAGCACCTCGTTCACCGCGTGCTGCCGCTCGCGCTCCCGCTGCTCCTGGTCCTCGTCCTCGGCGCCCGACTCGGCCGCCACCAAGGTCATGTTCGTCATGACCGGTGAACTCACCAGCACCGGCAAGGTCACGCACGGCTGGTTAGTTCCGCCCCCGCAAGGCCGGTGAGTTTCGCCCCGCCAAACTCCCCACCGCAGGCCAGCCCCCACGCGGATCGCGCACCGCACCCCGCGCATCCCGCACCTGCGCAGGGCGCCGGCCGCCGTCTGCGCACGACCACGCACCGCACTCCGCAAGGCCGGTGAGTTCTCCTCCGCACCCGGTTAGTTCCGCCCCGCAAGGTCGGTGAGTTTCGCCCCGCCAAACTTTCCATCGCAGGTCAGAGCATGTGCGGGACCGCCCGCACCCCGACCCGGGCCTGCGCACCACCGGGCCGGAGGACCGGACCCGGGAACCGGGCCGAGCGTCCGGTCCGCACCGCATGCGCCTCCGCTCCGCGCCGTCGCGCGCATGCGCAACGCGGCGCACCTCAAAGCGGTCCTTGCGGGCCTGCGCGGGGGCGTTGCGCGAGCCGGACCGGCCTTGCGGAGCGGTCCGCGGTGAAGGCCGGCGCTGCTGCACCGCCAGGCCGTGCTGCACCCACCCGGCCGCCCGACGGCGGGTGCAGCACCAGGCTGTGCTGCATCCTGCTGCACCCTCCGTCCGGAGTGCAGCACTGCCCTGGGACAACCTGGCCGAGCGTGCTGCAGCACCCCTTGTCCCCGCCTCCAAGGTCCAGAGTTTCGCCCCGCGAGGCGAAACTCCCGCCAGGTCGCTGACCTTGATGGCTACGATCCCCGACATGGACAGCGCCCCGCCGACCGCCGCCACCGACCAGCCGGCCGACGCGGGCCACGTTCCGCAATGCGCCCGCCCTGGCTGCTCCAACCCGGCCCCGAAGGGCCCGACCGGGCGGCCGAAGCAGTACTGCTCCCGCTCCTGCCGTAGCAAGGTCGACCGAGCCAAGGCCAAGGCCCGCGAAGCAGCAGCCGGGACCGCTGCACCGCCCGCTGCACCCGGCCCTGCTGCTGCACCGCTCCACGCTGCACCTGCTGCACCCGGCCCCGCTGCTACACCGGACGGCGCTGCACCTGCTGCACCCGCGGCCGCCGTCCCGGTCGACGACGATCTCGCCCGCTGGGGAGAAGACGGCCGACACCTACTCGGCCTGGCCGACGCGATGCGCCGCAAGCTCACCTCCTTCCTCCTGGAGATCGAAACCGGCGCGGACCCGGTCGCCGTCTTCCAGGAGCTGGCCGCGCGGCTGCCCTCCTACAGCACCCGCGCCTACATGGCCGCGCAGGAGATCCGGGACAAGGCCCGCTGGCCCGACCTCACCGACTCCGAGCGGCTCACCCGCCGCATGCTCGAGCGCGCCGCCCGATGGGGCGACGACAGCGTCGACCCGGCCGACAAGGACGGCGACGGTTCCGCCTCGCGGGGCGAAACCGCGGCCGCCGACCACGACGACCAGGAGCAGCCCGGCCCGGCCGTCCCGGCCGCCTTGGCTGACGTCGAACCGGCCCGGCAGACACCGCCGGCGCTGCCGCGCCAGCAGGACGTCGGGCCGCTGCGGCCGCCGCCCGAGCCGTACCTGCGCGGCCTGGGCCGGTTCGACCTCATCCAGAACATCGGCTCGCTGATGGGCGAGCCGGGTTGGGACCTGGCCGGGTGGACCCGAGCCCCGGGGCTGTTCTACGTCCGCAAGGCCGGCCGGGCGCTCGCCTGGATCGAGCACGGCCTGAGCGGCGCGGACGGCTGGGTCGTGGTGATCGAAGGCGCCTTCGTCGCCGGCCCCGCCGACCGGAGCCGCCCGCTGGTCACCCGCACCGCCGAGCTGGCCGCCCTGACGGTGCGCCAGGCCCTGGTCGAGGGCCTGATCGACGGCGACACCGCTCCGGTACTCGGCTGAGTACCTGTTCCTGAACCCAGAAGCCTCAGGTCAGCCCGCTGTTGGACGTTCGCTGAACGGTCACCGTGACCGTTCAGCTTCGCGCGCCTTCGTGGCCTGCAACTCGGGCTTTTGCAAAAGCCCTGTTCGTTGGTGCACCGATAGACGACCATAGGTCCAAGTCCTCGGAGTGCGGAGGGCTGTCCCACCTAGGCGCGGGCGTCGCAATGCCCGCCGCCGAAGACGTCCCAGCCGATAGGTGCCGACGACGCCGCCGTCGTGAAGGGGAGATCATGAACGGTCGAAAGAAGCTTTCAGCCCTGGCACTCACCGCCGGCCTCCTACTGGGCGGAGTCGCGGTGGCGACCCCGGCCAGCGCCGACGACTACTACTGCGGGCCGACCACCCAGGTGGTCCCGGGGGGCAGCGTGTATGCGCAGGCCTGCATCTCGACCGCTCCCGGCGCTAACGCCTTCTACTTTGCGTTTGCCTACGTGACGAGCAACGGCAACAACACCTTCACCCACTCCGACGTGTTCATCAACTCCGGTGGGACGTACTACGGCAAAGGGACCGACTGCGGGTTCCCGTCGACCCCCTTCTCCAACCGGCGTTGCAACGGGCCGATGGTGACGTACACGTACAACGGCTACGTTCAAGGCCAGATCGAACTGTGGGTCGACGGGGGCTACTACAAGGCATTCTCGCCCTCCGTGTACGTCGGCTGAGCCGGGCTGGGGCGCACGGTCATAGGTTCGGGGCGATGCGGCACTCAGTAGGCCCAGAGGCGGCGGCTTCGGAAGCTTGTTTCCAAAGTGGGTTCTGGGCCGAGTTGGTGGCCATCACCTTGAGAACGATCAAGACGGAGTCGGTCCGCCGACCGACTCGCCGGCCCCATGGCCTGTTCTCCATGGAGAACAGGCCCAGCACGTCCCACTTGCCCAGGCGGTTCCGTTCGCCGGACAGTCACGGTGACCGTTTGGCGAACGCGTCCGCGAACTCGTCTTTCGGACACCGGCAGACTGCCCTGCGGGTTCTGGGTTCAGAAACAGGTACTGACCGGCTGCATCTTGTGAGGCGTCTTGTCAGACGCCTTGTGGGGTGCCTTGTGGGGTGCCTTGTCGGTGGTCTTGTGGGCACCTGACGATTCGCCCTGGCGCGGTATTATCGCAGGTCAGAGCCAGTGTTGAGCGGTCCGGAAATGCCGACAAACCCCTTCTCCTTTGGTCTTGGTGGGTGTGGTCGGTTGGTCGGTTCGGGGTTCGCGCCTGCGGCGGGCTGTTGGTCTTTTCGCGTCCGGCAGAGCCGGCCGCAGCCTGCGGGGCGGGCCGACGGCCGTCAACCAGCCGTCCCGGTTCCACGTAGACACCACCGTAGGGACCACCGAGGGCACCACCGCAGACGGCACCGCAGCTACCACCGCAGGTACCCCGTGCCCTCCGGCCGCTGTTGAGCGTTTCCGCAGTTCAGAGCCTGTTTTCGGGGCGCCGGAAAATCAGACAACCCCCTCTGTCTGTCCCTCTGCCCTGGTTGCTGGGTGGGGTGGGTGCGGTTCTGGGTGACGGTCCGGACGGCGCGGGTTCCACCCTGCGGGGCCGTTGGTCCTGGTGCGTCCGGCGAAGGCTGGCCGCCCGGACCTGGGCCGCGTGGCCGCGACCCGGTCCGGCCGCCGTCGTTGAACCGCCCCCGAACCCTTCCCCGGCCCGGCGCGCCCTCGGCCCCGGCGCCGCCCGTGCCCTCCCGCCCCCAACGTCCTCACGGCCGCCAGCAACCGCCCTGGGCGGGTCCGGCAGCCCTCCTGGACCCCGGACGCTCCGCAGCCCGCACCACGGCCCGCAGAACAGATCGCGGACACCACGCGCTCGCCACAGAAAGTGAACTGAGTCACAGTCATTTCTGAACTAGGCAAGCCTGTAGTGCCGATTCACCCATCCCGCTGTCGGTACGCTTAGCCCCAGTACCTCTCCCCTTGGCCGGGCACGTTGGCCAGGTGTCCGGACATCCCGGCTCCGCGTGGGCGCAGCCCACAGGTGAGAGAGGGGGCTTCACCGTGAATGATCTGCCCGAGCAGATCGAGGGCGAAGGCGATGAGCCGGAGCCGGTGGAGCACCACGACGACTCGCTCGTCGCGGCTACGGAGGAGCTCACCCGGGTGACGCGCAAGCTCACCACGGTGACCGGCGGCCACCTGGTGGTCGTCGGCATCGAGCTGGTCATCGGCATCGCCGAGATCGCTGGCTGGGTGTCGAAGCTCCACTGAGTAGCCGCAGACGCGCGAGAGGCCGGGGGATGGGCCCCCCGGCCGCTCGTGGTGGTGGTGGTGCTGTGACCGGAAGCGGGGCCGTTCTCAACGGCCCCGCTTCTGTTTTGCGTCGTACCCGTTGATGCTTCAGCCGTATGACGTCTACACCCGAGCACTGGTCAGGCCATCCTTTCGATGACCAAAACCTATGACACCTCAAGGCTAGCAGCGAAGGCCTTGCTGTCCTTCAAGGCGTTGGCCAAAAGGCCATTTTGCGACGAGGAAGTGGTACCTCGACTGCCTACACTCGTGTCGGTGGCACACAACGTTGTGTTGCACACCTTGCCGATGGTCCGCTCCGGGTACTGTCCAACCAGCACCGCCCGGGCCGCCCGGGCCGCCCGGACGGCCGCCGGGGACCGGTGAGAATTGCCCCGCGACCCGTTGTCCCGGGCCCGGATCACTCCGGCGGCACGTTTCCAGTAGCGCTTCCGATACCGCTTCCGGTCATCTCTCACCTTGACGGTGCATCAACGCAGGTCAGACCCCTTGTCCAGGCCGTCCAGAAACGCCGACAACCCCTCTGTCGCCTAGCGCGGCTCCATCGGGGTCTCGCTCTGGCCACTCCGGCCCTTCGCCCAACCCCCGGGCCGTCCCCCGGCCCCCAGGGGCGGTGCCCGGGGCTCGCGCCGCGGCCGGGCAGCCAGGCGTTCCGGTTGCTGCGCGGCGCCGGGCTGGCGGGGCGGGTAGGCCGGTGCTGCGGGCAGGCCGGGCGGTGGCCGCCGGGACCGGGTGATCGACTTGTCAGCGGTGTGCGGTAGGCAGAGCAGTCAGCAGCCGCACCGCAGACAGGGGGAACGCCGTGAGTAGCCGTCAGCCAGACCCGGGCACACCCGACCAACTGGACGGCCCGGCCCCGGCCGCCGCGCCGCGCAAACGCGTCCGCAAGGCGTCCAAGACCAACCCCGGCGGCTCCAACAACAAGGTCCGCGCCGACATCCAGCGCGCCATCGCCGTACTCAAGATCGTCACCGCCCACCAGCTCTGGCGACTGCTGCGCCCGCACGCGAAGGAGAACAAGTTCGCCCGCGCCGCGCTGAACGACCTGGAGAAGAAGCGGCTCACCGTCAAGCACGGCACCGGCGAGGACGGCCGGGACATCTGGGGGATGACCACGGCCGGCCGCGACGCGGCGAAGGCGCTGTTCCCCGACGGCCGGGACATGGGCGGCATCGCCCGCAAGGCCGGCGCGAGCTCCGCCGCCGGCCACGCCCTGGCCGTCTCCGAGACCATCATCAGCTTCGTGGTCGGCGGCACCGGCCCAGGCATCCCGAAGGACAAGGTCAACGGCGACCGCACCGCCCCCGGCGTCGGGCCCGGCTTCGGCCGGATCGAGCAGTGGGCCACCGAGATCGAGCACATCACCCCGCACAAACCCAAGGTCCGCGCCGACGCCGTCCTCCAGGCCCCCGACCACGGCATCCCGGTGCTCCTGGTGGAAGTCGACCTCGACAACGAGTCCAACCCCATCGTCGCCAAGAAGATCGACGACTACCGCGCCTTCTTCGAGCACACTCACCTGCTGCCCAACCCGTACCCGCGCGGCAGCATCGGCCACCTGGAGTGGGGCAACCGCCCCGAGCAGCGCGAACAGCACTGGCGCCGCACCTACGCCGACACCGGCCGCCCCGGCTACCCGCCCATCGCCATCGTCCTCGGCCACCTCGGCGAGCGCGCCCTGCGCCAACGCGTCCAGGCTCTCACCGAGATGACCCGCCGCCACTGGCAGGGCCGGCACCTCGGCGACGGCTTCTACGACCGCAGCGAAGCGATCCCGATCCTGTTCACCAGCCTGGAGCTGCTGATCGAACGCGGCCCGCTCTCCCCAATCTGGCGCCGCGCCGGCCGCGAAGGCCCCCTCCAGCCCCTCCACGCCGCCCTCGACGACCACGACGGGCCCGCGGCCTACGCCAAGCACCGGGCAGCCCAGCGCGCCCAGGAGCAGGCCGACCAGGTCGCCGCCGAACGCCGCCGCCAGGAACGCGAACTCCTCGCCACCGCCTGCCCCGGATGCCACCGCACCGCCGACAAGTACAAGATCCCCCGCTACGCCTCCGACGGTACGAAGCTCTGCCATTTCTGCCAGCAGAAGGAAGCCAAGGCCGCCGAAGTCGAAGCCGTCCAGCAAATCGCCGCAGCCACCGAGAACCACATCCAGGTTGCCCAGACTCTCAAGAACGCCACGCTGCTGCGCACGCTGTTCGGACGAGGGCCGAGGGATGAGCACAAACCTAAGCGGTCAGAAACCGGCTGAGCGGCGCTCCCGGATCACTTGCCTGGGGGTACCGTAGAAACAGAGCCATTGGCGTCCGGGGTGGATCCAGCCGGACATGATTCTCAACAGGTCGAGAGTATCTGGAGCTCGATATGAGTTGGGACCACACTCCCGAAATGGCAGCCCGCGCAGCTAGAGACAGTACCTACTACCTAATACGGAACTCCGGTAGGCCCCACTACCAAACCCCTCGTGGACCCGTATTTACCGGTCCGAAGAACGACAGGTTGCGAGCAGCATGGGAACGCGAAGCACGAGAAAATCCCGAAAGGTTCGCCGAGACACAATATAAGGCCGCAGAGGCATACGCCCGTGCGCAAGAGAGCTGGGAGAGTTCCCACGCATCTATCGATGAAGCACTCAAAAACCTTTCGGGCGCCAAACCTGACGATGAACCCGAGACCCGTTCATCGCAGGCGCAGATTAGGCAGGTAGAACAGAGCTACCAAGCCCCGAGGTGGGGGTACAGTCTCACCTATCCTTCGTCTCAATGGACTCCCGCTCCTCCACCGACTGAGGGCGTCTCAGGAGACAAGGTGTTCCTTTTCGGAGTCGCCGCTGCTGCGGGCGCTGCAGCAATGGGAGCAACCGCCGTCGGAGCCTACGCGACTTGGGCAATTACGAAGGGGCTTATACGTAGGCGCAGAAATCGGAAGCAAAACCCCGAAGAAAGCTCGCCCGAAGAGGCACCTGCCGACGAGACGTAGCACAGAAAGGACTTATCTTTCGGGCCACGCGCAGCCCCGCTGGAGCACTCTGTCCCGAATGAAGCGTCAGGCCCCGCATGATCGCCTCCAGCGCCTTAACTCCTCTGGCTCCTGATCCTCCGCCAGGAACGGACCCGGGATCTGACAAGAACTTCTGACGGTGCATTTCTGATACATTCACCGGCCGGGGCGAGAGGCCAGAAAAGGCGGGAATAACAACCAACGTGCGAGCGGTTTCGCCAGCCTATAAGTCAGCGGAGAAAAAACCGGGGAAATCCCGGAAGTGCCGGAGACGGACCCCTCGTTCGGCAAGGTTTCCTGACAGGTTGCAACTGATACACTGGTCACCGTTGTTCATCCTCCGGGGGCAGCGCGCATCCTACTCCCGCCCCGGGCTGAAATGTCGGCCCAGATCATTGGACTGGCCAATCTGGCGAGAGTGAAGCCGACCCGCACGCCCCCTGAGGACACCCCTCCCCCTAGTCAGCCTGTCTTGAGATCAGCCATTTTCCCTGTTCAACCGGTTGACCGTGCATCAGCCTCACGGGCCGCCGGAGCGAAGCGGAGCGGCCCGGCCCGGGCGCGGAGCGCCGGGCCCACCCGGGCGAAGCCCGGGTGCGGACACGCGGAGCGGGTCC
>NZ_JBEZXE010000041.1:0-74337 GCF_040637885.1 Kitasatospora sp. NPDC028055 | reverse complement strand
TGGCACGCTGTTGAGTTCTCAAGGAACGGACGCTTCCTTCGGACCGCCTTCCAGCGGGCCCTCCGGGCGCTTCGTTCTTTCGTGTTTCCAGCTTACCAGACGCTTTCCGCTCCGTTTTCCGGAGTTTCATTCATCCGATTTTCCGAACTGGTCGGGCCGCTTTTCGCGACGACCACCACTTTAGCGCATTTCAAGAGTGACTCGAAATTCACGCTCACACCCTGTCGACGGATACGCCGACGAACCCAACCGAATGGGCTTCGAAGTGTGAGAGTGGGTCTTGCTGAGTGGGGTGGCCGCTCCAGCGACTCGTTCAACACTAGGCCACCTGGAGGGCATCGTCAAACGTCGAGGGCGGGATCCGGCTGGATCCCGCCCTCGATCATCGAAGCCGCAGCTCAGCGGCGTCGGTTTTCAGTCATTCGCTCACTCGGCCGAACCAGCCGAGTCAACCGAACCGGCCGCCGCCGACGCCGGCACCAGCTCCGCCGCCGCCAGGTTCCGCTTGCCGCGGCGCAGCACAAGCCAGCGCCCGTGCAGCAGGTCGGCCTCGGTCGGCACTGCCTCCTCGTCCGTCACCTTGACGTTGTTGAGGTAGGCACCGCCCTCCTTGACCGTCCGGCGGGCGGCCGAGCGGCTCGGCGCCAGGCCGACGGCGACCAACAGGTCGACGATCGGCTGGAGTTCGGTGACCTCGGCCTTCGGGACCTCGGCGAGGGCCGCGGCCAGGGTCGGGGCCTCCAGGTCGGCCAGGTCGCCCTGCCCGAACAGGGCCTTGGACGCGGCGACCGCGCGCTCGTACTGCTCGGCGCCGTGCACCAGCGTGGTGAGCTCCTCGGCGAGAGCGCGCTGGGCGAGACGGGCGGCGGGGCGCTCGGAGGTCTCGCGCTCCAGCTCCTCGATCTCCTCCTTCGAGCGGAAGCTGAAGATCCGCAGGAAGTTGGAGACGTCCCGGTCGTCCGCGTTCAGCCAGAACTGGTAGAACGCGTACGGGGTGGTCAGCTCGGGGTCGAGCCAGACCGTGCCGGACTCGGTCTTGCCGAACTTGGTGCCGTCGGCCTTGACGATCAGCGGCGTGGCCAGCGCGTGCACGGACTTGCCTTCGGCCTTGCGGATCAGGTCCGTGCCGGCGGTCAGGTTGCCCCACTGGTCGCTACCGCCGGTCTGCAGGGTGCAGCCGTAGCGGCGGTTCAGCTCCAGGAAGTCCATGCCCTGGAGGATCTGGTAGCTGAACTCGGTGTAGCTGATGCCCGCGTCGGAGTTGAGCCGTCGGGCGACGGCCTCCTTGGCGATCATGTTGTTGACCCGGAAGTACTTGCCGACGTCGCGAAGCAGGCTGATCGCCGACATCCCGGAGGTCCAGTCCAGGTTGTTGACCATGCGCGCCGCGTACGGGCCCTCGAAGTCGAGGAAGCGCGAGATCTGGCCGCGCAGGCGCTCGACCCAGCCGGCCACCGTCTCGGGGTCGTTGAGCACGCGCTCGGCGGTGGGCTTCGGGTCGCCGATCAGGCCGGTGGCGCCACCGACCAGGCCGAGCGGGAGGTTCCCCGCCTGCTGGATGCGGCGCATGGTGAGGATCTGCACGAGGTTGCCGAGGTGCAGGCTGGGGGCCGTCGGGTCGAAGCCGCAATAGAACGTGACCGGGCCGTCCGCGAACGCCTTGCGCAGTGCGTCCTCGTCGGTGGACAGGGCGATCAGCCCACGCCACCGCAGCTCGTCGACGATGTCCGTCACGGTCACGCTTCTCCTTCGATCGGGCGTCCGCCCGTTGTCGGCCCGGTTCGGTTCGGTCGGGCTCCGGGTCGGTACGACTCCAGCCTGATAGAGCCTACGCGGTTCCGGCCAGCGAGTTTCCCCCGAGGCACCGGGCCGGTCGGCCGGGGTCCCGCCCCGATTCGGCCGGGGTCCCTCCGCCGGGGTCCCTCCCCCGGGTCCCTCCCCGATACCGGAAATTCCGTTGTTAGTCGGCTGTGGGCCCATTCAGAGTGGTTTCACCGCCGCGCGGCGGCAGTGACGTGTGTGGAGACGGTCGTGCCGCCGTGGCACGCCCGTGGGAAGGGTGTGCCCAGTGCGCAACACGCTGGTTCTGAACGCGAGCTACGAGCCCCTGACGACGGTGTCGCTCCAGCGCGCCGTCGTCCTGGTGCTCCAGGACAAGGCGGTGGTGGAGCAGGCGCATCCGTTGCGCTCGATCCGGGGTACGGGCGTGATCGTTCCGGTGCCCCGGGTGATCAGACTGCAGAGGTACGTGAGGGTGCCGTTCCGACAACAGGCCCCGTGGTCGCGGCGGGGAGTCCTGGCCAGGGACCAGCACCTGTGCGCGTACTGCGGGCACCGGGCCACCACGGTGGACCACCTCCACCCCAAGTCGCGCGGTGGCGAGGACAGTTGGCTGAACACCGTGGCCGCGTGCGCCGAGGACAACCAGCGCAAGGCCGACCGGACACCCGAGCAGGCCGGGATGAAGCTGCTCCGGCGCCCGTTCGTCCCGACGCCGCAGGCCACCCTGATGCTGGCGCTGGGTCTGCGCGGCTCGGAGGCCCGGGAGCTCGCCGACTGGCTGCCGGCCGTACCGGGGCAGCCGGTCACGGCGGCCTAGCGACGGCCCGGCCAACCACACGGCCCGGCCACCCACACGGCCGGGTCCCGGGGCTCAGCCCTTCGCCTGGAAGCCCGAGGCCGTTCCGTAGTTGGCCGCGTGCTCGGGCACCACGACCACCTGCCCGCCACCGATCAGCACCCGCCCGGAGAGCAGCAGCGAGCCGGTGCCGGACGGGAAGTTGCCGCCGACCGCCTCCTGGCCGCCCGCCAGCGGGAAGCGGCCGAGGCGGGCGGGCTGGTCGCGGCGCTCGTCGGCGGCCAGCACCAGCGAGCCGCCGTCGATGCCGACAGCCCGGGCGGTGCCCTTGGCGGTGGTCGGCGCCTTCCAGCGCTGCTTGCCCGTGTCCAGGTCGTAGCCGACGGCGGACACCGGCCCGCCCGGGTTCGCCGGGGTCATCGCGGCCACCATCGTGCGGCCCTCGAAGAAGACCTCAGGGGTGGCCGAAAACGTCCCATGGGTGACGGCCAGCCGGCCGCCGTCGGTGACCACCGGGATCTCGGCGGCCGGGTCGCCTGCCGAGCCCCAGGCGAACACCCGGTCGTCCTCGGGCTTCGCGCCCGTGGTGAGCACCACGGCGGGTTCGGCGGAGAGGACGGTGACGGTCTTCGGCTGGTTGTTCAGGCCCCGCCACCAGCCGACCTTGCCGTCCGCCGCGTTCAGCGAGACGGCCTGGTCGGCGGGCGTGGAGTCGGCGCAGGTGGAGGCGACCAGCACGGTCTTGCCGGTGACGCCGCCGGACAGGGTGCAGAACTTGCCCTGGCCGGTGTACTGCCAGACGTCCTTCCCGTCGCCCGACGCCCAGGCCACCGCCCGGTCGTCGCCGACCGCGATCACCAGGTCCTCGGTGACGCCGATCCGCGCCGAGTAGGCGCCCTTGGCGTCCGAGAGGGTCTTGGTCCAGGCGGTCTTGCCGGTCTTGGTGTCCACGGCGGCGACCAGCGTGCAGGGGCTCTTCGGGTCGGCCTGCGGCCGGAACAGGGCGGCGCCCAGCCCGGCCTGGTTCACGCCCGCCGACAGTCCGCACGGGACGGCCCCGGCCGCCGGGGGCTCGACCGACCAGGTCGGCTTGCCCGCCGTCCGGTCGTAGGCGTGCACGCCGGAGCCGTCGGCGCGGACCACCGCGTCGGCCAGCAGCCAGCTGCCGACCAGCGTGTCGTCGCCCGCGGGCTGCGCGGCGGCGACGGGCTGCGCGGACCAGGCCTTGGTGTGCGCCACCGCGAACCCGGGCTCGCCTCCGCTGCTCGCGGCCGCACTGCCACCGCCCTCGGCGCCGACCGTCAGCGCGGCGGTTATCAGCACGCCGAGCGCGGCCACCCCGGCGCCGGCCCGCACCAGCAGGGCCCGGCGGCTGGGCACGTGCTCCCCGGTCAGCACGGCCGACCGGACCTTGTCCACGAGCGAGGAGGCGGTGGGAGAGGCGGAACCGCCGTCACCGCGCCGCCCCGCGCGCGAGCGCGCAGCGGGCTCGGCGGGCTCGGCAGGCGCCGCAGGCGCGGCGGCCTGGTCACCGGTCTCCCCCACGGCGGCCGCCGGCTCCGCCGGGGGCTCCGGGGATTCCTCCAACCGCACGTACCCGTCGGCCGAGTACTCCGCCCCCGCCGGGACGTACAGCCCGTCCGCCACCGGCCGGTCCTGCGGCTCGGCGGCGTACGGCTGCTGCTGCCCGTACCCCGGGTTCCCGGGGTACTCCGAGTGCTCCGGATAGCCCGGCTGCGACTGCTGGTACGGCTGGTACGGCTGCCCCTGGGCGTACCAGCCCTCGACGTAGCCGGTCTGCCCGTAGCCGCCCTGCTGGTCGTACGCGGGCTGCCAGTGACCGCCCTGCTGCTCGTGGTGCGGCGCCTGCGGCCACTGCCCGTGCGGCTCCGGCTGCTGCCACTGCGCCTGCTGCTGCGGGTCGTGGTATCCCGGCCAGTCCTGCTGCGGGCCCTGGGGGTACCACGGCTGCTGCTGCTGGGCGTGGGGGTCTCCGAAGGGCTCCTGCGCCACCGTTCCGTCCCTCCCTGCCCCCGCTGCCTGCCGATTGCGGCAGTCAGCATCTCACGCCCGCCCCGGCCGGCCGCCCGGGCCCTCGGCGCAAGAGGGGGCGGCGCGGGACCGGACGGGACGGAGCAAGGCCGAGCAAGGCGGAGCGGGCTCTCAGGCCGCGGACTCCGCGCGCAGGGCCTCGTCGATCCGGGCGGCGAGGGTGAAGTCCAGGCCGGTGAGGCCGCCGGCGCTGTGCGTGGACAGCACGAAGCGCAGGGTGCGCCAGCGGATGTCGATGTCGGGGTGGTGGTCGAGCGCCTCGGCCTGCTCGGCGACGGCGACGACCACCCGGACTGCGGCCGGGAAGTCGGGGGCGTCGGCGCTGCGGACGATGCTGCCGCCGTCCCGGCGCCACAGCGGCACGGCCGCCAGGGCCGCCACGATCTCGTCCTCGCTCAGTCGGGCCCTGCTGCTCATCGGTGCGCTCCGGGGGTCGTCGGTCGTGCCGGCGGGGTGCCGGTCGGGCGGGGTGCCGGTCAGGCGGCCTTCCGACGCGGACGGACCACCAGTTCGCCGCCGCAGTTGGGGCAGTTGGCGGCCATGGCCTCGGTGCAGTCGGCGCAGAAGGTGCACTCGAAGGAACATATCGAGGCGGGGCCGTCGGCGGTCAGCGACACCTCACAGCGCTCACAGATCTCGCGCATCTCCAGGGCCATGGCACACTCTCCGGTTCAGGTACGACGGTTCGGTCGGCCGTACGATCCCACGGCCGTCCGAGGCCCGGTCAACTCAGCTCAGCAGCAGCTTGGTGACGGCCGCGAGCCCGACCACCACGATGACCCCGCGCAGCGCGGCCGGCGGGAGGCGGCGGCCGACCTTGGCGCCGATCAGGCCGCCGACCAGCGAGCCCGCCGCGATCAGCCCGGCGGCCGTCCAGTTCACCGTCGCGGTGAACAGGAAGAACAGGGCGGCGACCCCGTTGACGATCAGCGCCAGCGCGTTCTTCACCGCGTTGATCCGCTGCAGCTCCTCCTGGAGCAGCATGCCCATCAGCGCCATCAGCAGGACGCCCTGGGCCGCGCCGAAGTAGCCGCCGTAGATGCCGGTGAGGAACACCCCGGCCAGCAGCGCCGGGCCGCCGTCCGGATCGCCGTCGGCGCGCCGTCGGGCCGCGACGGCCTTGGCCACCCTGGGCTGGACCACCACCAGGACGAGGGCGAGCAGGATCAGCGCGGGGACGATCGCGTCGAAGGCGCCGCTGGGCAGTTTGGTCAGCAGCAGCGCGCCGAGCAGCCCGCCGAGCAGCGAGGCGGTGCCCATCCGGCACAGCCGGCGGCCCTGGCCGGCCAGTTCGCGGCGGTAGCCGAACACGCCGCTGAGCGAACCGGGCACCAGGCCGAAGGAGTTGGAGACGTTGGCGGTCACCGGCGGGATGCCGACCGCGAGCAGGACCGGGAAGGTGATCAGGGTGCCGGAGCCGACGATCACGTTGATCATCCCGGCGCCGACACCGGCCACCAGGACGGCGATCGCCTCCCAGAGCGTCATGGGTCACCCCTCCTCGTGGTCCTGTCCGAGGGGATCATGCCGGACGGCACACCCGCCCGACCAGGCCCGACCACCATTCGGGACGTACGCCACACCACCCGGGCACCACACGAGCGCGGACCGGAGCGACAGCGGGGCCCGCCACCAGCAGGCAGCGGGCCCCGACCGGAAGACCGGTTCGATCACTCCGGTCCGATCACTCCGGTCCGATCACTCCGGGTCGATCTTGCGGTACTCCCGCGCCGGGTCCACCCGGGGCCGGGCGGCACCCTTCTCGACGTCCACCGGCCGCGGCCCGGCCGCCGGGTCGAGCGGCACCTGGGCCGCCGCCGGGGGCGCCTGGGGGACGCTCGGCGCGGCCACCGCGCCGCCGTTGGCGCCGCCGCCGTTGCCGGCCAGGCCGGTGAAGGCACCGCCGAGGCCCTTGAGCGCGTCGCCGACCTCGCTGGGGATGATCCAGAGCTTGTTGGAGTCGCCCTTGGCCAGCTCGGGCAGGGTCTGCAGGTACTGGTAGGCGAGCAGCTTCTGGTCGGCGTCGCCGTCGTGGATGGCCTCGAAGACCGTCCGGATCGCGGCCGCCTCACCGTCGGCGCGCAGCACCGCGGCCTGCGCCTCACCCTCGGCCCGGAGCACGTCCGCCTGCTTCTCACCCTCGGCCTTGAGGATCTGCGCCTGGCGCTGGCCCTCGGCGGTGAGGATCGCGGCGCGCTTGTCACGGTCGGCGCGCATCTGCTTCTCCATCGAGTCCTGGATGGAGGTCGGCGGCTCGATCGCCTTGAGCTCGACGCGGTTGACCCGGATGCCCCACTTGCCGGTGGCCTCGTCCAGCACGCCGCGCAGACCGGCGTTGATGACCTCGCGCGAGGTCAGGGTGGACTCCAGGTCCATCGAGCCGATGATGTTGCGCAGCGTGGTGACGGTCAGCTGCTCGATGGCCTGAATGTAGCTGGCGACCTCGTAGGTGGCGGCCCGGGGGTCGGTGACCTGGTAGTAGATGACGGTGTCGATGTTGACGACCAGGTTGTCCTGGGTGATCACCGGCTGGGGCGGGAACGGGACGACCTGCTCGCGCAGGTCGATCCGGTTGCGGACCCGGTCGATGAACGGCACGACGATGTTCAGCCCTGCGTTGAGCGTCCGGGTGTAGCGGCCGAAGCGCTCCACGATCGCGGCGCTGGCCTGCGGGATGACCTGGATCGTCTTGATCAGCGCGATGAAGGCCACCACGACCAGGACGACCAAAACGATAAGGACGGGTTCCACGGACTCTCCCCTAGACGACCAGGGCGGTCGCGCCCTGGATTTCGACGACGTCGACCTGCTGCCCGGGCTGGTAGACCTGGTCCGGGTGGAGCGCGCGGGCCGACCAGATCTCACCGTTGAGCTTGATCCGACCGCCCTCCCCGTCGACGGTTTCCGCGACGACCGCGGTGGCGCCCTGGAGCGCCTCGATGCCCATCTTGACCTGCGGGCCCTTCTGCAGCTGCCGGTAGGCGATCGGGCGGACGAAGGCCACCAGCGCGACCGAGACCACCAGGAAGGTCACGGTCTGGAGGACCGCCCCCGCGCCCAGCCCGGCCGCCCCGGCGGCCGCGAGCGCGCCGACCGCGAACATGGCGAACTCCGGCATCGCGGTGAGCACCAGCGGTATGCCGAGTGCTGCGGCGGCCAGGAGCCACCAGATCCAGCTGTCCACGCGACCATCCTAGGGAGCGAAGGGCCTTCGAGGCGGACAGTTCCCGCAGGTCGAGGGGCGGAAACCGGTCGCCCGTGCGACCGGTTTCCGAGGGCCCGCGCGGAAGTCGGACGGACGCGGGGTCAGCCCAGCGGCAGACCCTGCGCCGACCAGCGGTCGCCGTGGCGCTCCAGGGTGAGCGGCAGGCCGAAGCACTTGGAGAGGTTGCGGGCGGTCAGCTCGGTGTCGATCGGGCCGGCCGTGAGCACCTTGCCCCGACGGATCATCAGCACGTGGGTGAAGCCGGGGGCGATCTCCTCGACGTGGTGGGTGACCATCGCCATGGCCGGCGCGAACTCGTCCTGGGCCAGCGCGCCGAGCCGGCGGACCAGGTCCTCCCGACCGCCGAGGTCCAGGCCGGCCGCCGGCTCGTCGAGCAGCAGCAGCTCGGGGTCGGTCATCAGGGCACGGGCGATCAGGGTGCGCTTGCGCTCGCCCTCGGAGAGGGTGCCGAACTTGCGGCCGGTCAGGGCGGCCATGCCCATCCGGTCGAGCAGGGCGAGGGCGCGGCCCTCGTCGGACTGCTCGTAGGACTCCTGCCAGCTGACCGTCATGCCGTAGGCCGCGGTGAGCACGGTCTGCAGCACGGTCTGCTCGGCCGGCAGCTTGTCGAACATCGAGGCGCCGGCCAGGCCGATCCGGGAGCGCAGCTCGAAGACGTCGATCTCGCCCAGCTTCTCGCCCAGCACCGAGACCTTGCCCGAGGTCGGGAAGAGGTACGAGGAGGCGATCTGCAGCAGGGTGGTCTTGCCGGCGCCGTTCGGGCCCAGGATGACCCAGCGCTCACCCTCGGAGATGGACCACGAGACCTGGTCGACCAGCGCGCGACCCTCCCGGACCACGGATACGTCCACCAGCTCCAGCACGTCGCTCATGCCCACGCCTTCCCCAAATACACAAATGTCGGCCGTCGGTGCGGGCGGCGGACCGACCCCGGCAGCCGGTGGGCACGGGATGGGTGCGCCGCACGCGCATGGGCAAACCTACGCCACGCGGATGACCGCCGATTCCGTAGGCTGGCCGGATGCTCGTGACTCCTGCCGACAATCCGTACGAAGAGCCCCGTTCGGGGCGGCTGACCGCCTGGGGCAACGCTCTGCTGAGCGGCCTGGTGGCACCGGACGACGCCGCCGAGGCCGTGCTCGGCACCGACGAGGGCCACCGGGTGGCCGACCTGCCCGGGGACGCGCCGGGCGAGCAGCACGCGCTGACCTGGGCGTTGGGGCGGCTGCGGGTGCTGGGCGTGACGGGCCTGCGGCTTGCGCTGCCCTCGGCCGGGCACCCGCTGGGCCTGACCGGCCCGGCGGCGTTCAACGAGCGCGCCATGGCGGCCGGCGAGGCCGTGCTCGCGGTGGGCGCACCGCTCGGGCTGGTGCCGGAGATCACGGTGTTCGGCCCGGAGGGCGACCGCTCGGCGACCGTGCTGTGGCGCTGCGCCGAGGTCGGCGACGCCCCGCCCGCCGACGTGCCCTCGCTGCACGAGGCCGAGCGCGAGCTGACGGACGGGCTGCGCGAGGCGACCGTCCTGCTGACCAGGCTGGACGTGGCGGGCGCGGGCCCGGAGGCGCTGCGCGCCCTGGAGGCGTACCGCCGGCGCGGCCACGCCGAGCTGCTGGCCCCTGGCTACCCGCCGCGCGCCGTCCGGGTGCTGGAGTCGGCCCGCCAGGTGTCCGCCCTGCTGGCGATCGCCTCGGGCGGCCACGGCGCGGCCGTGAGCGCCTCCGAGATGGCCGCCCGGCAGTCGGTGCTGGCCCCGCTGCGGCGCACCGCGCGGCGGGCCCAGGTCGCCGCCTACAACGCCCTGGTGGACGAGCGCGAGGACCACTGACGGAGGGCCGACCGCCGGCGGGGGCCTCAGGCCCGGGCCTCGCCGTTGCGGACGGCCCACAGCGCGGCCTGGGTGCGGTCGGCGAGGTCCAGCTTCATCAGGATGTTGGAGACGTGGGTCTTCACCGTCTTCTCCGACAGGTGCAGGCTGCGGGCGATCTCCCGGTTGGAGCGGCCGTCGGCGATGTGGCCGAGCACCTCGCGCTCGCGCTCGGTGAGGGTGCCGCCGCGGCCCTGCGGGGCGCGCGGGCCGTCGTCGGCGAGCAGCGCCTCGGCCAGTTCGGGCTGGAGCAGCACGTGGCCGGCGTGCACCGAGCGGATCGCCCCGGCCAGCGCCTCCGGGTCCACGTCCTTGTAGACGTAGCCGGCGGCGCCGGCCCGCAGCGCGGGGACCATGGTGCGGTGCTCGGTGAAGCTGGTGACGATCAGGATCCGGGCCCGGCTGCCGCCGTCCTTGAGGGTGCGCAGCGCCTCGATGCCGTCGACGCCGGGCATCTTGAGGTCCATCAGGACGACGTCCGGGTCGAGTTCGCGGGCGCGTTCGACGCCCTCGGCCCCGTCGGCGGCCTCCCCGACCACCTCGATGTCGTCCTGGACCTCCAGGAAGGTGCGCAGCCCGCGGCGGACCACCTGGTGGTCGTCGACCAGCAGGACGCGGATCGACGGCGTGCTCTCAGGCACCGGGGACCTCCATCTCGACGAGCGTCCCCTTGCCGGGGGCGGACTCCAGGGTGAGCGTGCCGCCGACGGCGGCCGCGCGGTCGCGCATCGAGGCCAGGCCGAGGTGGCGACCGGCCCGGCGGACGGACTCGGGGTCGAAGCCCCGGCCGTCGTCGCGCACCCGCAGCACGGCGCCGCGGGCGGGGGTGCCCGCCAGGGTGACGGTGACCCGGCCGGCGCCGGAGTGGCGCAGCGCGTTGTGCAGCGCCTCCTGGGCGACCCGCAGCAGCGCGGCCTCCTGAGCGGGCGGCAGGGCGCGGACGCCGTCGGCGGCGAAGGCGAGGTCGGCGGTGTGGGCGCGGTCGAGGACCTGCACCTGGGAGGCGAGGGTGGCGCTCAGCCCGTCCTCCTCCAGGGCGGCGGGGCGCAGTTCGACCACCACGGCGCGCAGTTCGTCGGCGGCCTCGGCGGCGAGCCGGGCGACCTCCTCGAGTTCGGCGCGGGCCCGGGCCGGGTCGCGGTCGACGAGCTTGGCGGCGGCCTTGGCGGTCAGCCGCAGCGAGAACAGCTTCTGCGAGACGGCGTCGTGCAGGTCGTGGGCGATCCGGGCGCGCTCGCCGGCCAGGGTGAGTTCGCGGCTGCGTTCGTACAGCCGGGCGTTGGTGAGGGCGAGGGAGGCGTGCGCGGCGAGGATCCGCAGCAGTTCCTCGTCGTGGTCGGTGAACAGGCCGCCGCCGCGCTTGTTGGCGAGGAAGATGACGCCCGTCACCCGGGGTTCGTCCTCGCCGGCCTCGGTGTCGAGGATCGGCATGCCGAGGAAGGCGTCCATCTCGGGGTGGGCTTCGGGCCAGCCCTCGAAGGCGGGGGCCTTGCGGACGTCGGTGAGGCGGGTGGGGCCGGTCTCGTGCAGCAGTTCGGCGAGCACGCCGTGCTGGCGGGGCAGCGGGCCGATGGCGCGCCACTGCTCGTCGGTGATGCCGTCGACCACGAACTGGGCGAAGCCGCCGTGGTCGTCGGGCACGCCGAGGGCCGCGTACTCGGCGCCGAGCAGGTCGCGGGCGGAGGCGGTGATGCGGCGCAGCACCTCGCGGACCTCCAGGTGCCGGCTCATCGCGAGCAGGGCCTGGCTGACGGCCTCGATGCCGGCCAGCGGGTCGCAGGCGGAGCGCGGGTCGAGGGGGGTCCGGTGGTCACCGGTCGGGCTGGGCATACCGCCAAACTACCGCCGGCGCGGGGGCGTCCGCGTCCGTCCCCGGGCGCTCCGGGCGCAGGTCCGGGGACCTAGGCCGATGGGCCCGCCCGCCCCGGAGGCGGTCGGGCGGGCGGATGACGGGCCGGGAACGCGAAGGGCGCTCCCCCGCCCGGGGGGAGCGCCCTTTCACAGCCGGACCGGTTCGCAGGGGCCGGTTCGCCGGGGGCCGGTCAGCCCTTCTGCATGACCTCGGGCTCGTGCCGGCGCTGCAGCCGGGTCACGATCACGCCGATCACGACCGAGATGACGATCAGCACGGCCGCGTCGATCGACCACTGGGCGACGCTGTGGTCCCACAGCGGGTCGTAGTTGGGGTTCTGGAAGTCCTTGTTCCAGGGCCCCATGAGGTGCGACAGGTCGAGCGTGGTGGCCACCATGCCGGTGCCCCAGCGGGCCGGCATCAGCCAGGCGACCTGCTCCAGACCGGGCTTGCCGAAGATCTGGAAGAGGCAGCCGGTGAACACGACCTGGACGATGGCGAACATGACCAGCAGCGGCATGGTCTTCTCGGCGGTCTTCACCAGCGCGGAGATCATCAGGCCGAACATCATCGCGGCGAAGCTGAGCAGGATCATGCCGATGGTCATCTCGATCATCGGGATGTTCTTGACGATCAGGCCGTGCTCGGGGAGCTTGCGCGGCAGGAAGCCGACGGCGGAGATGATCGCGCCCTGGATGACCGAGAAGATCCCCAGCACGATGATCTTGGACATCATGTACGCCGAGCGGGACAGGCCGGTGGCCCGTTCCCGTTCGTAGATCGCCCGTTCCTTGATCAGCTCGCGGACCGAGTTGGCCGCCCCGGAGAAGCAGGCGCCGATCGCCAGGATCAGCAGGATCGTCGCGGCCCCGTTGTTGAGGTGCAGCTGGGTCTTCGGGTTGGGTGCGAGCCCCGGTTCGTTGGGGATCAGCACGCTGACCGCGCCGATCACCGCCGGCAGCAGCACCGACAGCGCCAGGAAGCCGCGGTCCGAGGCGAGCACCGACATGTAGCGGCGCATCAGCGTCCACAGCTGCGAGCCCCAGCTCTGCGGCTTGGGCGGCCGGACGGCCTCCTGGGCGACCTGGACGTGCTGCACCTCGCCCGCCTCGACGGTCGGGGCGGAGTACTGCTGGTAGTGCACCGAACCGCGGTAGCGGCCGGCCCAGTCGTGGTCGGGGTAGTTCTCGAAGGCCTGGAAGACGTCCGCCCAGGTCTCGTACCCGAAGAAGTGCAGCGCCTCGTCCGGCGGGCCGAAGTAGGCCACCGAGCCACCCGGCGCCATCACCAGCAGCCGGTCGCAGAGCGCGAGTTCGGCCACCGAGTGGGTGACGACCAGGATGGTGCGGCCGTCGTCGGCGAGGCCGCGCAGCATCTGCATGACCTCGCGGTCCATGCCCGGGTCGAGGCCCGAGGTGGGCTCGTCCAGGAAGATCAGCGAGGGCTTGGTGAGCAGCTCCAGGGCGACCGAGACGCGCTTCTGCTGGCCGCCGGAGAGTGCGGTGATCTTGTTGTCGGCGCGCTTGTCCAGGCGCAGCTCGTACAGCACCTCGTCGATCCGGGCGTCGCGCTCGCGGGCCTCGGTGTCGCCGGGGAAGCGCAGCCGGGCCGCGTACTTGAGGCCCTTCCGCACGGTGAGCTCGCGGTGCAGGATCTCCGACTGCGGCACCAGGCCGATCCGGGAGCGGAGTTCGGCGAACTGCTTGTAGAGGTTGCGGCCGTCGTACAGCACCTCGCCGCGGTCGGCCGGGCGGTAGCCGGTGAGGGCGCGCAGCAGGGTCGACTTGCCGGAGCCGGACGGGCCGATGACGGCCACCAGGGACTTCTCCGGGACGCCGAAGCTGACGTCGTTGAGCAGGACCTTCTTGCCGCCCTTGTGGTCGACCTCGACGGTCAGGTGGCGGGCGGAGAAGGAGACCGCGCCGGTGTCGACGAACTCCTGGAGCTGGTCGCCGACCAGGACGAAGCTGGAGTGGCCGACGGTCAACCGGTCCTGCGGGCCCATCAGCTGGCGCTGCACCGGCTGGCCGTTGAGGAAGATGCCGTTGTGGCTGCCGAGGTCGACGATCTCGTAGCGGCCGTCCGGCAGTTGGCGCAGCTCGGCGTGGTGGCGGGAGACCTGGAGGTCGGACACCACGATGTCGTTGTCCAGCGCGCGGCCGATCCGGATGGTGCGCATACCGGCCGTCAGGTTGCGGATCACCGTCGGCTGCGGGCCGCCGCCGTCGTGCTGCGGCGGGGCGGGGAAGCCCTGCTGCTGCGCCGGGAAGCCGCCGTGCTGCGCGGGGAAGCCGCCGTGCTGCGCCGCCTGCTGGTCCTGCGGCGGGTACGGCTGGGCGGCCTGCTGCTGCGGCACGTACTGCTGCGCGGGCGGCTGCTGCGGCCAGGCCTGCTGCGCCTGCGGCTGCTGCTGGTACGGGTCCTGACCCGGCCAGGCCTGCTGCGGGGCGGGCTGCTGGGGCGTCGGGGCGGGGCTGCGGCTGGTGACGGCCTCGTGCACCGGGGTGGGCTGCGGGGCGGCGGCGTGGGCCGGCGCGGAGAAGGCGAGCCGGGGGCCGTTCTCCGGGTTGCCCAGGTTCACCACGGCACCGGGGAACAGCTGGGCCTGCATGGTGCGGGCGCCGGCCACGTAGGTGCCGTTGGTGCTGCCGTGGTCGTCCAGCTGCCAACCGCTGCCGTTGAAGCTGATGGTCCCGTGCTGCCAGGAGACCCTGGCGTCGTCGAACGTGAAGTCCGACTGCGGGTTGCGCCCGATGGTGTAGGACCGCCCGGGCTCAAGAGTCCGCTGCTGTCCGTTGATATCAATGACGAGTTGCGGCACTGCTTGCCTGCCCCGCTCTCTCGGTTCCCCCGATTTGGCCCCCGGCCGGGGGTGCACTGTTCCTCTGACTGACGGGGGGAATCATTCCAGCCCGCCGTCCGCAGGTGAAAGTCACCCCGGGTGACTGTGACCAGGCTGCTACCCGGGGCAGCCGGTCGGGCCGCGGGCACGGGTGTCCCGCGACGTGGGACAGGTGCTCCCGGCGGGTCGACCGACGGGTAGCGTGGGAGCCACCATGAACGCATCGCCCCTGGCCGCTGAGCCCCTCCCCGCCGCCCAGCCCCGGACCGCGGACGAGCGCACCCTGCTCGTCAAGGTGTTCGGCAAGGACCGCCCCGGCATCACCGCCGGCCTGTTCGCCACCCTGGCCGGCTTCGGCGTCGACGTCATCGACATCGAGCAGGTCGTCACCCGTGGTCGCATCACGCTGTGCGCCCTGGTCACCCCGCCCCGCGCGCCCGACGCGGAGGGCGGCCTGCGGGCCACCGTGCACCGCTGGGCGGAGGAGCAGAAGCTCCAGGCCGAGATCCTCTCCGGCATCGGCGACAACCGGCCGCGCCGCGAGGGCCGTTCGCACGTGACGGTGCTCGGCCACCCGCTGACCGCGGCCGCCGTCTCCGCGCTGACCTCCCGGATCACCGCGGCGGGCGGCAACATCGACCGTGTCTTCCGCCTCGCCAAGTACCCGGTGACGGCGGTCGAGCTGGCCGTCTCCGGTGTGGCCACCGAGGAGCTGCGGGCCGAACTGGCCCAGGAGGCGGCCGCCCAGCGGGTGGACGTCGCGGTGATGGCCGCCGGGCTGGAGCGCCGGGCCAAGCGCCTGGTGGTGATGGACGTGGACTCCACGCTCATCCAGGACGAGGTGATCGAGCTGTTCGCCGCCCACGCGGGCTGCGAGGCGGAGGTCGCCGAGGTGACGGCGGCGGCGATGCGCGGCGAGCTGGACTTCGCCGAGTCGCTGCGGGCCCGGGTGGCCCTGCTGGCCGGGCTGGACGCCTCGGTGACCGAGAAGGTGCGCGCGGAGGTCCGGTTCACGCCGGGGGCGCGCACCCTGATCCGTACGCTCCAGCGGCTGGGCTTCCAGGTCGCGGTGGTGTCCGGCGGGTTCACCCAGGTCACCGACCACCTGGTGGAGCAGCTGGGGCTGGACTTCGCGGCGGCCAACACCCTGGAGGTGGTGGACGGGAGGTTCACCGGCCGGGTGGTCGGCGAGATCGTGGACCGCGCGGGCAAGGCCCGCTGGCTGGCCCGGTTCGCCGAGCAGGCGAAGGTGCCGCTGTCGCAGACGGTGGCGATCGGCGACGGCGCCAACGACCTGGACATGCTGAACGCGGCCGGGCTCGGGGTGGCCTTCAACGCCAAGCCCGTGGTGCGCGAGGCCGCCGACACCGCGGTGAACGTGCCCTTCCTGGACACCGTGCTGTACCTGCTCGGGATCACCCGCGAGGAGGTCGAGGCGGCCGACGGCGGGCTCTCGGTCGACTGAGGCGTGCTGACAACCGAGGGGCGCTGACCACTGAGGGGCGCGCGGATCGGTCCGCGCGCCCCTCACGTACGGTCCGGGGCGGCGCCCCGGAGGTCAGTCCTGCGGCGTGTAGTACGAGACCAGCTCGGCCACGCCCGGCTCGACGCCCTTCCACGAGCCGCTGAAGCTGAGCACCGCGATCGCCGCCGTCGGGAAGCCGCCCAGGCGCAGCCGCTCCAGCGCGTCCCGGTCCCCGGCGTCCCCGGCGAGCACCTGGGTCAGGCCCAGCACCCCGGGGTTGTGGCCGACCAGCACCACGTCCGCGTACTCCTCCGGGGTCTCCTGGAGGACGGCGATGATCTCGCCCGGGCTGGCCTCGTAGATCCGGTCCTCGTACACCGTCCGGCGGGCCCGCTTGGGCAGCTCGTGCGCCGCCAGCTTCCAGGTCTCGCGGGTGCGCAGGGCGGTGGAGCAGAGCACGTAGTCGGGGTTGATGCCGGAGTCGACCAGCCAGCGGCCGGCTTCCGGGGCCTGGTGACGGCCCCGGTCGGCCAGCGGCCGCTCGTGGTCGTCCACGCCGTTCGGCCAGTCGGCCTTGGCGTGGCGGAGAACGATGATCCTGCGGGGCGTGTCGGCGCTCATACCCAGCAAGCTTGGCAGAAAAGCGGCCCGGGGGCGCGATGCTCCCGGTTGCCGCCACTCCCCCGGGTGGCGGGTGCCGTCATGGCCCGCCGGCCGGGTGTCACCGGGAGTACGGCGCCCGTGCACCCGCCGGTGCGGGCGGGCGGTGCGGCCGGGTCAGCCCATCGCGGTGGCGACGCTGGCGATGATCGCCACCAGCACCACGATGCCGCCGAAGAGGAGGGCGATGCGGCCGAGCTGCTTGCGGCCGTCGGTGGGGTTCGGGTCGAGAACGGGCATGTCGGGATTCTCCCACCTCGAACACGCCCGTCCCCGACCGGCCCCACCGCCTTGGCCGGGCCTTGACCTTCCCGTTCGGGCCTTCACCTTCCCGGTCAGGCCTTGACCCGCTCGGCGGGCAGGACGGCCTCGTCCTCGATGTGCCGGGCCTGGGCGGCGCGCAGGCCGAACAGCATCTGCGGCACCAGCAGCAGGGCCAGGAAGCCCAGCGGCCAGTACCACTCACCGGTGACGTCGTAGATCCGGCCGATCAGGATCGGGCCGGGGACGGAGATCAGGTAGCCGAGCCCCTGGGCGAACACGGACAGCTGGGCCACCCCGCCGGCCGTCCGGGCGCGCAGCCCGATCATGGTCAGCACCAGCGGGAAGGCGCAGTTGGACAGGCCCACCAGCACGGCCCACACCCACGGCGCCCCGGCCGGGGCGAGCGCCAGCCCGGAGTACCCGGCGATGCCGCAGCAGGCCAGCAGCACCACGAAGATCCGCTGGTCACCGCGCCGGGCCGCCAGGTTGGGCAGCACGAAGGAGACCGGCACGCCGATCACCATGGTGACCGCGAGCAGCACCCCGGAGGTGCCCTTGTCGATGCCGGAGTCCTGGAAGATCTTCGGCAGCCAGCCCATCACCACGTAGGCGCCGGTGGCCTGGAGGCCGAAGAAGCAGGCCATCGCCCAGGCCGTACGGCTGCGGGTGATCGGCAGCCTGGCGGCGGCGGGGGCGCCGCCGGCCCGCTCGCCGCGCTCGCGCTTGGCGATCAGCAGCGGCAGCCAGAGCAGCAGGGCGAGCGCCCCCAGGGCGGCCCAGCTGCCCAGGCCGTACCGCCAGTCCCCGCCGAGCGAGCTGGTCAGCGGCACGCTGACCAGGGCGGCCAGCGCGGTGCCGGCGGACAGCGCCATGGAGTACAGGCCGATCATCGGACCGACCTTCTCCGGGAAGTACCGCTTGATGACCACCGGCAGCAGCACGTTGGAGACCGCCACCCCGGCCAGGGCGAGCGCGGTGAACAGCAGGAACACCGCCGTACCGCCGGCGAAGGAGCGGGCCAGCACACCGGCCGTGATGGCGGCCATGCCGGCCGTGATCACGGCGATCGGGCCGATCCGGCGGGCCGCGGTCGGGGCGGCGAGGCCGAACAGCGCGAAGCACAGCGAGGGGACGGCGGTCAGCAGCCCGGCGAGTGTCGGGTTCATCCCGAGGTCGTCGCGGACCTGGTCGAGCAGCGGTCCGAGGCTGGTGACCACGGGGCGCAGGTTGAAGGCGGCGGCGGCGATCGCGACGGCGAACAGCACGCCGAGGTACGTGCCGGGGGCGGACGGCCGCTCGGTCTGCGGCCGCTCCCCGCTCCGTGGGGAGGAGGTGGTGGTGTCTGCTGCGGGAGGCATGGGCGCCATCATAGAATGATGGGATGAATTGATGCACCTCGGAATTGGCATGATGTCCCGATCCGTTCGTCCATCAGCCGCTTTCCCCCCACGGCCCACCCAACCCCGTAGTCGCTAGGAGTCCCCGTGGCGCTGTCCTCGCCGAGGCGCACCCCGTTGTCCGACCAGGTGATCGCGCAGCTGCGCGCCCAGATCACCTCCGGGGAGTGGCCCGTCGGCTCGCGCATCCCCACCGAGGCCGCCCTGGTCGAACAGCTGGGGGTGGCCCGCAACACCGTCCGGGAGGCCGTCCGGGCCCTCGCCCACAACGGGCTGCTCGACATCCGCCAGGGCTCCGGCACGTACGTCCTGGCCACCAGCGAGCTGGCCGGGGTGATGCACCGACGCTTCGCCGACGCCGACCAGGCGCAGGTCGCCGAGCTGCGGGCGGCGCTGGAGACCTCCGCGGCCGGCCTGGCCGCCGCCCGCCGCACCGACCGCGACCTCGACCTGCTGGACTCCGCGCTGGAACGGCGCGAGGCCGCCTGGCACTCAGGCGACGCCGAGGACTTTGTCCAGGCCGACGCCGCCTTCCACCACGCCGTGGTGGCCGCCGCCCACAACGACGTACTGCTGGCCGTCTACTCCGACCTCGGTGAGGTCACCCGCGAGCACCTGCGCAACGACGTCGGCCCCGAGCTGATCGCCGAGCGCTACATCGGCCACCACACCATCCGGGACGCCATCCGGGACGGCGACCCCCAGCGCGCCTCGGTCGAGGCCGGCCGCGCCATCGGCGCCTGCGCGACGGCCGACGCGTAGGCGCGACCCGCCTCCGGGGCGGGACCGGAAACACGACTGCCCGGCACCCCCGCGAACGGGGGTGCCGGGCAGTGGCGGAAACCGGTCGGTCAGGCGCCGATCGCGTGCAGACCGCCGTCGACGTGGATGATCTCGCCGGTGGTCTTCGGGAACCAGTCCGACAGCAGGGCGACGACGCCGCGGCCGGCCGGCTCCGGGTCGCTCAGGTCCCACTTGAGCGGGGAGCGGTGGTTCCAGGTGTCGGCCAGGTCGCCGAAGCCCGGGATGGACTTGGCGGCCATCGAGCCGATCGGGCCCGCCGAGATCAGGTTGCAGCGGATGTCCCGCTCGCCCAGGTAGCGGGCCAGGTAGCGGTTGGTCGACTCCAGGGCGGCCTTGGCCGGGCCCATCCAGTCGTACTGCGGCCACGCGTACTGGGCGTCGAAGGTCAGGCCGACCACCGAGCCGCCGTCCTGCATCAGCGGCAGCAGCGCCATGGTGAGCGACTTGAGCGAGTACGCCGAGACGTGCATCGCGGTGGCCACGGACTCCCACGGGGTGTCCAGGAAGTTGCCGCCCAGGGCGTCCTGCGGGGCGAAACCGATCGAGTGGACGATGCCGTCCAGGGTCGGCAGGGTCTCGCGGACCTGCTCGGCGATGCCGGCCAGGTCCTCCGGGCTGGAGACGTCCAGCGACAGCACCTTGACCGGCTTCGGCAGCTTCTTGGCGATGCGCTCGGTCAGGCTCGGGCGGGGGAAGGCGGTGAGGATGATCTCGGCGCCCTGCTCCTGGGCCAGCCGCGCGGTGTGGAAGGCGATGGAGGACTCCATCAGCACACCGGTGATCAGGATCCGCTTGCCCTCGAGGATTCCACTCATGATCAGTGACCCATGCCCAATCCGCCGTCGACGGGAATGACGGCTCCGGTGATGTACGCGGCCTCGTCCGAACCGAGGAACCGCACGGTGGACGCGACCTCGGCGGGCGCCGCGTAGCGGCCCAGCGGCACGCCCGAGACGATCTCCGCGCGGCGCTCGTCGCTGAGCACGGCGGTCATGTCGGTGTCGACGAAGCCGGGGGCGACCACGTTGACGGTGATGTTGCGCGGGCCGAGCTCGCGCGCCAGCGAGCGGGCGAAGCCGACCAGGCCGGCCTTGGAGGCGGCGTAGTTGGCCTGGCCCGGCGAGCCGGAGAGGCCCACCACGGAGGAGATCAGCACCACGCGGCCCTTGCGGGCGCGCATCATCAGCTTCGACGCGCGCTTGACCACCCGGAAGGTGCCGGTCAGGTTGGTGTCCAGGACGGACGTGAAGTCCTCCTCGGACATCCGCAGCAGCAGGGTGTCGTTGGTGATGCCCGCGTTGGCGACCAGCACCTCGACCGCGCCGTGCTTCTGCTCGATCTCGGTGAAGGCGGCGTCGACCTGCGCGGCGTCCGTGATGTCACAGCGCACCGCGAGGACGTCGAACTTCGCGAGGGCCTCGGGCACCTCGCCCGAACGGCTGGTGATGGCGACCTTGTCGCCCGCCTCGGCGAAGGCCTGGGCGATCGCGAGGCCGATGCCCCGGTTTCCTCCGGTGACGAGAACCGAGCGGCTCAACGATCCACCTCTCTCCGTGTCTGGGCGCGTCCGTCCGGACGCGTACGCAGTGTGACGCTATCGGGCGGTCGGCGGCGGGGGCGAATCGGTCTCCCACAGCGCCGCAGCAAAGGAACTGTCGCAATCCGACAATCCGCACCCGTGGCGCCCGGCCGTCCCGGCCGTCCGCCGCAGGCCGGGGCAGCGCCGCGAAAGGGCGCACTGTGCGGGAACAACACGGGCGGGCGTGCCCGTTGCCCCCGTGGTGCGGGCCGCCCCCGGGGCCGGACGTACCCTTCCCCCGAAGAGTCCCGGCGAGGAAACGAAGGCAGGGCGCATGACCAAGGCACGGCCCGGGAGCACCACCGGACGCGGACGACTGCTCGCCCTCACCGCCCTGGCTGCGGGCCTGGGCACGACCGCCTGGGCGCTGCGCGACCTGCCCGCGGCGTTCGGGCGCCGCCCCGACGGCGAGCACGAGGAGCGGGTGCGGGACTCCCCCCAGTACCGCGACGGCGTCTTCCACAACGCGCCCTCGACCCTCGCCCGGGCCGGGGACGCCCCCAGCGTCGACCGCGACACCGTCCGCCGGATGCTGTTCCAGCGCGAGGGCCGGGTCCCGGCCCACCCGGTGCCCACCGTCCGCCCCGCCACCACCCCCGGCCCGGCCGCCGAGGGCGTGGAGATCACCTGGTACGGGCACGCCTCCGCGCTGGTCGAGATCGAGGGCTCGCGCGTGCTGCTCGACCCGATCTGGAGCGACCGCTGCTCTCCCTCCGCCCACGTCGGCCCCAAGCGGCTGCACCCCGTCCCGGTCGAGCTGGAGGAGCTGCCGCCGGTCGACGCCGTGCTGATCTCCCACGACCACTACGACCACCTCGACATGGCGACCGTCAAGCGCCTGGTGCGCAGCCAGTCCGCGCCCTTCGCGGTGCCGCTCGGCATCGGCGGCCACCTGCGCCGCTGGGGCGTCCCGGAGCACCGGATCATCGAGCTGGACTGGGACGAGACCTGCACCCTGGGCGAGCTGGTCCTCACCCTCACCTCCGCGCACCACTTCTCCGGCCGCGGCCTGACCCGCAACACCACCCTGTGGGGCTCCTGGGTGATCGCCGGGCCCACCCGCAAGGTCTTCTACACCGGCGACTCCGGCTACTTCGAGGGCTACGCCCGGATCGGCGCGCAGCACGGCCCGTTCGACGCCGCCCTGGTGCAGATCGGCGCCTACGACGCGGCCTGGCCGGACATCCACATGACCCCCGAGGACGCCGTCCTCGCCCACCGGGACCTCACCGCCGGACTGCTGGTGCCGGTCCACTGGTGCACCTTCAACCTGGGCCTGCACCCCTGGGCCGAGCCGATCGAACGGCTGCTCAAGGAGGCGAAGGTCCAGGCCGTCCCGCTGGCCGTCCCGCGCCCCGGCGAGCGGATCGACGTGGACAACCCGCCCGAGCTGGACGGCTGGTGGGAGGCCGTCTCCTGACGGCCGCGCACGGAGCCGGACCGCCCTGGCCGAAACCGCAACGCACCGGGTGAAATGCGCTGGCCGGGAACCCGGTGGAGGGGAAATGATGCGGTGCGGACGCCCCTGTGGCGCCGCACCGCCACCCTCCGCGACCTGGGAGCCCGATTGCCTCCGATCCCTCCGGCCGACAGCGCCGGCGCCGCGCACGGACGCGCCGTCGACCCGCTGTTCCTCGCCCTGCCGCTGCACGCCCTGGCCGACGCCGCCCTCGCCCGGGCCCGCGAACTCGGCGCCAGCCATGCCGACTTCCGCCTGGAGCGGGTCCGCAGCGCCTCGTGGCGGCTGCGCGACGCCCGTCCGGCCGGCACCTCCGACAGCGTGCAGCTGGGCTTCGCCGTCCGGGTGCTGCTGGACGGCGCCTGGGGCTTCGCCGCCGGGGTCGACCTCACCCCGGGCGCCGCGGCGGAGGTCGCCGCCCGCGCCGTCGCGGTGGCCCGGCTCTCCGGCGGGATCAGCCGGGCGGCCGGCTCCGCCGAGCGGGTCGAGCTGGCCGACGAGCCCGTCCACCGGGACGTCACCTGGGTCTCCTCGTACGAGGTCAACCCCTTCGAGGTGCCGGACGCCGACAAGACCGCCCTGCTCGCCGAGCGCAGCGCCCGGCTGCTCGCCGCACCCGGTGTGTCGCACGTCCAGGCGGCGCTGCTGACGGTGCAGGAGAACAAGTTCTACGCCGACACCGCGGGCACCGTGACGACCCAGCAGCGGATCCGGCTCTACTCCGACCTGGAGGCCACCTCGGTCGACGAGCGCACCGGCGCCTTCGACTCGATGCAGACCCTGGCCCCGCCGGTCGGCCGCGGCTACGAGTACCTGACCGGCACCGAGTGGGACTGGGACGCCGAGCTCGCCGAACTGCCCGTCCTGCTGGCCGAGAAGATGAAGGCCCCGAGCGTCCGCCCGGGCCGCTACGACCTGGTCATCGACCCGTCCAACCTCTGGCTGACCATCCACGAGTCGATCGGCCACGCCACCGAGCTGGACCGCGCGCTCGGCTACGAGGCCGCCTACGCCGGCACCTCCTTCGCCACCTTCGACCAGCTCGGCAGCCTGCGCTACGGCTCCGAGCTGATGAACGTCACCGGCGACCGCACCGCCGAGCACGGCCTGTCCACCATCGGCTACGACGACGAGGGCGTCGCCACCCAGTCCTGGGACCTGATCAAGGACGGCGTCCTGGTCGGCTACCAACTCGACCGCGGCATGGCCAAGTTGAAGGGCTTCGAGCGCTCCAACGGCTGCGCCTTCGCGGACTCCCCCGCGCACGTCCCGGTCCAGCGGATGGCCAACGTCTCGCTCCAGCCGGCCGCCGACGGCCCGGACACCGCGGGCCTGTTCGCCGGGGTGGAGAACGGCCTGTACATCGTCGGCGACCGCTCCTGGTCCATCGACATGCAGCGCTACAACTTCCAGTTCACCGGCCAGCGCGCCTACGCCATCAAGAACGGCGAACTCGCCGGCCAGGTCAAGGACTTCGCCTACCAGGCCACCACCACCGACTTCTGGGGCTCGATGGCCGCCGTCGGCGGCCCGCAGACCTACGTGCTCGGCGGCGCCTTCAACTGCGGCAAGGCGCAGCCCGGCCAGATCGCGGCGGTCAGCCACGGCTGCCCGTCGGCGCTGTTCCGCAACGTCAACGTGCTCAACACCCAGCAGGAGGCGGGTCACTGATGACCGCGATGCAGCCCCACGAACTCGTCGAGCTGGCCCTCGACCTGTCCCGCGCCGACGGCTGCGTGGTGATCGCCGACGAGGAGTCCACCGCCAACCTGCGCTGGGCGGGCAACGCGCTGACCACCAACGGCGTCACCCGCGGCCGCCGCCTCACCGTGATCGCCACCGTGGCCGGCGCCGAGGGCACCGCCTCCGGCGTGGTCGCCCGCGAGGCCGTCACCGCCGAGGACGTCGAGGGCCTGGTCCGCGCCGCCGAGGCGGCGGCCCGCGCGGCCGGACCGGCGGAGGACGCCCAGCCGCTGGTCGACGGCCGGCCGTCCTCCCCCGACTTCACCGAGCCGCCCGCGGAGACCTCCATCGAGGTGTTCGAGGCCTTCGGCCCGGCCCTCGGCGAGGCCTTCGCCCGCGCCGCCGCCCAGGGCGAGCTGCTGTACGGCTTCGCCCGGCACGAACTCACCACCAGCTACCTGGGCAGCTCCACCGGCCTGCGACTGCGCCACGACCAGCCCACCGGCATGGTCGAGATCAACGGCAAGACCGCCGACCTCTCCGGCTCGGCCTGGGTCGGCGCCGCCACCCGGGACTTCACCGACGTCGACGTCCCCGCCCTGCACGCCGAACTCACCAAGCGGCTCGGCTGGGGCGCCCGCCGGATCGACCTGCCCGCCGGGCGGTACGAGACGCTGCTGCCACCCGCGGCCGTCGCCGACCTGCTGCTCTGCCTGCACTGGGCGGCCGGCGGCCGGGACGCCGTCGAGGGCCGGTCGGTCTTCTCCCGGCCCGGCGGCGGCACCCGGATCGGCGACAAGCTCGCCGCGCTGCCGCTGACCCTGCGCGCCGACCCGAACGAGCCCGGCCTGGAGGCCGCCCCGTTCGTGCTGGCGCACCGCACCGGCGGCGACGTCTCGGTCTTCGACAACGGCGCGCCGATCGAGGCCACCGAGTGGATCCGCGAGGGCGTGCTGACCGAGCTGGTCACCAGCCGCCACACGGCAGGCCTCACCGGCCTGCCGCTGCGCCCGGGCATCGACAACCTGGTGCTGGAGACGGCCGACCAGGAGTCCGCGCCGACCCTGGACGAGATGATCGCCCGCACCGAGCGCGGCCTGCTGCTCACCTGCCTCTGGTACATCCGCGAGGTGGACCCGGCGACGCTGCTGCTCACCGGCCTCACCCGGGACGGCGTCTACCTGGTGGAGAACGGCGAGGTGGTCGGCGCGGTCAACAACTTCCGGTTCAACGAGTCCCCGGTCGACCTGCTCGGCCGGATCACCGAGGCGGGCCGCACCGAGCCCTGCCTGCCCCGCGAGTGGAGCGACTACTTCACCCGCACCGCGATGCCACCCGTGCGTGTCGCGGACTTCAACATGAGTTCGGTCAGCCCGGCCTCATAGCCGCTGACCGACGGGGGATGGAAAGAACATGATGGACGAGAAGCGGCTGGTCAGATCGAGCAAGATGCTGTCGCGCATCCTGCGGCACGAGCCGGAGCTGGTCGGGATCACGCTGGACGACTCCGGCTGGGTCCGGATCGACGTCCTGCTCGGCGCCCTCGCGGCGAAGGGCAGGCCGCTCACCAGGCCCGAGCTCGACCACATCGTGGCCAGCAACAACAAGCGCCGCTTCGGCTACTCCCCGGACGGCCTCTCGATCCGCGCCAACCAGGGCCACTCGGTGGCGGTCGACCTCGGTCTGACCGCCACCGTGCCGCCGCCGGTGCTCTACCACGGCACCGCCGACCGCCATCTGGCGTCGATCTTCCGCGAGGGGCTGCGCCCGATGACCCGGCAGGACGTCCACCTCTCGGCGGAGACCGAGACGGCCACCCGGGTCGGCGCCCGGCACGGCCGCCCGGTCGTGCTGACCGTCAACGCGGCCGCGATGGCGGCGGCCGGCCACGAGTTCCGGCTCAGCGAGAACGGCGTCTGGCTCACCGACGCCGTCCCCCCGCAGTACCTCTCCCGGCGCTCGTAGACACTCCTGACGCCGTACGGCTCCTCTATCACGCCCGACCGGGTGGGCCCCGCCCACCCGGTCTCGTCGTCCCGGGCACCCGGGCGTACCGTGAGGAGGCCGCGCGGAACGGCGCGCGGATGCCTGGACGAGGGCGGTTGGACACATGGGCAAGAGCGCCGGCGGCGGACAGATCCACCGGATCACGGGGGCGCGCAGCAGCCTCTCCGAGGACGTCCGGGGGCGCCAGCGCCGCTACGTCATCTCGATGCTGCTGCGCACCGTCTGCGTACTGCTCGCGGTGGTGCTGTGGAACGTCGAGCGCTGGCTGGCCTTCGGGGCGCTGGCGGGCGGGGTGCTGCTGCCGTACTTCGCGGTGCTGATCGCCAACGCCGGCCGGGAGCGGGCGCCGAGTCTGCCGAGCTCCTTCGACTTCCCGGCCGACACCCCGCTGATGCTCGGCCCCGGTGGTACGGGTGGGGCCGGTGCGCCCGCTGGTACAGGACAGGCAAAGCCCTCCGGCGCCGGAACGTCACCGGGCACGGACTGACCGCCCGGTTTGCGGGGATTGAGCCGCAATCAGGTCGGCGAAAGCTCAGAAGAAGCTCAGATTAATCATGCAAGACCTCCCCATCCGAGGCCTTCGGCGTGACATACTGCGTACGCGCTCCGCATCCCCCGTCGGAGCGACGGACCGACGCCGGGCGGCTCCCCCCGTGGCTGCCCGGCGTCGCCATGCCCGGATCCGGTCGGGCCCGGACGGCGTGACAGACTGGCGGTGACCACGCACCCGCCGAACCCCGGAGGACGGCCCCCGATGGACACCCCGCAGACCCCGATCTGCTCCGCCAAGGGCTGCCGGGCGGACGCCCACTGGGTGCTGGTGTGGAACAACCCCAAGCTGCACACCCCGGACCGCCGCAAGACCTGGCTCGCCTGCGAGGAGCACCGCGAGCACCTGTCCCAGTTCCTGGGCGTGCGCGGCTTCCTCAAGGAGGTCGTCGCCTTCGCCGACTGGACCCCGGAAGGCCCGGAAGGCGCCTAGCCGCCGATCGCCGACATCGGCCGCTCGGGCTGGTGGAACTCCGGGTCGTCGATCCCGGCCCCGGCCTTCTTGCCCCACATCGCCGCCCGCCACAGCGCGGCCAGCTCCGCGTCGTCCGCCCCCGAGCGCAGCGCGCTGCGCAGGTCGGTCTCCCCGGTGGCGAACAGGCAGTTGCGCACCTGCCCGTCGGCGGTCAGCCTGGTCCGGTCGCAGGCCCGGCAGAACGGCCGGGTGACGGAGGCGATCACGCCGACCCGGCCGGCGCCGCCGTCCACCACCCAGCGCTCGGCGGGCGCCGCGCCCCGGCGACCGGACGGCTCCGGGGTGAGCGTGAACCGGGCCCGCAGCAGCTCCAGGATCTCCTCCGCGGTGACCATCGACGAGCGGTCCCAGCCGTGCTGGGCGTCCAGCGGCATCTGCTCGATGAAGCGCAGCTCGTAGCCCCGCTCCAGGCACCAGGAGAGCAGGTCGGCCGCCTCGTGGTCGTTGACCCCGCGCATCAGCACCGCGTTCAGCTTCACCGGCGCCAGCCCGGCCGCCTCGGCGGCGGCCAGTCCGTCCAGCACGTCCTGGTGGCGCCGGCGGCGGGTGAGGGTGTGGAACACCTCGGGGTCCAGGGTGTCCAGCGAGACGTTGACCCGGTCCAGTCCGGCCTCGCGCAGCGCCGTCGCGGTGCGGGCCAGTCCGATGCCGTTGGTGGTCACCGACAGCTCGGGGCGCGGTTCCAGCTCGGAGCAGGCGGCGACGATCGCGACCAGCCCGGGGCGCAGCAGCGGCTCGCCGCCGGTGAAGCGGACCTCGCGCACGCCCAGGTCGCGCACGGCGAGGGTGACCAGCCGGACGATCTCCTCGTCGGTGAGCAGCTCGGGCTTGGCCAGCCACTGCAGCCCCTCCTCCGGCATGCAGTAGGTGCAGCGGAGGTTGCACCGGTCGGTGAGGGAGACCCGCAGGTCGACGGCGCGTCGTCCGAAGGTGTCGAGCAGCACGTGCGTCCCTTCCCGAAAAACCGCCGGCCCGGCCACCGTCGAGGCAGGCCGGGCCAGCATAGTCATGCCGGATCGATCAGTGGGCGCCCAGCCCGGTGAGCGAGCGGACCTCCAGTTCAGCGTACTTCGCCGGGTCCGGACGTTCCTTGGACAGCAGGGTGCCGAGCCAGCCGGCCAGGAAGCCGATCGGGATGGAGACCAGGCCGGGGTTCTCCAGCGGGAACCAGTGGAAGTCGGCGTTCGGGAAGAGCGAGTTCTTGGCTCCGGAGAGCACCGGGGAGAACACCACCAGCACCACCGAGGAGATCAGGCCCGCGTAGACCGAGCTGACCGCGCCGGTGGTGGTGAAGCGCTTCCAGAACAGCGAGTAGAGCAGGGTCGGCAGATTGGCCGAGGCGGCCACCGCGAAGGCCAGCGCGACCAGGGCGGCGGTGCTGAGCTTGCCCGCGTAGAGGCTGAGCACGATGGCGACGGCGCCGATCCCGACGGCGGCCCACTTGGCGGACCGCACCTCCTCCTTCTCGGTCGCCTTCCCGCGCCGGATCACGTTGGCGTACAGGTCGTGGGCGAAGGACGCCGAGGAGGCCAGGGTGAGCCCGGCGACCACGGCGAGGATGGTGGCGAAGGCGACGGCCGAGATCACCGCGAGCATGATCGCCCCGCCGGTGGTGCCGGCCCCGCCGCCGAGCTGCTCGGCGAGCAGCGGCGCCGCGGTGTTGCCGGAGGGCGTCTTGCCCTCGACGGCCACCATGCCGCTGCGGCCGACCAGCGCGGCCGCGCCGAAGCCCAGCGCCAGGGTCATCAGGTAGAAGACGCCGATGATGCCGATCGCCCAGAGCACGGACTTCCGGGCCGTCTTGGCGGTGGGGACGGTGTAGAAGCGGACCAGGATGTGCGGCAGGCCGGCGGTGCCGAGCACCAGGGCGATCCCCAGGCTGATGAAGTCGAGCTTGGAGGTGTTCGTTGCCCCGTATTTCAGTCCCGGTTCCAGGAAGGCCGAGCCCTTGCCGCTCGCGGAGGCGGCCGCGCCGAGCAGTTCGGAGGGGTTGAAGTGGTACTTGGCGAGCACCAGGACGGTCATCAGCGCGGCGCCGGCGATCAGCAGCACGGCCTTGACGATCTGCACCCAGGTGGTGCCCTTCATACCCCCTATCACCACGTAGATGATCATCAGCGCGCCGACCGCGAGGATGGTCCAGCGCTTGGCGCCCTCCCCAGTGACCCCCAGCAGCAGTGCCACCAGGGCCCCGGCACCGACCATCTGGGCGAGCAGGTAGAAGATCGAGACGACGATGGTGGAGATGCCGGCCGCGGTGCGCACCGGGCGCTGGCGCATCCGGAACGCGAGCACGTCCGCCATGGTGAACCGGCCGGAGTTGCGCAGCGGTTCGGCGATCAGCAGCAGCGCGACCAGCCAGGCGACCAGGAAGCCGATCGAGTACAGGAAGCCGTCGTAGCCGGTGAGCGCGATGATTCCGGCGATGCCGAGGAAGGACGCGGCGGACATGTAGTCGCCGGAGATGGCCAGACCGTTCTGGAAGCCGGTGAAGCCGCGGCCGCCGGCGTAGAAGTCGGCGGCGCTGCGGTTCTGCCGACCGGCCCAGACGGTGATGACCAGGGTGGCCACCACGAAGAGCGCGAACAAGGACATGATCAGACCGCGGTGCTCCGTGGCGGAGCTGGCGAGCGGCGTCATTCGGCGGACTCCCGGGGGGCGTGGACGACGGCGCCGTGGGCCTCGCGGATCGCGGCGGCGGGCGGGTCGATCCGCCGGTCGGCGTAGCGGGAGTACCAGGCGGCGATGGCGAAGGTGGTGACGAACTGCAGCAGTCCCAGCACCAGGGCCACGTTGATGTGCCCGACGACCTTGGTGCCCATCAGTCCGGGGGCGTAGCAGGAGAGCAGTACGTAGAGCAGGTACCAGAGCACGAAGCCGATGGTGACCGGAAAGGCGAAGCTCCGGAACGAGCGCCGCAGGGTACGGAACTCCTCGCTGTCATCGATGAGTTGGACTTCCGTAGCGGTAGTGGTGATCGGCGGCGAATCCACTCTGTCTCCTCACTCCTTCGGCGTAGCGGTCGCACAGGGGAACAATTCGAACGTGAGGGACGTCACATTCCTCGTGCGCGCCGCGCAATGCTAGGAGCGTCGTGCCCGCCCCGGAAGGGGTTGACCGCGATCAGCCAGTCGTTCACCCCCTCGCACCATCCAATTGGCCGAAAACCACCACTCGCGTCACTTCCGGACCGGGGCCGTCACAACCGAAAGGGGCGGCACCGTCCAACGGTGCCGCCCCTGTTGACGAAGCGTCAGAAGGCGATCCGGACCTTCAGCGCGGACCGGTCGTCCATGGCTCGATAGCCGTCCGGAACGCCGTCCAGATCGACCGTCCGGTCGAAGACCAGACCGGGCTCGATCGCACCGGAGAGCACGTCCGGCAGCAGCTCGGGGATGTACGCGCGGGCCGGGGCGACGCCACCGTTGAGCGAAACGTTTCGGCCGAACATCTGACCGATGTCGACGCCCGCGCTGCCGCCGTGCGGGACGCCCACGTAGCCGACCGCGCCGCCGTCCCGGGTGATCGAGACCGCCGTCCGCATCGACTCCTCGGTGCCGACCGCCTCCAGCACCGCGTGCGCCCCCAGGCCGCCGGTCAGCTCCTTGACGGCCTCGATCGCCGCGTCGCCGCGCTCGGCCACCACGTCCGTCGCCCCGAAGCGCCGGGCCAGCTCGGTCCGGGCGGTGTGCCGGCCCAGCGCGATGATCCGGCCCGCGCCCAGTCGGCGCGCCGCCAGCACACCGCACAGGCCCACCGCGCCGTCGCCGACCACCGCGACCGTCGCACCCGGGCGCACCCTCGCCGAGACCGCCGCGTGGTGCCCGGTCGCCATCACGTCGGACAGCGCCAGCAGGCCCGGCAGCAGCTTCTCGTCACCCACCGCCTCCTTCGGCAGCTTCACCAGCGTCCCGTCCGCGAACGGCACCCGCACCGCCTCGCCCTGGCCGCCGTCCGAACCCACCGACCCCCAGAACCCGCCGTGCGGGCAGGACGTCTGGAGGCCTTCGAGACAGAACTCACAGACCCCGTCCGACCAGACGAAGGGCGCGACCACGAAGTCACCCTTCGCGAAGCCCCGGACCTCGGCGCCGACCTCCTCGACCACACCCAGGAACTCGTGCCCGATCCGCTGCCCGGGCACCCGCTGGGCCACCCCCCGGTAGGCCCACAGGTCGCTGCCGCAGATACAGGCGTTGACCACCCGCAGCACGACGTCCGTCGGCTGCTGGATCACCGGGTCCGGTACCTCCTCGATCCGGATGTCGTTCGGTCCGTGGATCACCGTGGCGCGCATGCGTTTTTCCTCACACAGAACCGGCCGGGCGGCCGGAAACGATCTCGACCAGGTGTACGACACCCATGCGGACCACTCTATTCCGGCTACCGGGCCGGAACATTTCGACCGGCCACCGCCGACTCGCCCCTTATCCTGTTGGACCATGCAACCGATCCAGCCCGAGACGTACGGCGCGCCGCGGACCGCCCCGGTCCCCGCCCAGCGTTCCGCCGCCCCCGCCGAGGGTTTCGCGGTCGTCGACGTCGAGACCACCGGTCTCGGCCGCTCCGACCGCGTCATCTCGGCCGGCGTCTACCAGCTGGACGGCGACGGCGAGGTGACCGACCACTGGTACACCCTGGTCAACCCCGAGCGGGACCCGGGCCCGGTCTGGATCCACGGCCTCACCGCCGAACTGCTCTCCGGCGCGCCGACCTTCCCCGAGATCGCCGAGGAGTTCGCCACCCGCCTGGCGAACCGCGTCCTGGTCGCGCACAACGCGCTGTTCGACTGGAACATGATCTCCCGCGAGTTCTCCCGGGCCGGCCGCAGCGCCCCGGTCGAGCAGCGGCTGTGCACCATGGTCCTCTCCCGCGACCTGCGCCTCCCGCTGCCCAACGGCAAGCTCTCCTCGCTCGCCGCCCACTTCGGCGTACAGCAGCGCCAGGCCCACAACGCCCTGGACGACGCCCGGGTGCTCGCCGAGGCCTTCCGCCCCAGCCTCCACCTGGCCCGCACCCACGGCATCCCGCTCCCCTTCCAGACCTGCGTCGCGGTCACCGACCTCGGCGAGGACGAGCCCGCCGCCCCCGGCCGCGGCAACTGGACCGGCTCCCAGTACCGCCAGGCCAAGAAGCGCCCGCCCTGCCCGTACCCCAACCCGGGGCGCTGGGAGGACGGCAAACCGCTGGTCCAGGGCATGCGGGTGGCCTTCACCGGGGACACCGCCACCGACCGCGAGGTCCTGGAGGACCGCGCCGTCGAGGCCGGCCTGCACATCGCCACCTCCGTCAGCCGGCTCACCAGCCTCCTGGTCACCAACGAGCCGACCAGCTGGAGCGGCAAGGCCCGCAAGGCCCGCGACGTCGGAACCCCGATCGTCACCGAGGACGCCTTCCTCCAGCTGCTGCGCGAGGTCGCCCCGCACCCCGGTGCGTGAGGCCGTTGTGAGGTCGGCGTACCGTTCCCATGTGTACCGTTTTCTGCTGACCCGCCAGTGGCTGATCACCATCCTGATCGCGCTGCTGCTGATCCCCGCGACGATCAAGCTGGGCTTCTGGCAGCTGCACCGCCACGAGGCGCGGGTGGCGCGGAACGAGCTGATCGGCAAGGCCCTCACGGCCTCGCCGGTGCCCTTCGACAGCCTGTCCACCGCCCCCGGCACCGCCGTACCGTCCGCCCTCACCTGGCGCGCCGTGACGGCCACCGGACAGTACGACCCGGCACACGAGTTCGTGGTCCGCAAGCGGACCGACGCCAACGGCACCCTCGGCTACTTCGTCCTCACCCCGCTCAAGCTCTCCGACGGCAAGGGCACCGTCCTGATCAACCGCGGCTGGGTCCCCTCAGGCGACGGCGCCACCCAGTACCCGCCCGTCCCGGCCGCCCCGGCCGGCGAGGTCACCCTCACCGGCCGGCTGCGCGCCGACGAGACCACCGGCAGCAGCGGCGGCTGGGTCAAGGACCGGGCCGGCCTCCCCGACCGCCAGTTCAACCTGATCAACACCGAACAGCAGTCCAAGGAGACCGGCAGCACCCTCCTCAGCGGCTACCTGGAACTCACCGCCACCACCCCGGCCCCGGCCGACCAGCCGCAGCTGATCCCCGAGCCCAACCACTCCGACATCGGCCCGCACATGGCCTACGCCATCCAGTGGTGGCTGTTCACCGCGATGATCCCGGTCGGCGTCTGGGTCCTCATCCGCCGCGAGGCCAAGGACCGCGCCAAGCAGGCCGCCGAACCCGAGGTCCCCCTCGACGCCCTCCCCGCCTAGAGCACATCCTCCAACTCCCGCAACAACCGCGCCTTCGCCCGCGCCCCCACCACCGACCGCACCGGCTGCCCGTCCCGGAACAGCATCAACGTCGGCATCGACAGCACCCCGTACGCCGCCTGGGTCCGAGGGTTGCGGTCCACGTCGACACTCACCACCCGGAACCGGTGCGCCTCCTCCCGCGCGACGTCCGCCAGCACCGGCGCCATCATCCGGCACGGCGGGCACCAGTCCGCCGTGAAGTCGACCAGCACCGGCCCCTCCGCCGCCAGCACCTCCACGGCGAACGTCTCGTCCGTCACCGCCGGCACACCCGCGATCTCCACCATCGTCTACTCCCTCTGCTCCCTGGCCAGTTCACACTCGGGCGGCTGCTCGGAAGCCGCGAGCTCGTCCCGCGCCCGCACCGCCCGCTCGAACTGCCCGGCCACCCGCACCCGGACGTCCCGCAAGCGCGCGATGCACTCGTCCAACTCGGCCAACTTCCGCCGGTACACCTCCAACGAGGCCGGACAGGAATCCCCCTCCGGGTGCCCCGCCCGCAGACACTCCACAAACGGCCGGGTCTCCTCCAACCCGAACCCGAAGTCCTGCAGCATCCGGATCTCCCGCAGCAACCGCAGGTCCTCCTCCCCGTACGCCCGGTACCCGTTCCCCGCCCGCCGGGCCGGCAACAACCCCAACTCCTCGTAGTACCGCAACGCCCGCGTCGTCGTCCCCGCCCGCTCCGCCAACTCCCCGATCCGCATACCGCCCCACTCCTCCCGAACAACCACCACCGACGCTAAACCTTCCCCCCAACGTCAACGCCAGCCCGCACCGGGCGCGCGGCCACCACCCCGCGCGCCCGCACCAAACCCCACCCCACCCGCACCAACCCACCCACCCCCACCACCCCCCTCCCCCCACCCGACCCAGGCGAGAGGGACGCGCTGCGGGAGGGGGCGGTGGAGGGGGTGGGTGCGGAGAGGGGCGTGACGGGTGATTTTCAGACCGCCAACGGCGCCCAGCACCCATCGATGAGGGTCGGCGGTCTGAAAATCATCCAGCCCCCGGAGCGCCCACCCCCGGAACCGCCCCCGGACCACCCACCCTCCCGAAAGCCCACCCTCACACCCCAGCCCCGCGCAGCGGCCCCCCTCAACGGCACAATGTCCCCCATGGACCTAGGACTCAAGAACAAGGCCTACATCGTCACCGGCGCCACCCGAGGCCTCGGCCTCGCCACCGCCCGCGAACTCGCCGCCGACGGCGCCCACGTACTGATCAGCGGCCGCACCCAGCAGGCCGTCGACGCCGCCGTCGCCGAGCTCGAAACCCTCGGCACCGCCCACGGCCTGGTCGCCGACAACGCCGCCCCCGACACCGCCGACCGCCTGATCGCCGAGGCCAACTCCCGTTTCGGCCGCTTCGACGGCATCCTGATCAGCGTCGGCGGCCCGCAGGCCGGCCCGGTCGAGACCACCCCCGAGTCCGCCTGGCGCGACGCCTTCGAGTCCGTCTTCCTCGGCGCCCTCCGCCTCGCCCGCACCGCGGCCGCCGCCCTCCCGTCCGGCGGGGTGATCGGCTTCGTGCTCTCCAGCTCGGTCCGCCAGCCGATCCCCGGCCTCGGCATCTCCAACGGTCTGCGCCCCGGTCTGGCGATGGCCGCCAAGGGCCTCGCCGACGAGCTGGGCCCGCGCGGCATCCGGGTGCTCGGCCTGCTCCCGGCCCGGATCGACACCGACCGGGTCCGCGAACTGGACGCCCTCGCCCCCGACCCGGAGGCTGCCCGCGCCCAGCACAGCGCCGGCATCCCGCTGGGCCGCTACGGCACCCCCGAGGAGTTCGGCAAGGTCGCCGCCTTCCTGCTCTCCCCCGCCGCCTCCTACCTGACCGGCCTGATGGTCCCGGTCGACGGCGGCGCCCTCCGCTCCCTCTGACCCACCCCGGCCCCCACCTCCACCCCCAACCCCCACCCCGCCCCAACCCCGCCGCCCTACTCCAGCTGACGACGCTCCCGCCGCCCCCGCCGCCGTCCGGACCGCCGCCCGGACCGACGCCCCCCGGCGGGAGCCTCCTGCAGCACCCGGATCCGCAGGTCGGCCGGCAGCTCCGCCAGCCCCAAGCTCCGTACCGCGTCCGCCCGCGGCCCGTCCTCGAAGTGCTCCACCAGCCCGACCGGGTCCCCACCCGGAGTCAGCCGTACGGCGCCCCGCAGCCGCGGGTGCCCGGGGGCCCGCACCAGCCGGATCCCCGCCCGCTCGACCTCCGGCAGCACCGCCGTACCGTGCTCCAGCGCCTCCTCCAGCGCCCGCGAGTTCACCCGCATCCGCAGCCCACGCGCCCCCGGGGTCGGCACCGTGATGTGGGCGAGTCCGGTCCGCCGCAGCTGCGCCACCAGCCACCAGGCCATCCCCAGCACCAGCAGCGACAGCCCCCCGATCACCGTCGGCCACCACCACGAGGAGCCGACCCACCGCACCCGGGACCGCGCACTGACCACCGGCTGGTCCGGCGAGGTCAACGGCCACCACCCCGGCGGATCGACCCCCAGCCGCCGGTACAGGTCGAACCCGCCCGCCAGCACCAGCACCCCGACCCCCACCAGCACCGCCCCCACCACCGCCAGCAGCACCCGGTTGACGACCGTCCTACTCATCTCCCCTCCTCCCCCGGCCGGTCCGTCTCACCATCCGCCACGGCACCGCCCGTCACCCCACCACCCGCCGCACCACCCCCGGCCGCGCCACCACCCGCCGGCCCCCGCCAGGACCGCACGTCCAACCGCAACGGCCGCGCCAACCCCACCCGCGCCAACTCCTCCCGCAACTGCCGCTGCACCCCCGCCGGATCCACCGGCCCGCTCACCGACACCCGCACCCGCCGCCGCCCGACCTTGATCCTCAGGTGCTCGATGCCCGCCAGCCCGGCCGCCCGGTCCGCCAGCAGGTGCCCGACCCCGGCCCGCTCGATCGCCGCACCCGTCCCGCCGTACGGCCGCAGCACCAGCCACCGCCGCAGCCCGGGCGTGAACGCCAGCCACAGCAGCCACAGCCCGATCAGGGCCGCCGCCCCGGCGCCGACCAGCACCCACAGGTCGTCCAGGTGCCGCGTGGCCAGCTCGTCCGCGATCTGCGCCCGCCACCGCCGGGCCGGTTGCCCGGCCCGCACCGCGACCGCGTCGTACAGCAGCGCCCCCGCCACCACCAGCACCACCGTGGCGACCAGCGCCGCCACCGCCGCCCGCCCCGACCGCAACCGGGGCACCTTCCCCACCACATCCGACCCCGAACCCGAACCCGCCCCCGACCCGACCTCCGACTCCGACCCCACTCCCTCCCCCGGAGCCGCCACCGCGTCCCCCTTCACCACGCTCCCCCGGCGACCAACTTCTCGACCACCACGACCACTTCGGACACCTTCGTCCCCGTCAGCCCGTTCACCTGCGCCGCCACCCGGTCCCGCACCCGCCGGGCGAGTCCGGCCAGGTCGGCCGGGAAGGGCAGCTCGACCGCCACCCGGACGGTCACCGTGCTGCCCGGCCGCGCCACCGAGACCCGCGGCGGCTTCCCCTTCACCGACCGCCCGACCCAGGCCTCGGCGACCACCTCCCGCGCCGCCTGCCCGGCGATCCGCTCGAACACCCGGTCGGCGATCCGCAACCGCCCCCGGCGCACCGCACCAGCGGCAGGGCCGGGGGCGGAACCGGAGACGGAACCGGGGACGGGACCGGACGCCGGTACGACGGCCCCCATCAGCGCCGCCGGTCGCGGCCGCGGAGCAGGTCCCCGAGGTCGCCGAGCTCGATGTCGCCCTCCAGCAGCCGCCCGGCCACGAAGCCCACCAGCCCGAGCGCCGCCACCAGCAGGAACGCCGCGAACCCGCCGAAGTACCCGGCGAAGCCGAGGGCCATGCCCACCACCAGGCCGACGATGGCCAGGTTCATCCGCTACTCCCTCGTGCTCCACCGAACGCCAACGCCCACGCCAAGACCAACACCAACGCCAACACCAACGCGACCACCGCCGGGCGGTCCCCGCGGCCGGACGCTACTTGAGCCTGGGCCGCTGCCCCGACGACGCCATCGGCTCCTCTTCCTCCTCGAACTCCGGTTCGTCCGGGAGGTGGACGTCGTTGACCGCGATGTTGACCTCGACGACCTCCAGGCCGGTCATCCGCTCGACCGCGTCGATGATGTTCTCCCGCACCTGGCGGGCGAGTTCGGGGATCACCACGCCGTACTCGACCACCAGGGCGATGTCGATCGCGGTCTGCTTCTCGCCGACCTCGGCCTTGATCCCGCGCCCGATGCTCGACTTGCCGCCGGGGACCCGGTCCCGCATCGCACCGAAGGTGCGGGCCAGCCCGGAGCCCAGCGCATGGATGCCGGAGACCTCCCGGGCGGCCATTCCGGCGATCTTCTCCACCACGCCGACCGCCAGCGCCGTGCGGCCGCGCTCGCCGGACGGCCGGCCGCCGTCGCCGCCCGAGCCGTGCGCGGGCCGGGCACCGGAGGGCGGACCGGGGGTGGGCCCGCCACCGGGGTTCTTGTGCAGGGTCGCGGGCGTCGGAGTGTCAGGCATGGGGCGCATCTCCCTCGTAGCGGCTCCAGCTATATCGCAAACCTCCCCAACTCTGACATTCCGCCACGAGCCCCGCCCGCCGAACGCACCCCGGGAACGCCGGAGGCCCGGCTCCGGGGTGCTCCCCCGGGGCCGGGCCTCCGCGCGGTGGCGGGTGGGTCAGTCGCCGATCCCGGCGAGTTCCCGCAGCCGGCGGGCCTGCGCCGCCCGTTCGGCTGAACGCTGCTCCTCGTACGACCGTCCGGAGGCCCCCTGGAGCAGGGCCTTGGTCTCGGTGACGGCCCCGCGCGGGGCGGCCAGCAGGGCGGCGGCGAGGTCCCGGGCGGCGGCGTCGAGTTCGGCGCCGGGCACCGACAGGTTGGCCAGCCCGGTCGCGGTGGCCTCCTCGGCGCCGACCCAGCGGCCGGTCGCGCAGATCTCCAGCGCCCGGGCGTAGCCGACGAGGTCGACCAGCGGCTTGGTGCCGGCCAGGTCGGGGACGAGCCCGAGCGAGGTCTCCTTCATGGCGAACTGCACGTCGTCGGCGACCACCCGCAGGTCGCAGCCGAGCGCGAGCTGGAAGCCGGCCCCCACGGCATGGCCCTGGACGGCGGCGATGGAGACCAGGTCGGCGCGGCGCCACCAGGTGAAGGCCTCCTGGTACGAGGCGATGGCGTCGTCCAGTTCCTGGTCGGCGGAGCCGGCCAGCTGCAGGAAGGTGGGCTCACCGGGGATGCCCTCGGGGGTGAACATGGCCCGGTCCAGTCCGGCGGAGAAGGAGACCCCCTCGGCGCGCAGCAGCACCACCCGCACACTGCCGGGCAGTTCGCGGCCGGCCTGGGCGAGGGCGCGCCAGAGTGCGGGCGACTGGGCGTTGCGCCGCTTGGGCTGACAGAGGGTGACGACGGCGAGCTCGCCGTCGATCTCCAGCCGGACGCCGTCCCGCTCCCAGCTCGGGGCCTGCGGGTCGGTGGCGGGGGCGGTCATGCGGGAACCTCCGGTGGCGGGGGACTTGGCTACCGGAGAGTAACAAACCTGGGCGCGGACGGGCAGGGCCCCGGCCCGGAAAGATCGGAACGGCCCCCGGGACCCGGGGGCGGACATGACGATCGGCGGCCGGTCCACTCGACCCGAGGGCGGACGCCCAGCCGTGGTCGGCTGTCGTCTCCTCGGTCGGCGTCAGGCCGCCGCGCCATCCAGCTCAGAGATGACGGACCGTCAGGACCCGGCCCCGGCAGTCGCCTTGTTCTTGCCCCGCGTGGCACCACCGCGGCCCCGGAGGATCACTCCGGACTCGCTCAGCATCCGGTGCACGAAGCCGTACGAACGACCGGTCTCCTCCGCGAGAGCGCGAATGCTCGCCCCGGAGTCGTACTTCTTCTTGAGATCGGCCGCGAGCTTCTCACGCGCGGCACCGGTCACCCGGCTGCCCTTTTTCAGAGTCTCGGCCACCCGTGCCTCCTCGTAGCGTTGCTCGGTCAGATTCCCATGATCACCCATCCACCGCGTCCTGGCCACCCATTCGACAAGGTCGATGTCGCAAATGCGTGGTCCTGCGGTGGTGATCCGAGCGCACCACGGCGCTCACGCAGAGTGCACGCCCCCGGGCGGCTGCCGCCGAATGCCGAGAAATAGCTGATCAGCAGCGTCGGCCCGACCACGTTCGAGTGGCGGGCCGACGGGAAGTGCTTAAACGGAATCCGGGTCTTCTTCATTCCCGGACACGCCGAAAGGACTAGATATTCTGGGCCGAAAAGCGGATCCGGCGTCTACTTCCGGTCAGGCCAGCGAGACCAGGTCGGCGTACGACGGGTTCCACAGGTCCTCGACCCCGTCGGGCAGCAGGATGATCCGCTCCGGGTCGAGCGCCTCGACCGCGCCCTCGTCGTGGGTGACCAGCACGACCGCGCCGGAGAACTCGCGCAGCGCGCCCAGGATCTCCTCGCGGCTGGCCGGGTCGAGGTTGTTGGTGGGCTCGTCCAGCAGCAGCACGTTGGCCGAGGAGACCACCAGGGTGGCCAGGGCCAAACGGGTCTTCTCACCGCCGGAGAGCACCCCGGCCGGCTTGTCCACGTCGTCACCGGAGAACAGGAAGGACCCGAGGATCTTGCGGATCTGCACCAGGTCGGTGTCCGGCGCGGCCGAGCGCATGTTCTCCAGCACGCTGCGCTCGGGGTCGAGCGTCTCGTGCTCCTGGGCGTAGTAGCCGATCTTGAGGCCGTGGCCCGGGATCACCTCGCCGGTGTCCGGCTGCTCCACCCCGGCCAGCATCCGCAGCAGGGTGGTCTTGCCCGCGCCGTTGAAGCCCAGCACGACGACCCGGGACCCCCGGTCGATCGCCAGGTCGACGTCGGTGAAGATCTCCAGCGAACCGTACGACTTGGACAGGCCGCTGGCGGTCAGCGGAGTCTTTCCGCAGGGCGCCGGCTCCGGGAAGCGCAGCTTGGCGACCTTGTCGTTCACCCGGACCTGCTCCAGGCCGGCGAGCAGCTTGTCGGCGCGCCGGGCCATGTTCTGCGCGGCCACGGTCTTGGTCGCCTTGGCGCGCATCTTGTCGGCCTGGGCGTTCAGGGTCGCGGCCTTCTTCTCCGCGTTGGCCCGCTCGCGCTTGCGGCGCTTCTCGTCGTCCTCGCGCTGCTGCTGGTACTGCTTCCAGCCCATGTTGTAGACGTCGATGGTGGAACGGTTGGCGTCCAGGTAGAAGACCTTGTTGACGACCGTCTCGACCAGGTCGACGTCGTGCGAGATGACGATGAACCCGCCCTTGTACGTCTTGAGGAAGTCCCGCAGCCAGACGATCGAGTCCGCGTCCAGGTGGTTGGTGGGCTCGTCGAGCAGCAGCACGTCGGAGTCCGAGAAGAGGATCCGGGCGAGCTCGACGCGGCGGCGCTGACCACCGGACAGGGTGTGCAGCGGCTGGCCGAGGATGCGGTCCGGCAGGCCCAGCGCGGCGGCGATGGTGGCGGCCTCGGCCTCGGCGGCGTACCCGCCCTTGGTGAGGAACTCGGTCTCCAGGCGCGCGTACTTCTTCATCGCGTTGTCCCGGGTCGAGCCCTTGCCGTTGGCCATCCGGTCCTCGTTCTCGCGCATCTTCTTGAGCACGGTGTCGAGGCCGCGGGCGGAGAGGATGCGGTCCTTGGCGAGGACGTCCAGGTCGCCGGTGCGCGGGTCCTGCGGGAGGTAGCCGACCTCGCCCGAGCGGGTGACGGTACCGGCGGCGGGCAGCCCCTCACCGGCCAGCACCTTGGTGAGCGTGGTCTTGCCGGCGCCGTTGCGCCCGACCAGGCCGATCCGGTCGCCGGCGGCGACCTTGAAGTTCGCGGACTCGATCAGGATCCGGGCACCGGCGCGCAGCTCGAGGGCGTTGGCGGAAATCATGGCTGGGACTGCTCCTGGGACGTTGGCGGGCGGCCGGGTACGGACCCGGGCGGCGGGAAGGGGGCTTCATCGGCGGTCGGCGCGCTGGAACTGGGCGCCGCCACCCGCTATTGCCCGGAGAAGATAGCCATGACGGCCAGTCTACCGGGCCGCGCGAAACGCCCCGAGGGCGTACCGCCCGGGGGTACCCGCCGGCTTCCCGCGACTACTGCTGCGGCGTGGCCGCCGGGCTCGCCGGGGCGGTGGCCGCCGGGCTCGCCGAGGGGTCGGCGCAGCCGCCCTGGGGGCGGACCGCGGCGAACGGGGCGTCCGGGTTGGCGCAGCCGGTCTCGGGGGCGGCCGCCTTGGTGTCGAAGACCTTGGGCGGCACGATCGGGCCGTCGGTGATCTCCACCCGGCTGGCGTCCAGCGCCTTCACCGTCGCGGCCGGGCCGGTGATCATCGACCAGCCGTTGCTGTCCAGCCGGTAGCCGGTGATGCCGCCGGAGACGGCCACCCCGCTGCTGTTGGTGCAGGTGCGCGGGATGAGCACGGCGTAGTCGGTGTGCACGGTGCGCAGCGGGTCGTAGAGGCAGCCGTTGGAGGGCCGGTCGTTGTAGCGCAGGTCGCCGTCGGCGTCGCGCAGGCCCATGGTCAGGGTCGGCGTCACCACGGCCAGCCAGGGCGAGCCGTCCCGCTGCACGGTGTGCAGCGCGGCCGCGGCCCGCTGCTTGGCGGTGTCCTTGCGCTGGGCGTCGGTGCGCTTGTCGGCGCCCGGCTCGCCGTCGGCGCGCAGGTAGTCCACCAGGCCGGGCACGGCGCGGTGCCAGCGCACCTCGTGGTCGCCCGGGCGTACCGAGGTGACCAGGCCGTCGTCCCAGACCACGATCGCGTTGTCCCCGGCCATCGCCAGGTAGAGCGCCTCGGCGCCCTCGCGGCGGTACGTCCAGGCCCGCTCGCCGGTCTGCTTGTGGTACGCCTCCAGGCCGGGGCCGACCACCCGCAGGTCCAGGTCGGCCGAACTGACCGACTGGGAGTTGACCGGCGTCGCCTCCGCGTCCCCCGGCCCCGCCACCCGGTCGCCGAACGGCACCGGCTTGTTCGCGTGCGCCGCAGCACCGGCCGCAAGGACCAGCATCACCGCCAGGGCAGGCAGGATCGAGCGGGGGGTGAGGACACGCGGCGGCTTCCAGGACACGGCCGGAGCGTACCTTTCGGCGGGTGGGCGAGTCAGCTCGGAATCGCCGTCCGGGCCCACCGCCGACCGCACGGCGGACGGTGCGCGCCCGTCCGGTGCGCCCGCCCGCCGACCTGCGCCGTCGGCTCCCCGGCCGGTCGGCGGGGCGCTGCGCGGCGGGCTCCGCGGACCCCGCCGGACCGTTACAGAGCTGATACACGGGGCCGGGCCGGACGGGTGTTGCGGCAGACGGCGTTCGAATATCGCCCACTTTAGGGTGACATTCGGCTTTTCCGTCCTCCCCCGGGCCTACTGTCGGCGAGCGTGGCGCGACGGTCCGTCGGTGTCGTCACCCGCCCGCCCCGCTCCCGCGACGTCCGGAGGAGAGACCATGCGCATGGGCCGCCTGACGCTGGCCGCCGCCGCTCTGCTGCTGATGGCCACGGCCAGTGTCCCGACCGGGACGCCGCTCAGCGGAACCGAACGGCACAGCCTCTCCTCGGACGCCTTCGAGCCGCGCGGCGCGGCCCCCCGCCCGCCGGTCCAGCGGCCCCGGCACGAGCCGCCGTTCGGCGCCTTCGTCGGCTCCTGGGACAACTACATCCCGCAGATCGGCAAGTACGCCCAGTGGCTGGGCGACGCCAACATGCAGGTCGGCCACACCTACCTGGCGGGCAACAGCTGGACGGACATCGAGGGCGAGCCGGTGGTGCTCGGCCTGTGGTCGCAGTGGCGGCTCGCCGACCCGTCCCGGCTGCTGGTGCTCGGCGTGCCGATGCTGGTGCCCAACGAGGCGCACGTGCCGGACGGCGAGGTCGCCAGGCTGCTCGGCCAGGGCGCCCGCGGGGACTTCGACAGCCACTTCCTGCGGCTCGCCCGCCGGCTGGTGGCGCTCGGCGGCGCGGACACCGTGCTCACCCTCGGCTGGGAGATGAACGGCATCACCTACACCCACCGCTGCAAGCCCGACCCGACCGCCTGGAAGGCCTACTGGCGCCGGATCGTCGGGGTGATGCGCTCGGTGCCCGGGCAGCGGTTCCGCTTCGACTTCACCCCCAACCGGGGCCTGGACGCCATCCCGTGGACCAAGTGCTACCCCGGCGACGACGTGGTCGACATCGTCGGCACGGACAGCTACGACCAGCCGGCCGGGAGCACCTTCGACGACTACGTGCGCGAGCCGTACGGCCTCCAGGACCAGGTGGAGTTCGCGGCCAAGCACGGCAAGCCGGTCTCGTACCCGGAGTGGGGGCTGTTCCGCAACGGCGACAACCCCGAGTTCGTCCGGCGGATGGTCGACTGGATGCGCACCCACGACACCGCCTACCAGACCGTCACCGACTACTGCCCGCACGGCTTCTTCCAGTGCCGGAGCAATCCGCGCTCGGCGGCGGCGTTCAAGCAGCTGATGGCGGGTTCGCGGGGGGCGCCACCGGTCGTGCCGACGGCGCCCGCCGCTCCGATCGTGCCGGTCGCCCCGACCCCGCCCGTCCTGCCCACGGCGCCGGGGGCGACCCCGTCGGGCGCCACCCCGTCGGCCACCGTGCCCGCCGCCACCCCGTCTGCCACCGTGCCCGCCGCCACGGCGAGCCCGTCGGGCGGGGCCTCGCCGAGCCCCTCCCCGGCCCGGACGCCGTCCCGGCGCTGAGCGGCGGTCAGGCCCGGCGGCGGGCCAGCAGCGCCTCCTTGAGCTCGGGGAAGCGGGTGCGCAGCTGGTGCACCGCCGCCTGCCGGGCCAGCACCGCGGCGGCCCGGGCGGCGACCGCCGGGGCCGCTCCGGCCGGGCCCAGCAGCAGCCGCTGGTTGGGCATCCGGTCCGGCCGCCAGCGCTGCTTGTACGGCTCCTGGCCGCGCAGCAGGCCGAGCACCGGGATGCCCGCGCCGACCGTCTCCTCCAGGGCCGCGTTGAACAGCAGCCCGGCGATGTCCAGCCGCTCGCGCAGCGCCGGGTGGGCACCGTAGATGTACAGCCCGCCGAAGGAGGGGCAGAGCAGCAGCAGGTTGACCGCGACCAGCTCGCCGTCCAGGTGGAACTGGTGGACGGCCGCCCGGCCGGTGGCGACCAGGCCGGTGGTGGACTCGGTCAGGTGCCGGGCGAAGCGCTCGGTGCGGTGCTCGGCGGTGACGCCGCGCTCCTGCCACTGGAGGAAGTGCAGCCGCAGCAGCCCCTCCAGCGCGGCCGGGACCTCCTCCACCGGCGTGGACCGGACCTGCACCCCGGCCTCGGCGATCTTGCGCAGCTTCACCCGGCTGCGCTGGGCCGTCTTGCCGGGCACCCGCTTGAGCAGCCGCTCCATCGGGACGGCCGGCAGGTACTGGCAGAGCGAGTCCTCGTGGCGGCGGCGGGAGCCGTGCCAGTGCTCGTACACCCGCTGCACCGCCGCCTCGGGGTGCACCTCGCGCAGCTCCAGCCAGTGCCAGGGGCGGGTGAGCGGGAGGGCGGCGGCGAACTCGGCGGCGGCCCGGTCGGCGCAGTCGTCGTCCAGCAGGACGTCGCCGTAGTCGACCAGCCCGGCGCCGAGGCCGGTGAGGCCGCCGAACGGGCCGCCGCGGCGCATGAAGGCACCGGCGCCGACCAGGCGGCCGTCCCGCCGGACCAGCACCACCAGCAGCGCGCCGGGGCGGCCGTAGTGGCGCCACCAGGAGCGCTGCCAGGCGGCGGCCTGGAAGAAGGTGGCGGTGCGGCAGCGGGCCGCCAGGTCGTCCCACTCCTCGGCGACGGTGTCCAGCGCGTCGTCCTCGCGGCGCAGCTCGGTGGTCCAGCCGGGCCCGGCGGACTGGGCCGGGAGGCCGGCGGCGCGGGCCTCGGTGCTCATCGTCCGCTCCGGGCCGCGGCCTTCTCCTCGGCCGGGGGCGCGGGCGCGGCGGCGGGCTCGGGCGCCGGCTTCGACCCGGCCTTCGCCCGGGTCTTCGGCTCGTGCTTCGGTTCGGTCTTCGGCTCGGCGGCCGGCTCGGACGTCGCCCCGGTCTTCGGGCGGGCCTTGCCGGCCGGCTCCTCGGCCCGCGGGCGGGGCGCGGCGGGGGCGGGGACGGGGGCCGGGGCGGTGGTCTCGGGAGTCCCGGTCGGCTCGGCGGTCCCGGTCGGCTCGGCGGTCCCGGTCGGCCCGGGAGCCGTCGGGGCCACCGGAGCCCCGGGGCCGTCCGGGCCGCCGCGCCGGCGGGTCATCAGCACCAGCGACCCGAGCAGCAGCCCGGCCGCCGCCCCGACCGCGACGTCCAGCTTGGCGGAGGGCGTGGTCGGCTTGTCCGGCTCGGCGGCCGGGGCCAGCGTGACCAGCCGAACGTTGGTGTCCTTGCTGCTGGTGTTGGCGAAGGCGACCAGCGAGCGGGCCACCGCGTCGGCGGTCTGGGCGGCCTCCTGGGCCCGCTTCCCGGTGCCGGTGATCTCGATCATCGGGGCGTCCGGGGAGGTCGTCCCGGACACCAGGGTCTCCAGCTCGGACCGGGTGTGGCCGGTCTCGGCGGCCGCGACCGCGAGCACCTGCGGCTGGCCCGCGAGCCGGCCGTACGCCTGGGCGAAGTTGGTCGCGGTCGACGCCTCCCCCGGGTTCTGCGGCACCACGAGGACGTAGGCGCTGGCGGCGTACGAGGGGTGCGAGACGACGGCGTACCCGGCGCCGGCCGCGGCGCCGAGCGGCACCGCGAGCGCCACCGGCCACCAGCGGCGGACCAGGAGGCGGGCGCTTCGGCGCGGAGTGGTCATGGTGCGGCTCCTTGGGTCTGGTACGGCGGGGTCCGGCGGCGGGCGGGTCAGGCGCGGGCCAGCCGGTCGTAGAGGGCGCCCAGGTCGGCGGCGACCCGGGCGATGTCGTAGTGGCCGACGGCCGGGGGGTGCGGCAGCGGGTCGGCGATGTGGCCACTCAGCTGCCGCAGGTCTCGCAGCGCGGCCGCGTACGCGGCGGGCTCGGAGGGGATCCGGCGGGCCTGCGGGGCGGCGCTGGGCGGCAGTTCGTCCAGCGCCGGGCAGGCGCTGTGCCGGACCGGGAGCCCGGCCGCGAGGCCCTCCAGGACGCCGAGGCCGAAGGTCTCCGCGGTGGAGGGGGCGGCCAGCACGTCCATCGCGGCCAGCAGGTCGGGCACGTCGTCCCGCTCGCCGGTGAGTACCAGCCGCTCCAGGACGCCGAGTTCGGCCGCCCGACGCTCCAGCCCGGCCCGCTCGGGGCCCTCGCCGACCAGTAGCAGCCTGGTCCTCGGGTCGAGTTCGGCGAGTGCCGCCAGCAGCACCTCGAAGCGCTTGCCCGGCACCAGCCGACCGACCCCGCCGACCACCCAACTGCCGTCCGGCAGGCCGAGTTCGGCCCGGATCCGGCGGCGGGCCTCGGCCCGCTCGGCGGGCGGGCGGCGGTAGCCGGCGGTGTCGATGCCGTTGGGGATCAGCTCGATCCGGGCCGGCGGGACGCCCCAGGAGCGCAGGGTCTGGGCGACCTGCCGGGACACCGCCACGGTGGTGCTGCCGAGCCGTTCGGCGGCCAGGTAGAGGCCCTTGACGCCCCGGGTGACCGGGCGGCCCTCGATCACCCCGGCGTGCAGCGAGTGCTCGGTGGACACCACCGCCCGCACCCCGGCGAGCCGCGCGGCCAGCCGGCCGTACAGCTGGGCGCGGTAGAGGTGGGTGTGCACCAGGTCGTAGCGGCCGGCCCGGACCAGCCGGACCAGCCGGGGCAGCGCGCCGAGGTCCCGGTTGCCGCGCATGCCGAGGTGGTGGACGGTCACGCCGTCGGCGCGCAGCGCGTCCGCGACCGCGCCCGGGTTGGTCAGCGCCAGCACCTCGCAGCGCTGGTGCGGCGGCAAGTGCCTTAGCAGCAGGTGCAGTTGGCGCTCGGCACCGCCGGAGGCGAGCCCGGTGACGATGTGCAGCACCTTCACGGCCGACGCTCCCCCCGTCCGCGCTTGAGCGAGGTGACCACGTCGCGCATCAGGTGCCGGCCCTTCTTGGCGCGCAGCCGCCAGGCGCCGTCACGGTCGCCGACGTAGCAGCGGGGCAGCGCGAAGCGGCCGGTGAGCGGGGAGTGGGCGATCGCGCAGGCGTAGTCGTAGCCGGCCTCGCGCACGGCCGCGGCGGCGGGCCGGTCGACGGCGCCGTACGGGTAGCAGAAGCCGGTGACCGGGCCGCCGACGACCTCCTCCAGCAGCCGCCGGCTCTCCCGGGTCTGCACCCCGAGGACCTCGGCGGGCAGCCCGGGCAGCGCCCGGTGACCGAGGCCGTGCGAGCCGATCTCCCAGCCCGCGGCGGCGAGTTCGGTGACCTCCTGGACGGTGAGCAGTTGCTTGCGCGGGCCCTCGGTGTCCCAGCCGTTGTCCTGGCCGAGCAGGTCGGCGACCACGTACGCGGTGGCGGTGAAGCCGTACGCCTGGAGGATCGGGACGGCGTACCGGGCGAAGTCCGCGTAGCCGTCGTCGAAGGTCAGGCCGACCAGCTTGTCGTCCTGCCCGTGGGCGCGGGCCCGCATCAGCTCGCGGACCGAGACGCCGCGCCGCCCGCGCCGGTGCAGCCAGGCGATCTGCTCGGCGAACCGCTCGGGGCTGACGGTGAGTTGGTACGGGTCCTCCTCCTCGACCGCCACCGAGTGGTACATCAGGATCCACGGTGAGGAGGAGCCGGGCAGGGCGGGTTCGCCGACCGGGCGGCGGCTTCTGGGCAGTCGCGCCCGGTCGGGCGGGGCGTCGGTGACCCCCGCCTGTGCCGAACGGATGGATCCCCGCTCATCGTCCATGGGGAAACTTCCCTTCGTCGGCGACGGTTGGCAGGTTCAGGGCCCGCTGGTCGGGCCCGAGTCCCAGGGCCCGGGCGGCGGCCAGCACCGGGCCGCGCACCTCGCGGGCCCGGAGCCCGGTGCCGAGGGCGGCGAAGGCCAGCACCACGGTCAGGCCACCGGAGAGGGTCGAGAGCAGCGGGTCGGCGGGCAGGCTCGCGGCGGCGGCGCCCACGGCGGCGGCCCCGGCGGCGGCCAGCACCAGCCGGCCGTGGCCGCCGAGCACCCGGCGCAGCCGCAGCGGGATGCCCCGCAGCACCAGCCCGCGCAGCAGCAGCGCGGCGGCGGCGGTGATCCCGCTCGCGTTGCCGGCGGCCAGGCCGAGCGCGCCGAACCGGGGCGTGGCGAGCAGCCCGACGGTGACGGTCACCCCGAGGCCGAGCAGCATCGCGGCGACCGGGTACCAGTCCAGCAGCCGGCGCCCGCCGTCCTCGCTGCGCGGGTCGTCGGCCCGGCGGACCACCGGGCGCAGCGAGAAGTACGGGCGGATCATCACGCCGATCAGCGCCTGGGCGGGCAGGCCGAAGCTGTACACCCGGATGACGGCGGCGGTGGCGGCGGTGTCCCCGGGCCCGAAGGCGCCGCGCTCGAACAGCAGCGAGACCGCCGAGGGGGCGCAGGCCATCAGGAAGGCGGTGCCGAGCAGCACGACCGCGGCGGCCTGCCCGAGGTCCTTCTCGACCCGGTCGCGGGCCGCGCCGAGGTCCCCCGCCGCGAGCGCCCGGGCGACCAGCGGGAAGGTCACCGTGCAGATCAGGATGCCCGCCGTCATGGCGAGTTGGGAGACCTTGGCGGCGTAGTTGAGGTGCGAGATGGTGCCGGGCGGCAGCGCCGAGCCGAGGTAGCGCTCGACGAAGACCTGGGCCTGCCGGGTCAGCGTGAAGGCGGCCACCGGCAGCAGGGCCAGCGGCATCAGCACCAGCGTGTTGCGGCTGCGCCGGGTGCGGCCGGGTGCGGCCGGCCCGGTCTGCAGGTGCCGCAGGAACGGGCCGACCAGCAGGAGGGCCATCAGCAGGCTGCCGAGCGCCACGCCGAGGGCGGCGGAGCGGACCCCGAGGACGCCGTGGAAGCCGAACAGCAGGGCCAGGATGCCGAGGTTGTAGGCGACGTAGATGCCCGCGGGGGCGGTGAAGCTGTGGTGGGCGCGCAGGGCGGCGGCCAGGTAGCCGGCCACGCCGAAGGGCAGCACGGTGATCGCGGTGATCCGGGTGCAGTCGACGGCCAGGCCCGGGTCGGGCAGCCCGGGGGCGAGCAGTTCCACCAGCTGGGGGGCGCCGAGGGCGGCGGCCAGGGCGAGCCCGCTGAGGGCCAGCAGCAGCCAGGGCAGGGTGGCGCGGACCAACTGGCGGACCGGGTCGGGGGCGTCCGGGTCCTCCTCGCGCAGCACCAGGGCGAGGGCGAAGGCGGGCACCATGAGGAAGGACATGGCGTCCTCGATCAGCAGCGGCGCGGCCGTCTCGGGCACGGTCCAGGCGACCAGGAAGGCGTCGGTGCCCTGGCTGGCGCCGAAGTAGCGGGCCAGCAGGAGGTCGCGCAGCAGTCCGAGGCCCGAGCCGGCGGCGCTGAGCACGGCGGTGACGCCGAAGGCCTTGGCGAGGAAGCCGCCCCGGGACGGCCGCTGCGACCCGGCGGGCGGCTCGGCGGCGGGCGGCTCGGCGGGGACGCTGCGCGGGGCCGGGAGGGCGGGGGCGAGGGCGGGCCGGTCGGTGGTCACCGGGGCATCGCCCGCTCCTGGACGGCGGCGCGGGCCGCGAGGCCGAGGACGACGGAGGTCAGCACGGTGGTGGTGCCGCCGATGTCGGCGTACAGGAAGTCGACCAGCACCCAGGTGAGCAGCGCGAGGGCGGCCAGCGAGGTCGTGCGGCGGCGCCGCAGGCAGCCGAGCAGCAGGCCGAGGAGGAGCGCGGCGTAGGCGGTGATCCCGATCAGGCCCTGTTCGCTGAGCACCAGGAAGTACATGTTGTGCGGGGAGAGCAGCGGCTCGCGCTGGAAGCCGATGGTGGAGTCGGCGGCGTCGCTGCCGGAGGAGAGCCGCAGCGGGGCGTGGCTGTCGCGGAGCCTGGGGAAGGCCTTCGGTCCGGCGCCGTGGACGGGGTGGTCCTGCCAGATCCGCCCGGCGGTGGCCCACAGGTCGTAGCGGTCGGAGACGGACTGGTCGGGTGCGGCGGAGACGGAGCCGATCGAGCTGAGCCGCTCGGTGACCCCGGAGGCGCCGAGGCCGAGGCCGCCGACCAGGACGACCGCGGCGGCCAGGCCCAGCACGGCGCTGCGCACCAGCAGCCGGGCGTCGGCGCGCAGCAGCAGCACGGTGGCGGCGACGCCGGTGGCGATCCAGCTGCCGCGGCTGAACGAGACGGCGAGCGGGAAGGCGAGGAAGGCGGCGGCGGCGAACATCGCCCGGCGCAGCCGTGCGTCGCCGCCCGCACGCTCGCCGAGGGCCAGGGCGAGGGCGGCGAGCAGCCCGAAGCTGACCACGGTGGACATCGCCATGATGTCCAGCGCGCCGAAGGTGCCGACGGCCCGGATCGGCTGCCCGGCGTAGGAGGCGCCGGTGCGGGTGAGGTACTGGTTCACCCCGACCACGCCCTGGATCAGCGCGGCCAGCACGAAGGAGCCGAGGACGAGCCGCTGGTCGGTGCGGTCGCGCAGCGAGCAGAGCACGGCGGCCGGCACCAGGACGAACACCTGGGTGAGCCGGACGAAGCCGGTGAGGCTGGTGGCCGGGTCGATCGAGCCGAGGGTGGCGACGGCGGCGGCGACCACGATGCCGCCGAACAGCGCGCAGTTGGTGCGGCTGATCGCGGGCAGGCGCCCGCGCAGCAGGTTGAGCGCGGTGAGGGCGACCAGGGCGAGCGAGGCGACGTCGGCGGCGGTGACGTGGACGGCCGCCGTGACGTCCTTCTCCCGGGCAGGCACGCACACCAGCAGGACGGTGGCCGCGGCGAGCAGGCTGGACCGGTCCGCGAGGGCCGGCAGGGCCCGCCGTAACGCGGGCCGGGGAAGGGACGCAACGATCAGGGCCACGCGGGGTCAGCTCCCGTCCGGGTGGAGCATCAGGGCCGCGGTGCGGCACAGGATCTTGACGTCCTGCCAGAGGCTCCAGCTCTCGATGTAGCGGTTGTCGAAGCGGGCCCGCTCCTCGATCGAGGTGTCCCCGCGCAGGCCGTTGACCTGGGCGAGGCCGGTGAGGCCGACCGGGACGCGGTGCCGGTCGGCGTACTCGGGGTAGGCCTGGCTGAACCGCATGACGAAGTACGGGCGTTCGGGGCGCGGGCCGACCAGGCTCATGTCGCCGCGCAGGATGTTCCAAAGCTGCGGCAGCTCGTCCAGCGAGCTCTTGCGCAGCAGACGGCCGACGGCCCCCATCCGGTGGTCCTGGGAGATGTTCCAGCGGGTCGCCGACTCGTGCTCGTTGCTGGGGCGCAGGGTGCGGAACTTGAGGACGGTGAAGACCCGGCCGTCCAGGCCGGTGCGCTGCTGGCGGAAGAGCACGCCGGGGCCGGTGTCGAAGCGGACGGCGAGGGCGCACAGGGCCAGGACGGGGGCGAGCAGCAGCAGGCCGAGCCCGGCGACGGTGACGTCCAGGGCGCGCTTGGCGGCCCAGCCGGGGCGGCGCATGGCCGGGCCGCCGAGGCGCAGGCAGGGGAAGCCCCACAGGTGGTCGCCGCCGGCGATCGGGGCGGTGGGCAGCGAGCCGTGCTCGCGCAGCGCGGGCACCAGCCAGACCTGGCAGCCGAGCCGGACGGCGTCGCGCAGGGCGGCGGCGGTCTCGGCCTCGTCGGCGGCGCCGGCGGTGGCGATCACGTGGTGGATCCGGTGCCGGCGGACCTCGCGCTCCAGCACCTCGCGGCCGCCGAGCACGGGCAGCTCGGTGTCGTCGGCCAGCAGCGGCGGGTCGGCGTCCAGGAAGCCGACCGGGCGCATGCCGTACTCGCCGTGCTCGCGCAGCGCGGCGGCGACCTTGCGGCCGAGCCGGCCGGCGCCGAGCACCAGGACGGGGGCCGGGCGGCCGCAGCGGATCCGCCGGACCAGGTGGTAGAGGACGGCGCGGCCGACGGCCGCGATCAGCAGCTGGGCGCCGAGCAGGACGGTGAGCCGGGCCGGGGTGGCCGGGCCGCAGTCGGGCCAGCGCCCGTCCAGGCAGCCGGCCAGGGTGACGGCGAAGGCGGTGGCGACCACGGCGCGGACGGCCAGGGCGGGGAGTTCGTCCAGGACCGACAGGGTGAGCCGGGTGCGGTAGAGGCCGCCGGCCAGGTTGAGCAGCAGGAGCAGGGGCAGGACGGCGGCGACGCCGAGCAGCGGGGCGAGCGGGGCGGTCGGGTCGATCGCCCGGTTGGCGATGCCGGTGCCCGAGCAGAGCGCGATCACGTCGACCTGGACCAGTGCGAGCGGCAGGGCGAGCCGGGAGCGGCCGGCCCGGCGGTGCCGGCGGGGCGACGGCACCGCCCGGGTGTACGCCGCACCGGTCGGCCGGTCGAGCAGCCCGGTGCCGGGCCACCGCGGTCCGGCCAGGGGCCCGCCGGATCGCGGCGCACTGTCGTGGTCAATGGTCATCAGCGCACGAACTCCCCTGCTGTGTACCCGGGGTGGCGGTGCCCCGGCACCGATGGGCGTGGGGCGGCCGTCCCGGCCCGGTGGGCGCGGTCCTGACAGCACCTGCTATCGCTGGCGGTTTTCGGTTCTCCGGCGAGGGGGCCGTTCGCGGAAGGACTGGTCACCACGGACGCGGCTGCGAAGGACCCGGACAGGACCTCCCGGGGTGAAATCGAAACGAAGCAGGCAAAATCCGACAATACCGAACGTAGGCATGTACGCCGGAAGTTGACTTGCCGTTTCATTCCAGCCGCCCATTAATAGTTATTTCGGATTTAACGCCTCGTCCATTTCCGGTTGAGGGTGCGAATGCTCCGGCGCCGGAAACGGCGGGGATTCACGGCATGTGAAACGATCAGATCCGCTCTGGGACACGGGTCCTGCGCCGTCCGGCCGCCGGTCCGGCCCCCAGCAGATGGCGGTACAGAACGTCCACCTGTTCGACCACCGTGCGGACGTCATGGCGGGCCGCGACGTGCTCGCGCAGTCGGGCACCGCGTCGCTCGCACTCGATCGGGTCGGACAGCGCTTCGGCCATCCGGGTGGCGAGCGCGTCCGCGTCCTCGGGCGGCAGCACCGACTGCGCGCGCTCCGCCGGCGGCAGGCACTCCCGGGCCCCCGGCACATCCGTCAGCAGCACCGGCCGGGCCGCCGCCATCGCCTCCAGCGGCGCCAGCGCCATCCCCTCCCAGCGCGAGGGCAGCACCACCAGGTCGGCCGCCGCCAGCCAGGGGCGCGGATCCGGCACGTCCCCGACCAGCCGGACCCGGCACGGTTCGGCCGACTCCCGGACCGCCTCCGCCAGCCGCTGCTCCTCCGGCCCGCCGCCGACCAGCGCCAGTCGGGCCTGCGGCACCCGGCGCAGCACCTCCGGCCAGGCGGCCAGCAGGACGTCCTGGCCCTTCTGCCGGCACAGCCGCCCGACGCAGACCGCGAGCGGGGCGTCCAGGTCCAGCCCGAGCGCGATCCGGGCGGCCCGGCGGTCGGCGGGCGCGTAGTGGCGGACGTCCACGCCGTTGGGCACCACCGCCCAGTCGGCGTGCACCCCCGCGGCCACGCCGTCGGCCCGCTCCTGGACGCTGACGCACAGCAGCCGGTGCGCCCAACGGCTCGCGAAGCGCTCCCAGCGCAGGGTCGCGGCGGCCATCGCGCCGTCCACGGCGGCGAAGGACCAGGCGTGCGGCTGGAAGACGGTCGGCACCGCGCCGCGCACGGCCAGCCGGCCGGCCAGCCCGGCCTTGGCGCTGTGCAGGTGGACCACGTCCGGTCCGGCGGCCCGGACGATCCGGCGCAACCGCCAGGCCTCGGCGGCGGTGGCCGGGCCGGGCGAGCGGTCCGCGGGCCAGTCCTGGACCAGCGCGCCGACCGCGGCGGCCTCCTCGGCCAGCCGCCCGCCGCGCGGGCAGGCGACCAGCACCCGGTGCCCGGCCTCGCGCTGCCCCCGGACCAGATCGACGACGACGCGGGCGACTCCGCCGTCCACCGGCTGCGAAATGTGAAGGATCGTCATATGCACGGCGGCGAGCCTAGGGTGGCTCCCCCGCGCGGGGCGGCCCGCGTCACCCGCAGGTGGTGGGCCGTCCACCCGTACGGCTTGCGGCTCGTACGGGCGGACGAACCGCTCGAAACTCCGGGCGATTCCCCCGGATCGGGCGGGACCCCGGGGTCAGCGCACCTCGGCGGCCAGGTTGGCCAGCACCTGGTCGTGGATCCGGTTCAGGCCCTTGGGGGCGAAGGTGCGCTCGAAGAAGCCGCCGATGCCGGTGGCGCCCTGCCAGGTGGCGGTGACGGTGACCTTGGTGCGGCCCTCGCCGGCGGCCGCGACGGTCCAGGTGATCACCATGCTGGAGTTGGCGTCCTTCTCCACCAGCTGGTCCGGCTGCGGCGCCGAGACGGTGAACAGGCAGTCGCGCACCCGCTTCTCGGTGGCCTGGAGCTTCCAGTGCACCTGGGTGCCGGCACCGGTCCCGCCGACCCGGACCTCGTACTCGCTGTACTGCGCGGGCAGCAGCTTCGGGCGGGTCACCTGGTAGTCGGCCAGCGCCTCGTACACCCGCTCGGGCGCGGCGTCGTAGACCCGCTCGGTGGTGGCCTGGACCTGTCCCATGCCTTGCTCTCCTCGTGTGGTGGGTACCGCTCTGCGTACCGGTCTCAGCGGCAAGCCAATCACGTGGCACGGCGGGATAGGGTGGCGGGTGTGCTCGATCTGGTGACTGCGCTGCGCTACGTGGACCCCCTACGGGCCGGAGGCTCGGTGCCGGGCGTCGTGGAGACCGACGACCTGGGAACGTACGTGGTCAAGTTCACCGGTGCCGCCCAGGGCCGCAAGGCGCTGGTGGCCGAGGTGATCGTCGGTGAGCTGGCCCGGCGGCTCGGACTGCGGGTGCCGGAACTGCGGCTGGTGGACTTCGATCCGGCGGTGGCCGCCGACGAACCGGACACCGAGATCCAGGACATGCTCAAGGCCAGCGCCGGGCTCAACCTCGGGATGGACCTGCTGCCCGGGGCCGCCGACTACCGGCCCGGGATGATCCCGGTGGACTCCGCCGAGGCGGGGCGGGTGGTCTGGCTGGACGCGCTCACCGGCAATGTCGACCGCACCGTGCACAACCCCAACCTGGTGGTCTGGCACCGGCGGCTCTGGCTGATCGACAACGGCGCCGCGCTGATCTTCCACCACCGCTGGGCCAACGCCGAGGCGTCCGTCGGCAAGCGGTACGACCTCAGCGCCCACGCGCTGGGCGCCTGCGCCCCGGACGTCCGGCTGGCCGACGAGGACCTCGGGCCGCTGGTCACCGTCGAACTGCTGGAGCAGGTGGTGGCGCTGGTCCCGGACGAGTGGCTGGCCGGCGAGCCCGGCTTCGACTCGGTGGATGCCGTCCGGCACGCCTACGTCACCCACCTGGCCGCCCGGGCGGTGCTCTCCGCGGAGTGGCTGCCGGAGGGCTTCGCCACGCCCGCGCAGCTGCGCGAGGCGGAGCTGCGCCGCGCGGCCCGCACCCGGGCCGGCCGGCCGGCCTGGCTGCAGGAGGTGCCGGACCTGCACGGCAAGCCCTCGGTGGAGACGGTCTGGGAGCACCACGTCGAGGCCGGGGAGTAGCTCGGACGGACCGCCTGGCCTGCCGCGGCCCGGTCGCGGCCCAGGGCCTCAACGCCGCTGGGGAGCGGGGCCCGTGGCCCCGCTCCCCAGCTCAGCGTTCGGTGTTCAGCGCTCGGTGGTCAGCGCGTCAGCGCCACCACTGGACCGCCTTCTCGGCGTTGATGATGCCCGCGCCGTAGAAGCCGTTGTCGTCCACGCCGCCCTCGCAGGTGGCGTTCCACTGGCCGGTGTTGCCCGGGTTGTAGACGCCGGTCGGGCAGGCGTGGGACTCGGCCTGGTTGGTCAGCAGCTCGGTGAGCTCGTCCGGGCTGGCCCACGGGAAGGTGCTGGCGAGCAGCGCGACCACGCCGGTGACGTGCGGGGTGGCCATCGAGGTGCCCTGCATGTACCCGTACTTGTTGCCCGGGATGGTCGACAGGATGCGACCGTTCTTGTCCGGGGTGTTCGGGATCTGGTAGCGGGCGTCACCACCCGGCGCGGCGACGGTAACGACGCCCTTGCCGTAGCTGGAGTAGTACGACTTGTCGCCGTTGACGCCGACCGCGGAGACCGCGATCACGCCGGGCAGCTCGGTCGGCAGCGACAGGCAGTCGTTGGTGACCGGGCGGGTGCCGGGCTTGGTGTCGTCCGGGCTGGAGACGTCGGTGGTCTTGTGCGCCAGGTCGATGTTCTCGTTACCGGCGGCGGCGACGTTCAGGACACCCTTGCGCTGCGAGAAGGCGACGGCCTTGCGGACGGCGTCCGAGATCGCGGCCTGGTCCTTGTCGTTCGGGCAGTTGAACATCCACGGGTCGACGTAGTAGCTGTTGTTCGTCACCTTGAAGCCGTGCTCGCCGGCCCAGACGAAGCCGCAGACCGCGTTCTCCGGGTAGATGAAGCCACCGTCGTCGACGACCTTGACCGCGGCCAGCTTGACGTTCGGGGCGATGCCGACGACGCCCTTGCCGTTCTTGGCGGCGGCGATCGTGCCGGCGACGTGGGTGCCGTGGTCGCTGGTGGTCGGCTGCCAGGCCTTCCAGTCGGTGTTCGTCCTGCCGTCGATGCAGGAGACCGACTGCGAGGCGTCCACGTTGGCGGCCAGGTCCTCGTGGGTGGCGTCGATGCCGGAGTCCAGCACGCCGACGGTGACGTTGCGGCTGCCCAGCGAGATCTTGTGCGCCTTGTCGACGCCGATCTGGCGCATGTCCCACTGGTTGGGCTCGTACGGCTCCTGGCCGTCCGTGGCGGCGGCGGCGCCGGTCGGCTCGGCGGCGACCTCGGCCTTGCTCTGGTCGGCGGCGAGGATGCCCTTGGTGCGGCTGGCGCCGACCGAGTCGACGCCCTTGGCCAGGCGCAGCTTCTCCGCGAACTTGGTGTCGTTGGAGCGGGCGACGATGACGCCGACCTGCTCGTACGACTGGACCACCGTGCCGCCGAGGGCCGTGACGGCCTTCTCCACCTTCTGCGCCTGACCGTGGTTGGCCTTGGTGTTGACGACGTAGCTGAGCAGCGGACCGGTCGTCGAGTCGCCGGTGGGCGCCGCGACGGCGGTGCCGGCCGGGAGCGCGAGGGCTCCGGCGGTCGCGAGCACCAGGCCCACGGCCGCGTAACGGGTCCGGCTGATCCGAGGAACTCTCATTGGGGTTGGCCCTCCCGAGTCGTCATCCGGCAGCTGCGGTGTGGCAGGTGCGCTGGGATGACCGGGACGTTAATGAATATTCGCTGATAAGCGCAAGAGGTAGTCATCTAATCGTCACATCTAGCCCAACAACGGAGGTTCGCGCTCCACCGGCCAACAGGCGAAACAGGGTTGAAGATTGTTAAAAAGTGATGGTTCGTCGACGACTGGGCTGATTTGGCATGTGCGCGAAAACACACCCCGGCGCTCAGCCCAGCGCGTACAGGCGGCGCGCGTTGTCGGCCGCGACCAGTCAGGCCACCCGCTGCGCGTCCGCGGCCGAACAGGCGCCGTCCGCCCGCCAGTCGGCGAGCAGCATGCCCAGTCCGTGCCGGAACTGTGCGGCGCCCACCAAGAACAGTTCGGGAAGTCCGTAGGCGTCGGTGGAGAACAGCAGTTTTCCGAACGGCACCAGTTCCGACATCTCGCCGAGCACCGCCGCCACCCGCGGCCCGGTGTAGGAGGCCGTCAGCCCCAGATCGGCGTACACCGTCGGAAAGGCCTGGGCCAGCCAGCCGGCCTGTCGATGGTAGGGATAGCCGTGCAGCAGCACCAGCGGGACGCCGCTGGGCTCGGCGGCGCGGACGAAGTCGGTCAGCAGGGACGGGTCGGCGTGGTGCAGGGTGAGGTCGGGGTCGCCGAAGCCGGTGTGGAGCTGGAGGGGCAGGCGCAGCTCGGCGCAGACGTCCACGGCCGTCCAGAGCAGGTGGTGCAGCAGCACCGGATCGGTCAGCCGCCCGCCCCCGGCACGCAGCCGGGCCCCGGCGGCGGCCACCACGGCCCGGCGGGCGGGCCGTTCGGCGGGGACGGCCAGGCCGTGCCGGTAGGCGACCACCGACTTGACCGCGACGGCTCCGGCGGCGGCCTCCGCCAGGGCCTCGCCGACGGCCCGCGGCCAGTCCGCCGCGCCGCCCGGCACCCGCTCGGCCACCGGCTCCAGCCGGACCACCTCGCGCACCACCGCCCCGGTGGCCCGGGCGAGTTCGGGCAGCGGCAGCAGGTCACGGCCCGCGGCGGCGGTCAGCCCGGTGTCCACCAGGCAGGTGTCCAGCCCGGCGGCCGCGAGCAGCCGGCGGGTGGCCTCGGCCGCGCCCAGCTCGCGCCGCCGGGCCAGGTAGTCCGCGGCCGGGGCGTGCGCGGGCAGGCCGAGTACGGGCGGGCACCACCGCCGGACGGCGAGGCCGATCGCGCTGTCGAAGGGCGAGCAGCCGGGCGCGGGCGGTCGGTCGGACTCGGTGAGGAGTCCGGCCAGGGCGTCGTCGGCCAGCTCGGCCGCCACCACGCTGTGGCAGTGGTGGTCGACCAGTGCCCCGACCTCCGGCCGGGCCACTTCTCAGTACCGCCAGCGCGTCGCCGCGATCAACTCCGGTGCGCCGACGGCCGCGTACTGCTCGGCCTCGGCCCGGCGCACCGCCGCCACCGCCTGGTGCAGCGGTTCACCGAGCGCCTCGCGCAGCACCGCCGAGCGTTCGTACGCGGCGAGCGCCTCGGCCGGGCCCTGTGGCAGCCGGGGCACCGTACCCGGCTCGGCGGCGGCCGGATCCCCGGTGAACTCCGGTGGCAGGGCCAGGCGTTGGTCCAGGCCGGCGAGGCCGGCGGCGATCACGCCACCGACCGCGAGGTACGGGTTGGCGCTCCCGTCGAAGCACTTGACCTCGGCGTTCGCGGCGTCGGCGCGCTCCCCGGTGGAGCCGGTGACCAGGCGCAGCGCGGCCTCCCGGTTCTCCAGGCCCCAGCACTGGTACGCCCCGGCCCAGTGCTGGGGCACCAGCCGCAGGTACCCGGCGGGGCTGGAGCAGCCCAGCACCAGGAGTTCGGGCAGCGCCTGGAGCACCCCGGCGAGGAAGCCCTCGGCCTCGGCCGTCAGCCCGTGCGGGCCGGAGCCGCCGTGCCCGAGGTTGCGGCCGTCCCGCCAGAGGCTGAGGTGGAGGTGGCCGCCGTTGCCGACCCCGTCGGGCTCGACCACGGGGGCGAAGGACGCCCGCAGGCCGTGCCGGGCGGAGACGGCGCGGACGGTGTGCCGGACCAGGACGGAGGTGTCGGCGGCGCCGACCGGGCCCTCGGGGGCGACCGAGACCTCGAACTGGCCCGGGGAGTACTCGGGGTGGATCTGCAACACGCCCAGCCCCTGGGCGCGGAGGGCGCGCAGGACGTCCCGCAGGTAGTCGGAGAGGTCGGTGAGCCGGTGCATGCCGTACGCGGGGCCGTGGGTGGGGTACTGCGGCGGCTCCTGCGGGGCCCCCGCCAGGGCGACCACCCACTCGACCTCGATGCCCGCCTTGAGGCTCAGCCCGCGGGTGGCGGCCGCGGCCTCCGCCCGGCGGGCGAACAGGCGCTGGCAGCCGGGGTGCGGGGCGCCGGCCTGGGTGTAGCGGTCCGCGGGGGCCCAGGCCCAGCCGGGCTGGGCGGCCAGCGGGACGATCCGGTCGAGGTCGGGGTAGAGCCTCAAGTCGCCGGTGGGGCCGCCGATCAGCGGGCTGGTGGTGATGGTGTCGTCGGCGAGGAACACGTCGAAGCAGGGCGCCGCGCCGACGCCCCACTGGGCCGCGTGCGCCAGGCCGTCGAGCGGCACGCCCTTGACCCGCGCGATGCCCGCGTTGTCCACCCACGTCACGGCGACCGCCTCGACGGCGGCGGTGCGCAGCCGGTCGACGGCGCGCTCGGCCCGCTCGGCGCGTTCGGCCCGCGGGGGCAGCGCGACGGCGGCCGCGAGGGCGCCGGGGCCGAGCGGCCCGACGGGGTCGGCGGCCTGGGCGGGGGTGGCGGTGGTCATGCCGCCATGCTGCCCTGCGGAGCGGGGCCGGTAACTCCCCTATCGAGTGGAACGGGCGGACACGCGTCCGCCCGTTCACCCGTTCGAGGAAGGGTCATTCGGGTCCGATCCGCCACTGCTCCGGGCAAGCCCCCCGCCCGCTCGGCGAAGGAGTCCACCGCTCCGTCCGCGGTCCGGGCGGTTTTCCGCCGACGCCCTCTTCCTACTCACGAGTAGCTTCGCTACAGTGGCCGGACGCACCACCGTCGGGCTTCGGGAGCCGCACCGACGGGAGGTCGCGGTCGCCGTGTCTGCGGCGCCCGTGCGGTGCGCTTTCACCGGCCGGTGCCGCGAACCGCGGCGGGCCGGGTCTCTCCTCGTATCAGCGCCGCTTCCTTCACCTTCGAGCGCCTGAGCACCACGGCACACCCCGCAGTTCGGCCGGAGCGGACCGGCCGCTGCCCGGGCCTGCCGGAACCCCGTCATCTCCCCAAGCCCCCGTGCGCGGACCCTCCTCCGGCGGGCGGCCGCCCCCGTCCTCGTCGACGGGTGCGGCGGCCCGCCCGCCGGAGCGCGCGCGGGCCCTTCATGACTAGGAGTCAGGACAGATGGAGCGTCCCTTCCCCACCGTGGCCGTCGTCGGCCTCGGCACGATGGGTGCCGGCGTCGCGGTGGCGGTCGCCAGGAGCGGCCGCCGGGTGATCGGCATCGAGGCCTCCGAGGACTCGGCCACCCGGGCGCTGGCCCGGATCGAGGAGGCGACCGCGCACGCGGTCGACCGGGAGCGGATCACCGCCGGGGAGCGCACCGCGCTGCTGGCCCGGATCTCGGTCGGGCACGCGCTGGCCGCGGCCGCCGAGGCGGACCTGGTGATCGAGGAGGTCCCCGAGCAGCTGGAGCTGAAGCGGGAGGTCTTCGCCGAGCTGGACCGGATCTGCCCAGAGGGCACGGTGCTGGCCACCGGTACCACCGCGCTGTCGGTGACCCGGATCGCCGCCGCGACCGCCCGCCCGGAGCGGGTGCTCGGCCTGCACTTCTTCAACCCGGTGCACAGCATGAAGCTGGTCGAGGTGGTCCGCACCGTGCTGACCTCCCCGCAGACCGCCGAGGACGCCGCCGCCTTCGCCCGGGACCTCGGCAAGGAGCCGGTGGCGGCCGGCGACCGGGCCGGCTTCGTGGTGAACGGCCTGCTGTTCGCCTACCTGAACCAGGCCGCCGCGATGTACGAGTCCAAGTACGCCTCCCGGGAGGACATCGACGCCGCGATGCGGCTCGGCTGCGGCCTGCCGATGGGCCCGCTGGCGCTGCTCGACCTGATCGGCGTGGACACCGCCCGGACGGTGCTGGAGGCGATGTACGAGCAGTCCCGGGACCGGCTGCACGCGCCCGCGCCGATCCTCGGCCAGCTGGTCTCGGCCGGGCTGCTGGGCCGCAAGTCCGGGCGCGGCTTCTACACCTACGAGGCGCCGGGCTCCTCCAGGGCCGTGGACGCGGCGACCGGCCCGGCGCGGCCGAAGGTGGCGGGCCGCGAGGTGCGCACCGTCGGCGTCTGCGGCTCGGGCACGATGGCCACCGGGATCGCCGAGGTGTTCGCCAAGGCCGGGCACCCGGTGCTGCTGGCCGCCCGCAGCCAGGAGAAGGCCGAGCGGGCCAAGGCGCAGCTGGCGAAGTCGCTGGAGCGCTCGGTCGCCAAGGGGCGGCTGAGCGCGGAGCAGCGGGACGCCGCGCTGGCGCTGGTCACCCCGGTCGGCCAGTACGCCGAGCTGGCCGAGGTGGACCTGGTGGTCGAGGCGGTCGCCGAGGACCTGGCGGTCAAGCGGGAGCTGTTCGCCACTCTGGACAAGATCGTCCGTCCGGGCGCGGTGCTCGCCACCACCACCTCCTCGCTGCCGGTGATCAGCTGCGCGACCGCCACCTCGCGTCCGCAGGACGTGATCGGCATGCACTTCTTCAACCCGGCGCCGGCCATGAAGCTGGTCGAGGTGGTCTCCACCGTGCTGACCGCCCCGGACGTCACGGCGACGGTGCTGGAGCTGACCGCGAAGGTGCGCAAGCACCCGGTGGAGTGCGGCGACCGGGCCGGTTTCATCGTCAACGCCCTGCTGTTCCCGTACCTGAACGACGCGGTGCGGATGCTCCAGGAGCACTACGCGACGGTGGACGACATCGACACCGCGATGAAGCTGGGCTGCGGCTACCCGATGGGCCCGTTCGAGCTGCTGGACGTGGTCGGCCTGGACGTCTCGCTGACCATCGAGCAGGTGCTGCACCAGGAGTTCCGCGAGCCGGGCCTGGCCGCGGCGCCGCTGCTGGAGCACCTGGTCGCGGCCGGCTGCCTGGGCCGCAAGACCGGCCGCGGCTTCCGCGACCACGCGCGCCGGTGACCGCGTCACGGGCCGGCGGCGACCGGCTGCCCGACGCGGGGGCGACCCCGTACGGCCCCGGCTCCGCCCCGCCGGGCAACGGCGCGGCCTACGGCAACGGCACCGCGCCGTACGGCTCCGGGGCGGCCGCCCGCCCCGCCTGGACCCCGGGGGCGGTGTCCGCGCGCTGGCCCAGACCGGCCGTGACCGGCCCGGTCACGCCGGTGCGCCGGGGAAGGGCCGCGGCCCCGCCACCCGGGCCGTGTAGCGTTCCGGACATGGATCGGGTTCAGTCAGCCACCCCGCAGCACACCGCCGGACCGCGCGGCGCCGACCGGACGGCCGGCCCGTCCGGGGGCGCCGGGACGGAGGCCGGGCCGGGCAGCCGCCGGGCGGCGGCGCAGCGCCAGCAGATGCGCCAGGACCTGGCCGCGGCCGCGATGGAGCTGTTCGCCTCGCAGGGCTACGAGGAGACGACGGTCGACCAGATCGCCGCGGCCGCCGGGGTCGCCCGGCGCACCTTCTTCCGGTACTTCCGGTCGAAGGAGGAGGCGATCTTCCCCGACCACGACGACACCCTGGTCCGGGTGGCCGACCTGCTGGCCAGCGCCGAGCCGGAGGAGCACCCGCTGGACGTGGTGTGCCGCGGCATCAAGGAGGTGCTGCGGATGTACGCCTCCACCCCGGGGGTGTCGGTCGCGCGGTACCAGCTGATCCGTCAGGTCCCGGCGCTGCGCGAGCGCGAGATCGCCGTGGTGGCCCGGTACGAGCGGCTGTTCACCCGCTACCTGCTGGGCCGTTTCGACACCGGGGAGTCCATTCCGTCGGGCTGGCAGCGCGGCGGCGAGGACGACTCGATGCTGGCCGAGGTGTCGGCGGCGGCGGTGGTCGCGGCGCACAACCACGTGCTGCGGCGCTGGCTGCGGGCCGGCGGCCGGGGCGACGTCGAGGCGCAGCTGGACCACTCCTTCGAGGTGATCCGGCGGACCTTCTGGGCGGCCAGCGCCCCGGGTGCCAGACGCCGGGGCTCGCTGGTGGCACCCGGTGCCAGTGGGATGCCCGAGGACGTGGTGGCGGAGAGCGCACTGAGTGCCAGCCCCGGAGGTGAGGTGCTCATCACAGTCGCCCGCACGGACGCTCCGCTGGACGTCGTGGTGGACAGCATCCGGGCCGCGCTGAGTGGCGCCCGGGACCACTGAGGCGGCTGTTACTGCAGGTCAGAGGCGTAGCGAGGGCCCGTACCGATGAATCGGTGCGGGCCCTCGGCGTACCCGCACTACGCGCGTCCCGCACCCTTCCAGAGCGTCGGAATTCCTGACACCCGGTGTCTTTACGAGTGGCACAGGGTGCCACTACCTTGTTACTCACCAGTCGCGGCGCCGCGGCTCCCCACCTCGGCGCGCCGTCGTCCGGCGTTCCCCCACCCCGGGAACAGAGCCAGACCAGCAGTGCGGACCCGCCCGGACCAGCACCGGGCGACCGCCTGACCGCCAACCACCCACCTCAGCGAAGCCGGTGTCCGCTCCCGGCTCCCCCAGACGCCCTGTGACCCTCACACAGGTACGCCTTCGGAGGCAGCCATGCAGGAAATCCTCGACGCGATCCTCAGCTCCGACGCCACGTCGGCCGACTTCGCGGCGATCAAGCTCCCCGAGTCCTACCGGGCGGTCACGCTCCACAAGGACGAGGAGCAGATGTTCGCGGGCCTCGACAGCCGCGACAAGGACCCCCGAAAGTCCCTCCACCTCGACGAGGTCGCCCTCCCGGAGCTCGGCCCCGGCGAGGCCCTGGTCGCGGTCATGGCCAGCTCGGTGAACTACAACACCGTGTGGAGCTCGATCTTCGAGCCGGTCTCCACCTTCGGCTTCCTGGAGCGCTACGGCCGGCTGTCGCCGCTCACCAAGCGCCACGACCTGCCGTACCACGTGCTCGGCTCCGACCTCGCGGGCGTGGTGCTGCGCACCGGCGCCGGGGTCAACGCCTGGAAGCCCGGCGACGAGGTCGTCGCCCACTGCCTCTCGGTCGAGCTGGAGTCCCCGGACGGCCACAACGACACGATGATGGACCCGGAGCAGCGCATCTGGGGCTTCGAGACCAACTTCGGCGGCCTGGCCCAGCTCGCCCTGGTGAAGACCAACCAGCTGCTGCCCAAGCCGAAGCACCTCTCCTGGGAGGAGGCCGCCTCCCCCGGCCTGGTCAACTCCACCGCCTACCGCCAGCTGGTGTCGCAGAACGGCGCCGGCATGAAGCAGGGCGACAACGTGCTGATCTGGGGCGCCAGCGGCGGCCTCGGCTCGTACGCCACCCAGTACGCGCTGGCCGGCGGCGCCACCCCGATCTGCGTGGTCTCCAGCGAGTCCAAGGCCGACATCTGCCGCGCCATGGGCGCCGAGGCGATCATCGACCGCTCGGCCGAGGGCTACCGGTTCTGGAAGGACGAGCACAACCAGGACCCGCGCGAGTGGAAGCGCCTGGGCTCCAAGATCCGCGAGTTCACCGGCGGTGAGGACGTCGACATCGTCTTCGAGCACCCGGGCCGGGAGACCTTCGGCGCCTCGGTGTACGTCACCCGCAAGGGCGGCACCATCGTCACCTGCGCCTCCACCTCCGGCTACATGCACCAGTACGACAACCGCTACCTGTGGATGTCGCTCAAGCGGATCGTCGGCTCGCACTTCGCCAACTACCGCGAGGCCTACGAGGCCAACCGCCTGGTCGCCAAGGGCAAGATCCACCCGACCCTCTCCAAGGTGTACTCGCTGGAGGAGACCGGCCAGGCCGCCCTCGACGTGCACCACAACAAGCACCAGGGCAAGGTCGGCGTGCTCTGCCTGGCCCCCGAGGAGGGCCTGGGCGTGCGCGACGCCGAGCTGCGCGAGAAGCACCTGCCCGCGATCAATCGCTTCCGGAACGTCTGAGGAACCTCCGATGACCGAGCCCCAGAAGCGCGACCGCCCCTGGCTGATGCGCACCTACGCCGGCCACTCCACCGCGAGCGACTCCAACGCGCTCTACCGGCGGAACCTGGCGAAGGGCCAGACCGGCCTGTCCGTCGCCTTCGACCTGCCGACCCAGACCGGCTACGACTCCGACCACATCCTCGCCCGCGGCGAGGTGGGCCGGGTCGGCGTCCCGGTCGGCCACGTCGGCGACATGCGCACCCTGTTCGACGGCATCCCGCTCGAACAGACCAACACCTCCATGACGATCAACGCCACCGCGATGTGGCTGCTGGCGCTCTACCAGGTGGTCGCCGAGGAGCAGGGCGCCGACATCGCCAAGCTCACCGGCACCACCCAGAACGACATCGTCAAGGAGTACCTGTCGCGCGGGACGCACGTCTTCCCGCCCGGCCCGTCGGTGCGCCTGATCACCGACATGATCGCCTACACGGTCGGCAACATCCCCAAGTGGAACCCGATCAACATCTGCAGCTACCACCTCCAGGAGGCGGGCGCCACGCCCGTCCAGGAGATCGCGTACGCGATGTGCACCGCCATCTCGGTGCTCGACGCCGTCCGCGATTCCGGGCAGGTGCCCGCCGAGCGGATGGGCGACGTGGTCGCCCGGATCTCCTTCTTCGTCAACGCCGGCGTGCGCTTCATCGAGGAGATGTGCAAGATGCGCGCCTTCGCCCAGCTCTGGGAGAAGGTCACGCTGGAGCGCTACGGGGTCACCGACCCCAAGCAGCGCCGGTTCCGCTACGGCGTCCAGGTCAACTCGCTCGGGCTGACCGAGGCCCAGCCGGAGAACAACGTCCAGCGGATCGTGCTGGAGATGCTGGCCGTCACCCTGTCCAAGGACGCCCGCGCCCGCGCCGTCCAACTCCCGGCCTGGAACGAGGCGTTGGGGCTGCCCAGGCCCTGGGACCAGCAGTGGTCGCTGCGGATCCAGCAGGTGCTGGCCTACGAGTCGGACCTGCTGGAGTACGGGGACATCTTCAACGGCTCCGAGGTGATCGAGACCAAGACCGCGGCGCTGCTGGCCGGCGCCGAGGCGGAGATCGCCAAGGTGCTGGAGATGGGCGGGGTGATCCCGGCCGTCGAGTCCGGCTACCTCAAGTCCAACCTGGTCGCCTCGCACGCCGCCCGCCGGGCCCGGATCGAGTCCGGCGAGGACAAGATCATCGGGGTCAACTGCTTCGACACCACCGAGCCCAGCCCGCTCACCGCCGACCTCGACACCGCGATCATGGTCGTCGACCCGGCCTCCGAGCAGTCCGTGCTCGCCGCCCTGGAGGCCTGGCGCGGCGCCCGCGACGAGGCCGCCGCCCAGGAGGCGCTGGCCGAGCTCAAGACCGTCGCCGCCACCGAGGCCAACCTGATGCCGGCCACCCTCGCCTGCGCCCGGGCCGGGGTCACCACCGGCGAGTGGTCCTTCGCCCTGCGCGAGGTGTTCGGCGAGTACCGCGCCCCCACCGGCGTGGGCGGCGCGCCCGTCGCGGTCGCCGCCGAGCCGGGCGGGGAGCTGGAGCAGGTCCGCGCCGCCGTCGCCGCCACCGCCGAGGAGCTGGGCGCCGGAAAGCTGCGCCTGCTGGTCGGCAAGCCCGGCCTGGACGGCCACTCCAACGGCGCCGAACAGATCGCCGTCCGGGCCCGCGACGCCGGGTTCGAGGTGGTCTACCAGGGCATCCGGCTCACCCCGGAGCAGATCGTCTCCGCCGCCGTGGCGGAGGACGTGCACTGCGTGGGCCTGTCCATCCTCTCCGGCGCGCACACCGAGCTGGTGCCCGACGTCCTCAAGCGGCTGCGCCGCGCCGGGGTGGAGGATGTCCCGGTGATCGTGGGTGGCATCATCCCGGCAGCGGACGGCGAGGCCCTCAAGGCCGCCGGCGTCGCCGCCGTGTTCACCCCGAAGGACTTCGGCATCACCACCATCATCGGCCGGATCGTGGACGAGATCCGGCTGGCCAACCGGCTCCAGCCGTGGACGTCCGCACCGACCGCGGCCACGAACTGACCAGCTGACCAGCTGACCACTGGGAAGGAACCGAACCACCCTCATGACCACTGTCAACCGCCTGCGCCCGCGCCGCTCCTGCCTCGCCGTACCGGGCAGCAACCCGCGCTTCCTGGAGAAGGCCCAGGGCCTCCCGGCCGACCAGGTCTTCCTCGACCTCGAGGACGCCTGCGCCCCGCTGGTCAAGGAGAGCGCCCGCCACAACATCGTCGACGCGCTGAACAACGGCGACTGGGGCAACAAGACCCGCGTCGTGCGCGTCAACGACTGGACCACCCACTGGACCTACCGCGACGTGATCACCGTCGTCGAGGGCGCCGGCCCCAACCTCGACTGCATCATGCTGCCCAAGGTCCAGGACGCCGAGCAGGTCAGGGCGCTCGACCTGCTGCTCACCCAGATCGAGAAGACCATGGGCTTCGAGGTCGGCAAGATCGGCATCGAGGCGCAGATCGAGAACGCCAAGGGCCTGATCAACGTCGACGCCATCGCCGAGGCCTCGCCCCGGCTGGAGACCATCATCTTCGGCCCCGCCGACTTCATGGCCTCCATCAACATGAAGTCCCTGGTGGTCGGCGAGCAGCCGCCCGGCTACCACGCCGACGCCTACCACTACATCCTGATGCGCATCCTGATGGCCGCCCGCGCCAACGACCTCCAGGCGATCGACGGCCCGTACCTCCAGATCCGCAACGCCGACGGCTACCGCGAGGTCGCCGGCCGCTCCGCCGCCCTCGGCTTCGACGGCAAGTGGGTGCTGCACCCGGACCAGGTCGCCATCGCCAACGAGGTCTACTCCCCCTCCCAGGAGGACTACGACCACGCCGAGCTGATCCTCGACGCGTACGACTACTGCACCTCCGAGGCGGGCGGCGCCAAGGGCTCCGCGATGCTCGGCGACGAGATGATCGACGAGGCCAGCCGCAAGATGGCCCTGGTCATCGCCGGCAAGGGCCGGGCCGCCGGCATGCAGCGCACCACCAAGTTCGAGATCCCGGAGGCGTGATCCAGATGCAGTTCGGACGCACCTACGAGGAGTTCGAGGTCGGCGCGGTCTACAAGCACTGGCCCGGCAAGACGGTCACCGAGTACGACGACCACCTCTTCTGCCTGCTCACCATGAACCACCACCCCCTCCACATGGACACCAACTATGCGGAGAAGACGACGGACTTCGGGAAGAACGTCGTGGTGGGCAACTACATCTACTCGCTGCTGCTGGGCATGTCCGTCCCGGACGTCTCCGGCAAGGCGATCGCCAACCTGGAGATCGAGTCGCTGCGCCACGTCGCGCCGACCTTCCACGGCGACACCATCTACGGCGAGACGACCGTGCTCGACAAGTGGCCGTCCAAGTCCAAGGACGACCGGGGCATCGTGTACGTCGAGACCAAGGGGTACAAGCAGGACGGCACGGTCGTCTGCATCTTCCGCCGCAAGGTGATGGTGCCGACCGAGACGTACACCAAGGCGCGCGGCGGCGAGCAGCCCGGCCGCCCCGAGCCCCTTTCCTAGCCTCTCCCCTCTCAAAGACCCCGGACGGGTAGGCCGCCGTCATCGGCCGACCCCCACCCGGTCGGGGGCCCTGCTGCCGCAGCCACGCCGGCAGGGCCCCCGGAAAATCCCCCCCCCCCGCCCTTTTTCAGACATTCCGGAGCCGCACGATGGGACGCCTCGCACAGACCGACGGCCTCACCGAGATCCAGCGGGACATCCTCGCCACCGTGCGGGATTTCGTCGACAAGGAGATCATTCCGGTCGCGACCGAGCTGGAGCACAAGGACGAGTACCCGACCGCGATCGTCGAGGGCATGAAGCAGCTCGGGCTGTTCGGCCTCACGATCCCCGAGGAGTACGGCGGCCTCGGCGAGTCCCTGCTCACCTACGCCCTGGTGGTCGAGGAGATCGCCCGCGGCTGGATGTCGGTCTCCGGCATCGTCAACACCCACTTCATCGTGGCGCACATGATCAACGCCCACGGCACCCAGGAGCAGAAGGACTACTTCCTGCCGAAGATGGCCGCCGGCGAAATCCGCGGCGCCTTCTCGATGTCCGAGCCCGGACTCGGCTCCGACGTTTCGGCCATCTCCACCAAGGGCGTCAAGGACGGGGACTTCTACGTCCTCAACGGCCAGAAGATGTGGCTCACCAACGGCGGCACCTCCACCCTGGTCGCGGTCCTGTGCAAGACCGACGAGGGCGGCAGCTCCCCGTACAAGAACATGACCACCTTCCTGATCGAGAAGACGGCCGGCTTCGGCCCGAACCCGACCGTCCCCGGCCTCACCGTGCCCGGGAAGATCGAGAAGATGGGCTACAAGGGCGTCGACACCACCGAGCTGGTGCTCCAGGACGTGCGGATCCCGGCCGACCGGATCCTCGGCGGCGTCCCGGGCCGCGGCTTCTACCAGATGATGGACGGCGTCGAGGTCGGCCGCGTCAACGTCGCCGCCCGCGGCTGCGGCGTCGCCCGCCGCGCCTTCGAGCTCGGCATCTCCTACGCCCAGCAGCGCTCCACCTTCGGCAAGAAGATCGCCGAGCACCAGGCGATCCAGTTCAAGCTCGCCGAGATGGCCACCAAGGTCGAGGCCGCCCACCAGATGATGGTCATGGCCGCCCGCAAGAAGGACAGCGGCGAGCGCAACGACCTGGAAGCCGGCATGGCCAAGTACCTGGCCTCCGAGTACTGCAAGGAGGTCGTCGAGGACGCCTTCCGGATCCACGGCGGCTACGGCTTCTCCAAGGAGTACGAGATCGAGCGCCTCTACCGCGAGGCCCCGATGCTGCTCATCGGTGAAGGAACTGCGGAGATCCAGAAGATGATCGTCGGGCGCCGGCTCCTGGAGGAGTACAAGATCGCCGAGTGACGGCCGGTCCCCGCCCGAGCGCGGGGACCGCCGAGTGATTGCGGGACCGCCCGGATTGACGGGCGGCCCGCTCCGAAACCGCCGGTCGACGGGCGTGCGGGCCCGTCCCGGCAGAGCGCCGTGCCCGTCACGGCCCGGCCTGGTCCGCCTGGGTCCGGCACGGCCTCCGGAAAGCGGCCGCAGGGCGTACAGCTGCAGCGACACGCCCTGCGGCCGCTTCCGTACACCTTCTTCCACCCGGTGCGGCCCGTGTCCCCCACCGGGTTCCGACCGCACCCCTGCTGAGACAAGTGTCACCAGCCGTGTCCGGTCCCTTGGGAACCGGACCGGGGCGAGCTACGGTCGTAGAGGTGGGACGCGCGCACGCGCTCCCACCGGACACATGAACGAGCAGGCGGGTTGCCCACCCACCGTGTGCTCCCGATAGCATCCACCGGGACAGCAAGCCGTCCCTCTATTACCGATCCCGCGGTGGCCCCCGTCCAGCGGCCATGATCCCCCGCGACAAAGGTCTTCGATGCCCATCAGCCCGTCCCCTCACACCTCCGTCACGGACCGCGATGCCCTCGCAGCCCCGACGGCCGGTCGGCGACCCCGCGTGACCATCGCGCGCGGAGCCACCCCCTGGTTCGTCCCCACCCTCGCCACGGCCGCCGTGACCACCGCCCTCACCCGGCGCAACGGCAAGTGGGCCCTGGCCGCGGTACCGGCCTGCGCGCTCGGCGCGGGCATGCTGTGGTTCTTCCGCGACCCCGAGCGTGAGATCGGCACCGGCAGAGTCATCTCCCCCGCCGACGGCGTGGTCCAGAGCATCGACGCCTGGCCGGACGGCCGCACCCGGGTCGCGATCTTCATGAGCCCGCTCAACGTCCACGTCAACCGGGCGCCCCTGCCGGGCACGGTGACGTCGGTCGAGCACGTCGCGGGCGGCTTCGTGCCGGCCTTCAACAAGGACAGCGACCGGAACGAGCGGGTCGTCTGGCACTTCGAGACCGAGCTCGGCGACATCGAGATGGTGCAGATCGCGGGGGCCGTGGCCCGTCGCATCGTGCCGTACGTGACCGCCGGAACCAAGGTCGAGCAGGGCGACCGGATCGGCCTGATCCGGTTCGGCTCCCGGGTCGACACCTACCTGCCGGCCGGCGTCGAGGTCGGCGTCGAGGTCGGCCAGAAGACCACAGCCGGGGTGACGCGCCTTGACCGTGACTGATCCTGAAACAATCGTCGGCCTGGACGACGAGGAGACGGCCCTGCGCCGTCGCCGCTGGGCGCGCGACCGTGAGCTGCGCGCCCCGCGTTCCCCGCAGCACCTGTCCACCGCCGACTTCCTGACCCTGGGGAACGCCGTCTGCGGCTTCCTGGCGATCTACTCGATCACCACCGGGGTCCTCGTCCCGCACATCACCAACCCGGACGCCGCTCCGGACCGGCACAGCGCCGCCACCGCGGTGACGCTGCTGCTGATCGGCTCGATGTGCGACCTCTTCGACGGCCTGGTGGCGCGGAAGCTCCGCTCCTCCGCCCTCGGAGCGGAACTCGACAACCTGGCCGACCTGATCAGCTTCGGCATCGCGCCGGCCTACTTCGTCGCCGTCTGGGGCATGGTCTCCCAGGGCTCCAACACCAAGCTCTCGGCGCTGATCGCGCTGACCGTGCTGCTCGCGGTGGTCCTGCGGCTGGCCCGCTTCTCGGCCGTCAAGATGCGGCCCGGGGTGTTCCAGGGCATGCCCTGCCCGATGGGCGCGATGACGGTCATCGCCATCGTGCTGCTCGACCCGCCGTTCCTGCCCGGTCTGCTCGCCATCTTCGGCGCCGCGTACCTCATGGTCAGCCGGATCGAGTACCCCAAGCCGCAGGGGCTGCTGGCCACCGCCACGCTCTGCTGGGTCGTCGTGGCGATCGGCTGCCTGGCCGCCTGGGCGACCGGGCTGCCCGGTGGCGACACCCTGATGCACATCGGCGCCTTCGCCCAGATCACGCTCGCCGCGATGGCGCCGCTGCTGGTCATCCGGCGCAAGGTCGGGCAGAAGGTCGGCGACGTCCGCGCCCGGCGGGCGGAGTCGCGGCTCGGCTGAACCGCCGCGTGACGTAGTGACGTACGGAGGGCCCGGAACCATCAGGTTCCGGGCCCTTCGCGTTGCTTCTGGGGGGTCTGCGGTCCTTGCTGGGAGGGTCACGCCCCGCCGGTGTGGACGCTGAACGCCGAGCGGCGGGCCGCCCGGGCCACGCCCGGGTCCGGGTGCACGCCGGAGACCGCCGTCAGCACCGAGGCCGCCCGGGGGTGCCCGGACTGCCGGGCCCGGGCGAACAGCCGCACCGGGTCACCCGCCGAGGCGCCCTCGACGTGCCCCACCAGCAGCTCCGTCTCACCGTGGTCCAGCACCGCCGCCGCCGTGTCCACCCACAGCCAGGCCGCGTCCTCGGCGCCCAGCACGTCCGCCGGGGCGACCCCCTCGTCGGACCGCTCGGCCAGCCAGAGCAGCGCGTACGGGCGCAGCACCGGCTCGTCCACCGCCGCCCGCACCGCCTGCTCGGCCGGACCGCCGGCCACCCGCAGCGCCTCGAAGGCCAGGCCGCGCACCAGCGCGTCGTCGCCCTGGGCCGCGTCCAGCAGCTCGGCCACCGCGCGGTCCGCCGGGCGGGCCGCCACCCAGGCGCGGAACTCCGCCCGGGCCGGGCCCGGCGAGTAGTCCGCGCAGGCGTTCAGCAGCTCGAAGGCGCTCTGCTCGATGTGCCCGGCCGCGGTCTGGGCGACGGTGCAGATCTCCTCCAGCTTCGCCCGCACCGCCCAGTGGCCCAGCGGGGACAGCTCGGCGGCGTCGTCGCGGCGCACCACGGCGCCGACCGCCGTCAGGCCGTCCAGCATCCAGTCCAGCACCGCGGCCACGTCGGAGGGCGCGGCCGGGGTGTCGATCTGCGGCGCCCGGCAGGTGCCGCGGACCGCGGACACCGCCGAGGCGGCGTGCGGCACCGGCGACAGGCCCGGATTGCCCAGCCCGGCCCCGACCCGGCGCTCGTCCAGGCCGCGGCGCAGCAGCTCCAGCAGCTCGCTCTCGGCCACCGGGCCGTCCACCAGGTGCAGGAAGGACAGCAACTGCGGGGCCTGGTCCACGGCCTGGCCGGCCAGGACGGCGAACACCCCGCGCAGCGCGGCGGGCGGCACCGGGGCGAGCAGCGTCCAGGCGTCGAACAGCCCGGACCAGCCGCGCACCACGGCCTCGTCGTCGTGCTCCCAGGCGTGCAGGCGCCAGCCGGGGCCCGCTCCGCCGTCCCGGGCCTCCACCAGGCCCACCAGCAGGGCCTGGCCCCAGGCCTTGGCCGCCGCGCCGACCGTCATGGCCAGCGCCCGGCCGGCCTCACGGGCGTCGTCCGGGAGCAGCTCGCCGCGCTTGTCGACCTCCGCCAGCTCCCCGGCCCAGCGGGCGATCCGGACGGCGTCCACCAGCATCCGACGGGCCAGCGGGGCCAGCTCGGCCGGCGCGGGGAAGCCCTCCGGCACCGGAACCCGGCCCCGGCCGGGGGCCGGGGCGGGACCACGGCGTCGGGGTACGGCGGCCCCGCCCGGCCTGCCGCCGGAGGGCCGTTGGGCCGTACCGGGGAGACGGGTCACCGTCGCACCGGTACCGATCGTCGGCGGGAGCGGGGCATCACGGTCGCGCGGGTTCCGAGACGTCACGTCGAGCAGTCTTCCCCTTGTACCGGCCTTCTGTCACATCCGGTTGCCCGTACGACCGCTCGACCGGGGGCGGCACCTCCGCAAGATCGGGCAACAGAGGCAAACCGCCTGGCCGGAAACGTGTGGCGGGGTCATGCCAGGGGGGTGGTGGGGCGTTGCCCTGGCCGGTCGGGTGGTCACGCTGCGTGTGGGGGTGGGGGCGGTGGGTGGTTCTGCGGGCGTGCGGGAGGGGCGGGGTGCGGTGGAAGCGGAGGGCTGTGATCCGGCCAGGTGGCATGTGCCGGTGGGGGGCAGTGCTGCACCGGAAGTCGGCGGGGTCGACTTCTGGTGCAGTGGGGGTGAGGGGAGGGGAGGGGGAGGGGGAGGGAGGCGGTTTCTAGGGGTCGTTGCAACACGTGGTCGGTTTGCTCAGGCCGCGATGAGTTTATGCAGGCGCGGGGGGGGGGGGGGCCCCCCGGGGGGGTTGGGGGGGGGGCCGGGGTGGTGGGGCGCCGCGTGGGCCCCGGCCAA